>NC_009380.1:1524509-1829410 GCF_000016425.1 Salinispora tropica CNB-440 | reverse complement strand
GTTGATCGGGATGCGGTGTCGGTTCCGACAGGGCAGATCGGCCCCGCACCGGCACAGCCACCTCCATTTGTGCCACGACCATGCCGGTCGGTGTCGCCGTACCATGGTCATCGCGACGGCGATCAGGTACTGGTCGTAGGACACGCGTCGCCCCGGTGATGTCCTGTCCCGCACTACTGGCTCCCTCCGCCGGGCAGCGCCCCATGGCCGCCCCCGAGCCACGGGACCGGATCTGGAACGTTCGGTTACTGCGACGCTACGATCACAACGACGGCGGTGGGACTCACCCGTAGTACGAGTGAGCTGGCCGCATGTCCGCCACAGCGTTGGTTTGACGCGGAAACGTTGACCACCGGTCAACGGAGGGATGACGAATGGCAGGTCGCGGACGATCAGCACCACAGCGCGGCGAGGTGACTGGCTACCTTCTCAAGCTGATCCGGGAGTCCATCCCGCTGACGCAGGAGCAACTCGCCACCGATCTGGACGTGGACCGAGTGACCGTGCAGAGCTGGGAGTCCGGACGTCGTCCATTTGCGGCGATGCCGCTCGGGCAGGCAATCGCCGTCCGGCGCAGACTCGGACGGCTCGGAGCGAACGTGACCCTTCTCGCCGCACTCGACGACGCCGCCGAGGCAGACTTCATCCTCACCGCGGTCCTCAACGGGCAGGCGGACCGCAACGACATCGCTGAACAGCCACTCGGCTGGTCCGTCCTCACCCACCGGCTGACCGACCTGATCCTCTGGGCTGTTCTCGGGCAAACACCGACCTTCGCCAGAGGGCTAGCCGTCACCCACGCCCGGCGAGGTCCGGTGGCCTCGGGACCAACCCTGCCCACCGACGAGCAACGCTTGTTCTTCGCCCGGCTTCACTTGCTCGCCGAACGCGCAGCCGCCGAACGCGACCCAAACGTTCTGCTGCACCGGCAAGCCTGCTTCCTCGCGGGCATGGACCCCACCAGGACAGCCGCAGCATGGCTCGCTCAGACCACCACCCGCGCCCGCAGGACGATCACGTTCCGCACCTGGTCACCGCTGTGGCCCGACGCCCGCTCCGTCGTCACATCCCTGGCCAACCAGGGCGACCCGGAGCCGTTGCGGGACTTCCTCGCCCACGCACACCCGGACGATACCTGCCAGCGAGCCGCCCTCAACTACTCGGCCTACTGGGTCGGGGAGATCCCGTACCGCCAGTGCGACGACTCCTTCATGCCCGCACCGCTCACAGACTGGCACGGCTCGGTTCTCTTCCGGCACCTGGTCCAACGCCTCAATTCAACGCACCCCCTTATCGACCTCAACATCCACAACATCTGGGCGCTGCTAGCCGTGCGACGCGGCCTCCCTCTGGGCAACCCCGCCGAGGGCCGCATGCTCCTCGATCGCAGCACCCGAATCCTGGACAGCGACCGCATCTGTCCGCAATCCCGACAGGAACTAACCTCTATCGTCTACAGCCTGCGCGCAGACGGAATCACCGGCACAGGGACGGACAGATGAACAACGACGACCACGATGCCGACGGAGCCATGAGCTTCATCTTCGAAGCCGGCGTCCTCAAACGTGCCGCCCGCACCGGCTGGTGGTTCGCCGGCGTCACACAACCCGAGTCCATCGCCGACCACTCGTTCCGCACCGCGCTCATCGGAATGATGCTCGCTGCCATGGAAGGCGCTGACCCGGCCCGGGTGTCGATGCTGTGCGTCCTGCACGACACCCAGGAAACCCGGATCACCGACATCCCCCACATCGCCAAGCGCTACCTCACCGCCGCGCCCAACCCCACCATCACCGCCGACCAGGTCGCCGCCTGCCCACCAGCCGTCACCGATCTCATCACCTCCGCCGTCGCCGAATACGAAACCGGCGATACTCTCGAAGCCATCGTCGCCCACGACGCCGACAAACTGGAATGCCTCGTCCAAGCCGTCGAATACCGCCACCAAGGCATCGACAACGTCCAACGCTGGATCGACAGCTCACGCACGGCACTCAAAACCACCAGCGCCCACCGCCTCGCCGAAGCCGCCCTCAACGGACTACCCCTCGCCTGGCTCACCCCTCCCCCACCGACGGCATAGTCACCAGGCACCAGGCACAGACCTACCACCGGGGCCGATAACTCCAAGCATGAGGACCCCTCGCGTGTAAGTTCTGGGCGCTCCGTCCGGCAGGGTCCGTCCACGTCTACGACCTCGGGCGGCTGTCCGCGCTCGGCAAGCGGGGCCGTCCTCGTCCCGCCCGGTTGCTGTCACTGTTGCTGTCGGCGCTGGCTGCTCGGACGTCTACCGCAGGTGCTTCATGAAGCGTGCCGACCGCTCACAGACGTCCTCGTATCCGTGTTGGCGGTATAGGCGATGGGCGTGCTCTCGGGGGCGGCTACTCGTAGCCTCCATGCGAAGGCAGCTCAATTCCTTTGCTCGGTTCTCGGCGGCTTCAACTAGGGACCGCCCGATGCCCTTGCTGCGGTGCTGCCCGTCGACGACCATGGCCACGAGGCGACCCGACTTGCCCGTGACTTCGAGGAGCGGACTCGCGTGCAAAGCCGCAACTCCGGCTAGTTCCCCGCTATGTCGACGCCGATGAGCGTGCTTGCCGGGTCGTTCAGCCAGTAGTCCAGGCGCTCGCTTACTGCCGAATCCTCAGCTGGTTAGCCCAGCTGTCCTAGTAAGGTGGCTAGTCGCGATGCGTAATCCGGCACAGATGTAAATGCGGATGGCTCACGGGCTGTCCTTGGTGGCGGTCGTCGGTGAGATCGACACCATCCGCGCCATGACCGCCACGTACCGCCAGTTGGACCACCAGTACGGCGGTGGACATGCCCGCGATACCGTCGCCCGCTACCTCCACCAGGGGGTGACTCCGCTGCTCACCGACGGCCGTTACCAGTTCGATCGTCGCCCCAGAGCGGAGGAGGACAACCCAGCGACTTGGCGTCCTACGGCGAAGTCCGCGACGCCCGAGTCTAGGGGCGGCTGTTACGCGTGCCGCTGCGACAGGCGACTCTTCGTCCCGAACGAACGATCAGAGAGCGCCGACGTGCTCACACGCCGGAGCTGACCTGCGGGAACGGTCCGCCAGTCCATGGATGTCCACTGCCGGACGCTTCCGGTGTCACTCAGTTCGTCACCCATCAGGCCGGCGCAGCCATCAGCGCGTCGGTCTCCGCGAAGCCCAGTGAGCCGTCGAGGGCCTGGTAGGTCCCAGCGGTCAGCAACTCGCGGGCGGCGTGCCGCGCCGTCGCGTACGCGGCCAGGGCGATCGCCGGGCCGAGGCTGACCCTCGTGACACCCAGGCCGGCGAGTTCACTGATCGAGGGTGAGCCCGGCCCGGCCATGACGTTCAGCGGCACGGTGAGCTCGGCGGCGAGCGCCGCTATCGTTTCGGCGTCGGCCACGCCGGGCACGAAGATGCCGTCCGCGCCGGCGGCGATGTAGGCCGCCGCCCGGTCCAGCGTGTCCCGCAGCCGGGTGGCGGGATCTCCGATGGACAGCAGGTAGGTGTCGATCCGGGCGTTGACGAACAGCGCCGAACCGGCGGCCTTCCGCGCGGCCCCGATCCGTTCGACGTGTTCGGCGGGCGGCCGCGGACCGTCTTCCAGGTTGACCCCTACCGCTCCGGCATCGAGCACCCTGCGGATCGTCTCGGCGACCCCGTCGGGGTCCTCCGCGTACCCGCCTTCGATATCAGCCGTGACCGGCACACTGACCGTGGACGCTACGCGGGCGATCAGGTCGAGTGCGCGGTCCCGGCCCATCGTCTCGCCATCGCCCGCGCCTACGCTCCAGGCCACCCCGGCGCTGGTAGTTGCGATGGCGGCTGCGCCGGCCTCCTCGATCAGCCGGGCGCTCGCGGCGTCCCAGGCGTTGGGCAGCACCAGCGGTTGACCGGGGCGGTGTAGGGAGCGGAAGTGCACGGCTTGATCCTGGTGCGAGTTGGTCATGGACCTAAGCAAACCGCCAATCGGGCAGCGGGTCTGGCGGGTATCGGACCACGCCGTCATTCCAGCCGTTTCCCGGACCTGGGGCGGAACGGCGGTCACGCGTCTGACCTGCACCGGAAGATAGGCCAAGTTAGGCGGAGTCACCATGAGGCGTCAAGATCATGACTGACAGGTGACTCACCATGATCCACCGCGCACTCGACGCAAAGCCTGCCGCGCCCGGTCGAACCAGCCCGCCTGGTGTGGTGTGTCGGAGCCAGGCCGCGGGGACTCGGCGCACTGCGTACGAGGCGCGGCTGTTGCGTGGCGTGGTGGTGACCTCCAACCCGGGCGTCTATCGGGGCACACGGTTCCGCTGCTGGTCGCCTGACTCGTCTGGTCGAGTATGGCCGGACCGTTGGCTCGGGCGCTCCTCAATCGCTGCTACCGCCTCAGGTTTCACGCCGATGCATTCCGGCGCAGCTCGCGATACTTGACGGTAACCACCGCAAGTAGGAATAGGTCGATGGCGAGCCCAACGAGCGCCCCGAACTGGTGAACGGTAAAGCTGAAGACCTGACCGAACAACAGGTCCACCAGAAGCGCGAGCCTAAACAGCCGGAAGGCCCCCACCTCGTCGCGGGGCAGCAGCAGCGCCCCGCGGATGCTGAGCACCACAGTGGCCAGCGCGGAGGACGCGACCCCTAGCACCGCACCCCATTCCTGATGGTTCGGTAGATCTCCAACGACTGTATCCACCCCGACCCGCGCCACGACGACGAGCGGCTCGCCGAGCAGGTAGACCACCACCAAGCCGACTACCCACCGACGGCTGACCACCCAGGCCATCGCCTGCCGGGCACGTCGTGCCCACGGTCGCCGGAGTGGGGCTCGGGCTGGCTCCCTCCGGGGTACGGTCTCCAGCAGCCGGGCCACCGCCTCCGTCACGTCCGGACCACAGTCGCGGACCAGCCGCAGTACCGCGCGTCTACGCCGATCGGACAACCCCTTGTCGAGGCCCCCGATCACCGTGTCCAGGGCGTTCGCCGTCCGTTCGGTGCAGGACAACCGGGTCCGTTCCCGGAGCGCCTGGGTGATGATGAGGAGTAGGGCGAACGCCGCGTAGATGATGCCGGCCGCCGGTGCGTAGAAGTAGTCGGCCTGGGCGGTGACGAATTTGCCGACCTGGTCGATGAAGAGCCCGAACCCGATCCCGCCGAGGATCGCGCCGAAGAAGCGCGCCCTGCTGCCGAGGAATACCAGCACGACACCAAAGCCTACGGTCAGCAACAGACCACCCCAGAGCACGTGCGCGATGCGTAGGCTTCCAGCGTCGAATCGCGGGAAGCCGGTCGCGTGAAGATACGCCCGAGTGAGCAGCACAGCTACCACTCCGGAGAGGACGAATGTCAAGATGTCGGAGGGCGCCGAAACAGCCTGCGGCGGCATCGACCAGCGAGACCTGGAGTTGGGCATACCTTGACGTTAGTATTCCAGCCGCACTTCCGTCGGCGGCGTTTGCGCAGCTAGGACCGCAGACACGGATCAGGCATCGAACACATGATCTTTCGGGTGCGGGGCAGGTCTGGACGACCTTAAAACGCGGATCGCTGGCCGGTTTCGGCGGGTGGAGCCATGCCCCCTGCGAGGCCTGGAATCGGGCACATTTGCGGCGACGGTGCCCACGACGTTCTCGCCGTCACTGCCACCCAAGCACAAAAGGGGGCACCAACGGCCACATGGTCAGCGTTGGTTCCAGTGCACACCCCAGTCTACTGATGCCGACCGATCCCGTCGTATCTGACGTACAACTGGCGACGGCGCACCGCATTGCCCGAGCCGTCCAGCTCGTAGCCCTCCAGCCACAGCCAAGAGGTGACCCCGCTGCTCACCGACGGCCGCTTCGACCACCCCACTGGTCAACAGCTGCTCAGCGCCGCCGCCGAACTCGCCCAACTCGCCGGCTGGCCGGCTGGCCGGCGTACGACACCGCCCAACACGGCATAGCCACCAGGCCCCCTACCTCGGCTACACCGCCGCCGGCCTCGACCCCGCCCGAGCCGCCGGCCAGACCGCCCACCGCGCCGGACTTCCCGCCCTGACCGCCGCAGCACACGTCATCCAAGCCCACGCCCTGGCCAAAGCCAACGACGAATGAGCCAGCGCCACCGCCCTGCACAACGCCAGGCAGAACAAGCCCTCGACCGAGCCGACCGCAGCACCGACCCGCAATGGCTCAGCTACTTCGACGAGGCGTACCTGTCCGCCAAGTCCGGACACTGCTTCCACGCCCTCGGCCGCAACACCCACGCCGAACGCTTCGCCGCCCGATCCCTACGCATGAACGATCGCTTCGTACGCGGCAAAGCCTTCAACCTCGCCCTACTCGCCAACATCCACGCCCACCAGGGGCAACCCGAACGGGCCTGCGCCTCCGGCGCGCAACTCGACGTCCACCCGCGAGTCGCCATGCAGATCCTCCGGCACGCCCGCTTCTCCGTAGCGATGGAGATCTACACCCAGGCCACCTCCACCGCGACCCGCGACGCCCTGAAACGCCCTCGGCGACCCCCTAGAAGGTTGATCTACCACGGCCCCGAGCCGGCGCCGGGCTCAGCGTTCGTCTGCCTCAACGGCAGGCAGATCGAGATAGGCCAGCAACCGCAGCACCCCGGCAAGATGTTGCAGGTCGTGCCAGAGCACCGGCTCGTCGTCCGCCGGACCGCGCAACAGATCACGCAGCTCCGCCACGTCGTCACTGCTCTGCCCGACGTCAGTTCCAGAGGCCGGGTCCTCCCGGATATTGAAGGCAGAAGGTAGGTCCACATTCCAGTACTGGTCGACGTCGAGGACTGACAGATCAATCTCCGAACCGAACCGCTCCTGCACGGCGTCCAGCAACATCGTGCACACCTGACGAAGTTCCTCGACCGTGAGTGTCCCTGTCATGTGCACCGCATTTCGCGAGAGAATTACCGCCGTTGCTGTACTTCGCTGCTGTATGGGCAGCAGAAAGGCCACCTCCCTCGATGGGAGGTGGCCTTTGAGCTGGGTGGGCGATACTGGGATCGAACCAGTGACCTCTTCGGTGTGAACGAAGCGCTCTCCCGCTGAGCTAATCGCCCGTTGGCTCGGATGACTCTACCTGATCGCCGATGCCGACCCAAACCGAGCCCTCAACGCGGCCTCAGGTGACCCAGGACCCAGGCCACCACGTCGATGCCGACGCTGTACTTGAGCGACAGCCACACGACGGTCGACACAAAGACGAGCCCGACCGAGCCGATGACAAACCGCACCGAGAGTGACTGACGCTTAACCCATTCGGTCCAGTTGTAGACGTGCCGGCGGGTGAAGGTGAGTAGCCGCCGCGCCCAGTGGAACTCCACCGCCCAGACCCCGAGGCCGGCGATCACCAGCAACCAGCCGGGGCCCGGCAGTGGGATCAGCGCGATTCCGACGGTCACGATGATGGCGCCAGTGATCGCAACAAAGACCTTGAGGGCAAGTCGGCCGGTGGGGTTGGCGCGAATCAGCGCGAGGGTGGTCGAGATTCGCTGGCGCCACCGCGACCGTTCTCGCTGGGCGGGGACGAGCGCCGCCCCCGCTGCCGGCGCGCCCGCCTCCGAGCCGGTTCGGCCCGGCTTACTCCGCTGTTCGTTCGACACCCCGCACCCCCGCCGTTCGGCCGTCTGGGTCGCGATGATCAGTTGGCCCAGCGGCGTGGCTCGATCCACTGAGGATCGCTCCGTCACTTTTCCTCCCCCAGTGTGGCGCGCGCCCGTCACTGCGACCGTGGACTGGACGTTACCGGAGTAGTCGACGACTGAAGCACCTGATGCCGATCGGCACCGCGGACGGGCAGAACCGGAAATCCTACAGGAACTTTCACATTCTGGAGGACACTCCGAAGACCTTCCCACCACTGGGTGAAGTCAGCGTATGGCGGAGCGTAGCTAGGGGCAGCACCTGAGTATGGGAAAAGCGGGACACGCGCGTCCCGCAGCGGTGCCGGGGGGAGAACGTCCATGAGTGTCATCCGACCGACGACCGTAGAGGTCGAGACGTCGCTAAGGCTCGTCGCACCTGACGCCACGGCCTTGCCGGTGCGCGCCAGTCTGCGCTACGACCCTGCTGACCCGTATGCCGTCCACGTCCTGTTCCATGCGGAATCGGCTGGTGGCGAGGCGGTCAGCTGGTCGTTCGCACGGGAACTGCTGGTGACCGGCCTCGATGAGCCGGCCGGCATCGGCGATGTGCGGGTCTGGCCCTGGGCCACCCCGCGCGGGGACTTCGTCGCCCTGGCGTTGTCGTCCCCAGATGGCAACGCCCTGTTTGAGGTGCCGCGGAGCGTCTTGGTGCGCTTCCTGCGGCGGACCTACGTCGTCGTCGCGCGCGGCCGGGAGGCCGAGCACCTGGACGTCGACACGGCGGTGAACCGGCTGCTCGCCGGACGCTGAGATCGAAGGGGCTGGAGTCTGGTGACTGGTCAGCCGGGGCCGCGCGGAGCTGCCGAGTCCGCGCGACCCCGGCTACCCCGGTCGGTACGCGAAGCGGTGCGCCGCGGATGCGCCCGGCTCAGCCGTGGGTGGTGATGCCGCCGTCAACGGGGATAACCGCGCCGGTCAGGTACGCGCCGGCCCGCGACGACAGGTAGATCGCGGTGCCCGCCATGTCCTCCGGCCGGCCGATGCGGCCCAGCGGCACCTGCTTCTCGATGGCTGCCCGGGAGGCGGGGTCATCCAGCGCGAACGCCATCATCTTGCTCTCGAACGGGCCCGGGGCGATCGCGTTGACGGTGATGTGTTCGGTGGCGAGTTGGTGGGCGAGGCTGCGAGTCAGCATGTGCACGGCGGCCTTCGTGGCGGAGTACGCGTAGACCTCCATCCAGGGGACCCGGATCCCGTCCACCGAGCCGATGTTGATGACGCGGGCGGGCTCGTCCGCGGTGCCCGCCGCACGCAGTACGGGCAGCAGGGCGGTGGTGAGCCGGAAGACGGCCTTGACGTTGACCGCCCAGAGTTTGTCGAACGCGCTCTCTGGATAGGCCTCCAGTGGCGCACCCCAGGTGGCACCCGCGTTGTTGACCAGTACGTCGAGTCGGTCGTGCCGCTCTCGTACGGCGGCGGCGAGCGCCTCGGCGCCGGCGTCGCTGCTGAGGTCGACGGGGACCGCCGTGCACTCGCCCAGCGTCGACAGTTCGCCGGCGACCGCGGTGCAGACGTCCGCCTTCCGGGCAGCGATGATCACCTTGGCGCCGGCCCGGACGAAACCCTCGGCAATCATCCGGCCGATCCCGCGCGAGCCGCCGGTGACCAGGACGGTCTTGCCGGAAACCGAGAAAAGATCCGTCATGCCCATCCCCTCGCTGTACTCCCCTACCGCTCGGTAACGTAATCGCCTCGCTCAACCCTCACAACCCCTGACGCCGGCACCGCTCGGCGAGTGGGGGCAGCTCCCATACCGAGACTCCCTCGATACGTGCCCGCTGGGATGCGGGAATCGGCGTACGGGGCTACCGTCACAGGTGATGTTCTCTCCTGTTCATCACTTTCGGGACGCCGCCGTCAGCGCGGCGCTCGGCTTCGGTGACCTGGTGGCCGATCCGGTGTGGCTGCGTCCGATCCTGGTGGAGAGGGACCTGCTCATCCTGGTCACCGCGGGGCATGGCCGCGCCGAGGTGGACTTCCACACCCTGTCCTGCCGCCCGGGCACACTGCTGCGGGTCCGGGCCGGCCAGGTGCTTCGGTGTGGACCATCCAGCCTTGGTGCGATCGTGGTGCACTGGACGTCGACGGCGCTGCACGGATTCGACGTTGCCCCCGAGGCGGCCCCGGCCTGGCTTGAGCTGACCGGTGCGGACGGGGCGACCATCAGCACCGGGGTCCATCAGCTCGCGGCGGACTGCGAGCGGCATCGCGGGGCGCCCGCCGCACTGTTCCGCCACCAGCTGGCGGCGCTGCTGCTACGGCTGGCCCTGCTGGTGGACTCCGGCCGGGGGTCTCAGCCCGCGCCGCGGTCGGCGTCGCGCACCGAGACCAACACGTTCCGACTGCTCTGCCGGGAGTTGGAGCAGGGCTACCAGCGCAGCCGACGGGTGGAGGACTACGCCGACCAATTGGGCTGCTCCGTTCGTACCCTGACCCGCGCCTGCCTGGCGGTCACCGGGCGCAGCGCGAAGCAGGTGGTGGACGAGCGGGTGGCGTTGCAGGCCCGCCGCCTCCTCGCGGCGACCGACGAACCGGTGGCGCGAGTAGGCCAGCGGCTCGGTTTCTCCGAGCCGACCAACTTCGGCCGGTTCTTCACCCGGGAGGTCGGGGTCAGTCCGGGAGCGTACCGCGCCGCTTGGGAGCACCCCGCCGACCACTCGACGCCGACCGAACCGGACTCGGCACCCACCCTGCCCGCCCGGGACGCTCCGTCCCTGGTACGCCCGCGCCCACCCGCCGACGCCGACGACGGTCAGTCACAGATGCCGGGCCACAGCGATGACCACGTCACCGCCGAGTCGGCCGTGCTCGGGGTCGCGAACAGCGGCGCCGCATCGCAGCAGCCCGGTGAGCGCCCGCTGCACGTCGACTGACCGGTACGCGGTCGCGGTCAGAGCGTGTCGGCGCAGCTCGGTGACGGTGCGGGGGCCGGAGCGGGCCAGCTCGGCGAGGAGTTCCTGGCGTAGCGATTCGGGCTCGGGTGCGATGTCGAGCAGCTGCCCGGCCGGGTCGGCGGGGTCCCGGTAGCGGACCAGGGTGTCGTCGTCCGCCGCCCACAGGTTTTCCTTGAACGCCTCCAGGCTCCGGTCGTGGCCGGTGCCGAAGGCGAGCCGCCGCGCGGGTGACCCGTCCACCGGGACCAGGTCGACCTGGGTGGTGAGCGGGAAGCCGGCGTCGGCGAGCCTGGCCCGCACCGAGCTCGACAGGCCAGCGGACGCCGGGGTAGCAGACGATGAGGCAGTAGGCGGAACACCGGCAGCTGTGGAGGCAGCAGGCGGAGGCACCGCCTCGGTGACCAGCAGGAGTTCGGCGGGACGGCCGGCGGCGCTGGCAGCCAACACGGCGGGGTCGGTGGCGCCGGCCCCGTCCAGGTACGACAGCAGTGGCGCCCCCGTGGCACCGGCCGCCTTCACCGCGACCGGCAGCCGGGCGGGCCCGCCGGGCACCAGGTGTACGGCTGTCTCGGCCGGCAGGGTCGCCTCCATCGCGCCCAGTCGGGCGGGGAGTTCCTCGCTTCCGTCAGCGAGCACCAGCACGGTGAGCTGCCGCCCGCGAAGCTGGCTGGCGTGTTCGGCGAGCACGCCGAGCACCGCTTCGGCGGAGTCGGTGGCCGCGAGTAGGGCCCCTGGACCGTACGCGAGCGCCACGACACTGGGCCGCCCCCGCGCAACCGCCCGGGACAACCACGCTTCGAGCTGCCGGCCGAGCAGTTCCCGTACCACCCCGTCCATCACGTCATCGGTTCTACCGCACCGGGATGGGCCGGGGGCGGCGGGGCCACCAAAAGCGGTCAACCGCCGTGGCCGCAGGCCCGCGCCGACCACGACCCTTCCGGTGCTCGGGTTCGTGCCGGTCCGGACGAGTGGGTGAGCGATGGGGCACCCCACACGTCGGAGGGTGCGCACCGATCCACTGTTTGACCTAGGACTTGGCGATCTTCAGGAAACCCGACCGGCGCGGGTCTTGTACATACCGTCGCTGGTTAAGCACGATGGGGCGTGCCTTCCGGCTTCGGTGACCTGACTGACCACGCGCATCATCTGGTGGCTACCGGCGACCTCGCCGGCGCCCAGCGGCTCCTCTCCGACGCGCTGACCGACGCCGACCCACGGCCTACCAAGGCCAGCGCCGAGTTGGCCGAGTTGGCGAGCCTACAGGCGAGGGTGCTGGTGGGGCTCGGCGATCCGCAGGCCGCGCGAGGTTGGGCCGCCTACGCGTACGCAGCCAGCAACCACCTGCACGGCCGCTCGGACGAACGGACCGTCACGGCAGCCGCCACCCTGGCCGCGGTGTTGCACCGGGTCGGTAGTTGGTCCCGGGCAGCCCGGATCTACCAGGAGGTGATTATCGAGCTGACCGCCCTGGACGGCCCGGAGGCGCTTCGCGTTCTCGCCGCGCACGCCGATCTGGCCACGCTGGAGTACGCCCGCGGACAGTGCCGGGTGGCCCGCGACCGGCTCGCCGACGCGTGGGAGCTGCACCGCGAGGTGTACGGCGACGGGCATCCCAGCGGCATCAAGATGCTCGCCCGACTCGGCGCGATGCAGCGCGACTGCGGGTTGTTCGCTTCGGCGCAGGAGAGCCTGGCGCTGGCCGAGGAGTTGTGCCGCCAGCACCTGGCCGAGGAGGACCCACTGGCGGGGCAGGTGGCCGCGCTGGGCCGGGCGGCGGCTGATCCGGAGCACCGCTGTGGCGGCCGTGCCGCAGACGGGCGGGAGGCCCCGATCGTGCCGGCCGCTCGGACGCCCCCGCCGGGAGAGGGGCCGCTCCCCGAGGACCGCCTGCTACCCGACGACGGGCTGCTACCCCACCACGGATCGCTTCCCGACGACGAGCTACTACCCGACGACGCGCCACTGGATGAGGCCGGGCCTCAGCATCCGTCGCAGCCCGGGTACAAACCCGCCGACCTGTACCGTCCGCCGGAGCCGGCCCGGCCGGTGGCCGAGGAGCATCCGACGGCCGGATACTCACCGCCGCCGACGGTCCCGACGCCCCGGCTACCGGTGGACGGCGCCGCAGTCCACCGACCACCCGAGCCCTTCACGCCGGATTCACCGATCAGCGGGGGCGAGCACGACCCGTGGCAGCCCGAGTCGTCGACCGAACACTGGGGTGCCGCCGTACCCCCCGCGGTGCTTCCCCTGACCCGCCTGGAGGAGGCCGACGGGGTCCGCCGGGTCGAACCCCACGAGTTGCCCGACGCGCCGCCGGATCAGCCGTCGCGGCTGTTGCCGGTGCCGGTGCCGCGCGCCACACGGCCGCCCCGTCACCGGCTGCCACTCGTGGTGGGTGGGGTGGTGGTGCTGCTGGGGACAGCCGCGGTGATCGCCGGGGTATCCCGGTTCGACGGATCGACACCGCCGCCGGCGGCGGACCCGGTAACCGGGGCTCCGACCACACCGGCGACCACTCCCGGCACTCCGCCCGGTGAGCTGACCCTGACCGACAACCGGGACAACGTCGCCCTGAGCTGGACCTACCCGGAGGGAGGAGAGGGCCCGGTGGTGGTCTCGGGGGGCCAGCCCGGCGAGTCGCAGGCCGTTTTCGCCAACCTGCCCGCCGGCAGCACCGAATTCGTCGTGCACGGGCTCAATGGTGGCGTCGACTACTGCTTCGCCGTGGCGGTGGTGTGGTCGACGGAGACGATCGCCCGCTCCGGGGATGTCTGCACCGAGCGCGGTTGACGCCGCGTCCGCTACTCGGTGGGCAGCGCGGGCAGGGTTACCCGCACGCGCAGGCCCGGTGGCGGGTCGGCGTCGTCGAGGTCGACAGAACCGCCGGCGCGCCGGACCAACTCGCGCACGATGGCGAGCCCCAGGCCGGCGCCACCGGCGTCCCGGTCGCGCGCGACGTCCAGCCGGGTGAACCGGCCGAAAACCCGTTCCCGGTCCACCGCCGGGATGCCGGGCCCGTCATCGGTCACCGTCACCCGGTGGTACGCGGGCCCGTCCGGCTCGACGCTGAGCAGCACCCGACTGCGGGCGTGCCGTACCGCGTTGTCGACCAGGTTGACCAGCACCCGGCGCAGTTCGTCCAGGTCGCCGACCGCCCAGAGCGGCGCCGCCGAGGGTGCCACCTGGACACTCGTCGCCGGGTGGCGAGCGGCCACCTCGGTCAGCAGGGCGCCCAGGGCGACCGGCCCGGTGCCGCGGGCGGGTGGGGCCTCGTCAAGGCGGGCGAGCAGCAGCAGGTCGTCGACAAGCCGGCCGAGCCGTTCGGTGTCGGCCAGCAGGTCCACCGAGATGGCTCCCCAGTCGGTCCGGTCCCCCAGCCGCTGCGCGACCTCGAGCTCGGTCCGCAGATTGGTCAGCGGGCTACGCAGTTCGTGCGCGGCGTCGGCGACGAACGCCCGCTCCCGGTCCCGGCTGGCGCGCAGCCGATCCAGCATGTCGTTAAGGGTCACCGCGAGCCGGTGGATCTCGTCCTGTGACGCTGGTACGGGTAGCTGGCCGCGCCCGTCCCGACCGGTGATCTCCTCGGCGCCCCGGCGCAGCGCCTCCACCGGGCGTAGCGTCGCGCCAACGGCCCGCCAGGCCACGAGGGCGAGGAGACCCACCAGCGGCGGGAAGCTCACCAGCAGGACAGTTTGGACGACGTGGATACTCTGCCGCACGTCCAGCAGCGAGCGGGCGACCAGCACGGTGAGCGGGTCGCCGTCGACGCCGGCCGGGACGGCCACCACCCGCATCGGCCCGGTCAGCCCCATTCGTTGCCCCGGCACGGTGATGCCGGCGCGGGCGGTGCGGTCGACCTGTTCCGGCCGGACCATCGGCACCAGCCGGTCGGCGTCGATGGAGGCGGCACGGACCCGTCCCCGCGCGTCGATCACCTGAACCCGCACCTGGCTGCCGGCGACGGGCAGGGGGTCGGGCAGGGCGTCTTCGGCGGCCAGCAGCGCGATGGCGTCGGCGGTGCGCAGCGCCTCCGTGTCGACGTTGCGGTGCAGAGTCCAGTTGAGCACGGCCAGCAGCACCAGACCGCCGACGACGAGCCCCGCCGACACGCCGAGCACGCCGATCACCATCAGCTGTCCGCGGAGGCCAAGGGGGGTCCAGCGCCGTCCGCGCGCCCGGCCGGCCGTGCGGGGTGGGGGGCCCGTGTCGGGGTGGGAACGATCGGCAGGCGCGGCGGGTTCGGTCATGAGGTGACGAGGCGGTAGCCGGCCCCGCGGACGGTCTCCAGGCGGTCCCGGCCGAGCTTGCGGCGCAGGTATCCCACGTACACCTCCACCGCGTTCGGAGCGGTCTCGATGTTGGCGTCCCAGACGTGGTCGAGGAGTTCGATTTTGGAGACCACCGTGCCGGGGCGGCGCATCAGGTAGTCGAGCAGGGCGTACTCCCGGGCGGTCAGCGCCACCTCGGCGCCGTCTCGGGTCACCCGCCGCCGGGCCGGGTCCAGCCGCAGGTCCCCCACGGTCAGCACCGCCGGTCGCTCCGGTGCACCGCGGCGCAGCAGGGCGCGCAGCCGGGCCAGCAGCACCACGTACGAGAAGGGCTTGGTGAGATAGTCGTCGGCCCCGCAGTCCAGCCCGTCGGCCTGGTCGTACTCGCCGTCCTTGGCCGAGAGCATGAGCACCGGCAGCCAGCGCCGCTCGGCCCGCAGCCGGCGGACCACCTCGTAGCCGGAGAGGCCGGGCAACATCACGTCGAGGACCATCGCGTCGTAGTCGCCGTGCCGGGCCGCATCCAGGCCGGCCGGCCCGGTCGAGGCCACATCCACCACGAAGCCTTCGGCCTGGAGCCCACGATGCAGTGCGGCCGCCAGCCGCGCCTCGTCCTCCACCACCAGCAGTCGCACGGGTCAAGAGTGCCACCGGCCTGGGCGCGCCGGAAACGCCGTCCTCAGCGTCCGCACAGGGTGCGTTCGGCAGGATGGTCGGTAGGAGGTGCCCGATGTCCGTTCTGACAAGCCGTCCCGCCTTACGGTGGCTGGTTCCGGTGGCCGCCGTCGTGACCGTCATCGGCGGCGGCGCCGCGCTGGGCCGCTTCGCCGCCGAAGCCGAGCCGAGCCTGCCGCCCCGATCCGCCGCCCAGCTTTTGGTCGATCTCCAGACCGCCCGCTTCGAGGGTCTCTCCGGCACCGTTGTGCAGCGGGCCGACCTCGGCCTGCCCCCGATCGCCGGCCTGGTCGCCGCGGATGGTCCGGCCAGCCTGCTGACCGGCTCCCACACGTTGCGGGTCTGGCACTCCGGGCCGGACCAGCAGCGGATCGCGCTCGTTGACACGCTCGGGCAGCGGGATTTCATCCGCAACGGACGGGACGTGTGGCTGTGGAACAGCCGAACGAACACGGCAACCCACCGGGTGCTGCCGGAGGGCAAGGAGGCTGCGAACCCGGCGGAGATGCCGGCGACGCCGCAGGAGGCCGCCGCGCAGGCCCTCGCCGCAGTTGATCCCACGACCGAGGTGAGTGTCGGTCGGTCGGCGACGGTCGCCGGGCGGGACGCGTATGAGCTGGTGCTCACGCCCCGGGACGCCGCCTCCCTGGTGCACCAGGTCCGGATCGCCATCGACGCGACCGCGCACCTGCCGCTGCGGTTCGAGGTCTTCGCCGCGGGTGGGGATCGCCCGGCGTTCGAGCTGGCGTTCACCCAGATCGACTATGCCCGGCCGGATGCCGACCAGTTCACCTTCAACCCGCCACCGGATGTTCAGGTCACCGAGAAGAAGGGCGGCTGGGAGCATCCCGAGCAGTCCGAGCAGCCGGGACCGACCAACGACGGCGGGCACCCCGATCTGCGTACCGTCGGCACGGGCTGGACCACGGTCCTGGTCGCGAAGATCGACGAGGTGGAGCGTCCCACCGCTGCCGCCGAGGATGCGCCCGACCTGGACCTGCTCGCCGGTCAGTTGCCGGCGGTCCAGGGTGACTGGGGCAGCGGTCGACTGTTCCGCACCGATCTGGTGACGGCGCTACTCACCGACGACGGCCGGCTGATCGTGGGGGCGGTCTCCCCGGAGCGACTGTACGAGGTGGCCCGGGGCTGACGTTTGTCGCCAACGCCCCCGGGGCCCGCGCGGTGCGCGGTCCCCGGGGGCGTTGCCCACGCTCGGCCCAGCCGGGCGTATCACCATGGGCACCCCGGCGGTCGCGCCGCCCGGTATCCTGACCAGTTCAGGGAACAAAAAAAGAACGGCATGCAAGCCGTTCCTTCGGGCAAGGGTAGCGAATTGCGAGATGGCTTGTCAAGCAACTCCGGCGTTGTACAGCACTCCGGCGGTCCCGGCGATTCGCCGATACACGACGACGAGATCGGCCAGGAGCAGGAGTACGTCTCGATGCTCTACGGCCGGCTGGACGCGCTGCGGGAACAGGCCACCCACCGGCTGGCCGAACAGCTCCGGGCGACAGGTGGCACCCTCCAGGCCCGCTCCCAACGCGACAGCGCCGTACGCATGTACGGCGAGCAGGTGGAGCAGTACTCGGCGGTCGAGCAGGGCCTGTGCTTCGGCCGGCTGGACACCGACGACGGCGGCCGGCACTACATCGGCCGGATCGGCATCTTCGACTCCGACGGCGACTACGACCCGCTGCTGATCGACTGGCGAGCCCCGGCGGCGCGCGCCTTCTACCTCGCCACCGCCGCCAACCCGCAGGGCGTCCACCGACGACGGCACCTGCGGACCCGGCAACGCAAGGTGACCGGCCTCAACGACGAGGTGCTCGACATTGCCGCCGCCTCCCCCACCGCCCACGAGGAGCTGACCGGCGAGGCGGCGCTACTCGCGGCCCTGACCGCCGGCCGCACCGGCCGGATGCGGGACATCGTCGAGACCATCCAGGCCGAGCAGGACACGGTCATCCGCGCCGAGCTGCCGGGCACGCTGGTGGTGCAGGGCGGTCCGGGCACCGGCAAGACCGCCGTAGCGCTGCACCGGGCGGCCTACCTGCTCTACACGCACCGGCGTGAACTTGCCACCCGGGGCGTGCTGCTGGTCGGGCCGAATGCGACCTTCCTGCGCTACATCTCCCAGGTGCTGCCCGCCCTCGCCGAGACCGGGGTGCTGCTGCGTACCCAGGCCGACCTCTTTCCCGGGGTCACCGCGCGGCGTACCGAGGGGGCCGAGGCCGCCGCGCTGAAGGGTCGCGCGGTGCTGGTGGAGGTCCTCGCCGCCGCGGTCCGGGACCGGCAGTGGGTGCCAGACGAGCCACTGGAGATCGAGCAGCCGCAGCGGGAGATCCTGGTGCTGCACCCGGAGACCGTCCGGGCCGCCCGGGACCGGGCCCGCCGGTCCGGCAGGCCGCACAACCTCGCCCGAGCAGTCTTCGATGTCGAACTCGTGCACGCTCTCGCCGCGCAGGTCGCCGAGCGCATCGGCGCGGACCCACTGGGTGGGGAGAACCTGCTCGAGGAGGCCGACCTCGCCGAGATCCGTCGGGAGCTGCGGGACGACCCGGAGGTACGGGCGACGCTGGACCACCTGTGGCCGCTGCTCACCCCGCAGCAGTTGCTCGCCGACCTGTACGCCGACCCGGCGCGAATCGCCACCGCCGCGCCCATGCTGACCGAGGCCGAGCAGGCCCTGCTGCACCGCCAGCCGAGTGGTTGGACACCGGCCGACGTGCCGCTGTTGGACGAGGCGGCCGAGCTACTCGGCGAGGACGACCGTGCCGCCGCGGCCCGTCGAGAGCGGCTGCGGACCCTTCAGCGGGAGTACGCCGAGGGGGTGCTGGAGATCGCCCGGGGGTCCCGGTCGATCGACGTGGAGGACGAGGCGGACGGTGGTGAGATCCTCGGCGTCACCGACCTGCTCGACGCCGACCGGATGGTGGAGCGGCAGGAGGAGGGGGATCGGTTGACCACCGCGCAGCGGGCCGCCGCCGACCGGAGCTGGGCGTTCGGCCACATCATCGTGGATGAGGCGCAGGAGTTGTCGCCGATGGCCTGGCGGCTACTGATGCGCCGCTGCCCCAGCCGGTCGATGACCATCGTCGGTGATGTGGCGCAAACCGGGGCGCTGGCGGGCACCGCGTCCTGGGCCGAGGTGCTCGAGCCGTACGTGGCACGGCGCTGGCGGTTGACGGAGCTGGCGGTCAGCTACCGCACACCCGCCGAGATCATGGCGGTCGCCGCGGAGGTGCTCGCCCAGATCGACCCGACTCTGCGCCCGCCCCGGTCGGTACGGTCCACCGGTGTGCCGCCGATCGACCGGTCGGTGGCGCCGGAGCGGCTGGCGGCGGAGCTGGTGGACGCGGCGACCGCTACGGCGGCGACCCTCACCGACGGCCGTCTCGGGGTGATCGTGCCGGCCGCCCGCGTCGCCGACCTGGGTCCCGCCCTGGCGGATGCCATTCCGGAGGCCACCGTCGGTGACCAGCCCGACCTGAAGGGCCGCACCGTCCTGCTCACCGTCGCCCAGGCCAAGGGGCTGGAGTTCGACGCGGTCCTGGTGGTTGACCCCGATGGGATCGTCGCAGAGTCTCCCCGCGGGCGTAACGACCTGTATGTCGCTCTGACCCGCGCCACCCAACGCCTGACGGTGCTCCGCCCCACCTCCTGACCGCCCCGCGCCCGGTCCCGGCCGATGACCGGGTACGCCAACCAACGGCCTGGCCCGAACCGGGCCAGGCCGTCGGGTCGGTGCGGGCCGTCCGAACGGTGCGTGCCGTCAGTCGTCGGAGAGGTTCGCGACGTGCACGCCCGGACCGGCCGCGTCGCTGGTGGAGCCGGCGGTCGGGGTGCTCAGGCCGCCGGTGGTGGCGTCCCCCGTCGTGGTCGGGGCGACCCTGCCCCGGTGCCGTTCCGGTTGGCGGGCCACTCGGCGAACACTGGCCGGGCCGGCGGTCCCGCCGGTCGTCGTGACCGCGCCCTGGCCCCGGGTCGGACCACCGTCGCGCAGCACCTGCGGGTCGATCCGGCTGTGCGCCGGGTCGCCCGGGTCCTCGTCCTGGATGACCCGCTGTACGTCGGTCTGCGGCACGGTCACCTCGGCCAGGACGCCCTCGCCGTACTGGTCGCCGGCGATCCGCTCCTCGGCCCGCCGGGCAACCTCGTTCCGGGTGTCGTCGGTACGCACGTTGCATCACCTCGCAGACTCGTCGGAAGTCTCGTTGGGTACCCGCCCCCCAGGCCGCCCAAACTCGTGGGCGCGGCCGAGGCGGGGGTTACTGCCCCCGGCCGGTCGGGTAGACCCAGGATGCCCCCGCCACGAACCGTGCCGTGGCCGAGACGCGGTAGCGGGGCGAGGGATCTCAGGTACTCATCAAATCCGAGGAGGAGCAGATGAGCACAGAGGCTGCGTCCACGAGGCCGAAGAACCGGCCCCCTGCGGAAGCCCAGAGCCGGGAGCGCATGCAGGAAGTCCAGAACCGGGACCGCTTGCAGGACGCCCCGACCCGGCCGATGCGGGCGATGGACAACGGGCACCGGGAGCAGATGTCGGCTCCGGACACGGAGACGAAGAGCTCGTTCCTGACCACCGAGTTCTGGATTTACGCCGGCGCGGTCGCCCTGGTGGTGATCTCCGCCTTCTGGCGTGGGTCGGCCGCCAACGGGTTGAACATCAACGATCCGACCTTGGCGTGGTGGTTCCTCTCCGCCCTGACCGCCGCGTACCTCATCAGTCGGGGGTTGGCGAAGGCCGGCTCGGACCGGCGTCTCACTGGTGAGCGGGGCCTGGCCCGGCGTTAACCGGTAGCGGCGAAAGGGTGCCCTCCGGGATCTGCCTCCCGGAGGGCACCCTCTGCCTGGATGACTGCTCGAAGCCTGATTTACTCCTCGAAGCCGAAGTCCTCGGCGAAGTCCCCTTCGATCGCGTCCTCGATCATCTCACCAGCGATCATGCCGCCGGCCACGCCGAGGGCAGCGCCGGCGATCATGCCGCCCATGCCCATCCCCCGCTGGCCGCCGTGCTGGTGCGGGACGCCGAAGCCCTGCGCCCGCAGGCTGCCGTAGCGGGAGGTCGTCTCGCGCAGCCACCCGTCGACCACCTGCACCCAGTCCACCCGGTCGGCGTCCTGGTGGGCGACCTGGTAGCGACCGAAGACATCCTGCCCGGAGGTGAAGAAACCGCCGCGCTTGTCGCACTCCAGGATCACGTCCACACCCTGCGGGTTGGTGACGAACGTCAGCTCCACCTCAGTGATCGTCTGCGCGTACTGCGGGGACGCGAAGAACTCGATCTCCTGGTAGAACGGCAACGTCTGCTGCACCCCGTAGAGCGAACCACGCTCCAGGTCGGCGTTCTTGAACCGGAAGCCAAGCCGGTTGAACGCCTCCAGGATGCGCTCGTGCACCGGTAGCGGGTGCACGTTGACCTGGTCCAGGTCGCTCTTGTCCACGGCGCGGGCGATCGCCAACTCGGTCCGCAGACCCATCGTCATCCCGTGCAGGCGCTGGCCGTACACATCGGTGATCGGGGTCTCCCACGGGACCGGCAGCTGGAACGGGATCGACAGCTGCTGCTTGGGAGCCAGTTGCAGCGCCCCGGAGACCGGCATCCGCTGGAACTCCATGAGCCCCGCGTACTCGGTGTCGTGACCCTCGATCTCGACTCGGGTGACCAGGCCGACGACAATCTGCTCGATGGCCGCCGGCGAGTCCCCGCCGATCAGGTTGACCTGGCCGTCGAGGGCCAGGCCGGGCCGGGTGTTGGGGTTCGTAAGGACGGTGTCCACGCTGGGTCCGCCTACGCCTAACGCGCTCAACATTTTCTTGAAGACCATCGGAACTCCCGCTGGGTCTGGTGTCGCACTCTCCTGGAGCCGACGGTGACGGTGTGCACCGTACCGGATGCTGTCGAGAAGCCGCTGTAAGTCTCCCACCAGCGCCGGGTCGGCCGCCACCTCCACCGGACGCTCCCGTCGCTGTGGACGCTACCCGGCCCCGGCAACCACATCCCCGGGCCGGCATGGCCAGGACAACTAGATGAAGTCGAACTCACCGTCACGCACGCCGCCCACGAACGCCGCCCACTCCTCGGCCGTATAGATGATCGTGGCAGCCTCGGGGGCCTTACTGTGCCGCACCGCCACCCGACCCGACCCGTCGAGCAACGGCCCCGCCTCGACGCAGCTGCCACCGTTACTGTCACTCTTCGTGCTGATATGCCAAGCGACCTCTGGCAGACTCTCGCCCATTACAGCTCCTCTGCAATGCTCGCCATCAACTCGGTCGACTCATTCACGTTGAGCGCGACCCTTGACACCTGATCGTACGCACGAAGGAAGCGCTCGGCTTTCGGCGACTCCAGGTAGAGCCGGCCGCCCAAGGATTCCGTGTAGGCGACGGCCGGGTATGGATCAGGAAGGTGAAATATCCAGAACGTTCCGTCGAGTCCCTGATGGAGTGCCGTCGAGGAGGACATGATCTGAATTCCGACCTGCGGTAGCTGCTGAAGCTTCACAAGATGTTGTAGCTGATATCGCAACACCTCCGCGCCACCCACTCGACGTCGGAGTACCGACTCGTCAATCACTGTAGAGATCTTGATGGGGCACTGCTTGGCGAGTACCTCCTGACGGGACATCCGCAGTTCGACCCACCGAAGGATCGTCGCCTCCGGAGCCCCCGGCTCCGCTGCACTTCGGATCACCGCCTCCGCATAGGCACGCGTCTGGAGCAGCCCTGGCACCAACGTCATGTGAAAGCAGCACAGACTCTCGGCGCGGCCCTCCAACCATGGGTACTCGATGAACGAGGAGTCGACCACATCGCCGTAGTCCTCATCCCAGCGGTCAGTTCGCCAGACCTCCTCGGCCAGCGACAGCAGCCGGGCGCGTTCGGCTGCGTTGTGGAAGCCGTAAAGATCGAGCAGCGCGATGACGTCGCCCTTCCGGATCGGCCAGTCCGCACGCTCGTAGCGACCGAGCGCAGACATGTCCCGTTGCAGGTGCTCGGCGACGAGCTTCAACGTCATCCCCCGTTCCTCACGTAGGGCTCGTAGCTGCTGACCGAGCCACTGCGCGCGGAGAGTCCGGATAAACGGCTTGTGCGGCATGCTCTCACCTCTCGGAAATTCGACAAGGCCCGCGAAGGAACCATTGCTCCAGTTCGAGCCGACTGGAAATGTGGCCTTCGGGTGAGGGTGATCACCGACCCCCGGGGACGCCCGGTGCAAGCACGGTAACCGCGGCTGTGCCAACAGCCGAGAAGGTGACGAGGGACGGCCTG
Organism: Salinispora tropica CNB-440; assembly: GCF_000016425.1. Taxonomy (GTDB): domain Bacteria; phylum Actinomycetota; class Actinomycetes; order Mycobacteriales; family Micromonosporaceae; genus Micromonospora; species Micromonospora tropica. Next base: position 1,806,661 of record NC_009380.1, on the reverse strand, counting down.
GCGTTTGGCAGACGCATACCGGCCCTCGTCGGGTCTCAACATGGAGCCGCGACAAGCGCGCATTCCGGCTCCGACCGACTTGACGAATACCTATCACGGAAAGGCGGGTCCCCGCGACCCTGCCTCACCACGAACTGACACCACCCACCGGCAGCCCGGTGGCCGTACCGCCGAGGAGGGCTGCGGTCGTCGGGCGGGGCGGCCCTGGCCGGAACTCTCCCTCCCCGGCCGGGGCCGCCCCTTCCAACACCCACGAAGGGAACCAATCGATGCGTCACGGCACCGTCTACGGCGGCACCGAGCAGCTCCACCCGCGCCTCGTCCGCGAACGAAACTTCTCCACGGTGGGCCTCGGCCGGCGTGGTCTGGACCCCCAGGAGGTACGACACTTCCTGCACCGAGTCGCGCACGAACTGGCCACGTTGCGTCAGGAGGTGGCTCGGCTCCACGACGAGAACACCCGAATCAAGCGGGCGCTGCGGGACTGGCAGAGCGCCCAGGCCCGACGACGCACGCCCTGACCGGCCAGGGTTGGCCCGCGCCGGCCGGGGTAACCGGGGATCCGCCCGGGTCGGACGAGGAGGTCGCCATGGTGAGCGTCGGCTACACCCTGCTCAGCGAGCAGGCCGGGCCCAAAGAACTGGTCGACCACGCCGTACGTGCCGAGGCGGTCGGCTTCGACCACCTGGTCGTGTCCGACTGCTACTCCCCCTGGCTCGACTCCCAGGCCCACTCCCCGTACGCATGGTCGGTGCTCGGCGCGGTTGCCCATGCCACCTCCCGGGCGGCGCTGATGTCCTACGTGACCTGCCCGATCCGCCGCTACCACCCGGCGGTGGTGGCGCAGAAGGCGAGCACCGTCGGGGTGCTCTCCGACGGCCGGTTCACCCTCGGCCTCGGCGCCGGCGAGCACCTCAACGAGTACGTCACCGGCAGGTGGCCGCACGTGCGACAGCGACACGAGATGTTCGAGGAGGCGCTGAAGATCATAAAGCCGCTGCTGAACGGCGAGACGGTGGCCTTCTCCGGCAACCACTACGCGGTACCCGACGCCTACCTGTGGGATCGGCCGGAGCAGCCAGTCCCGATGGCCGTCGCCGCCTCCGGCCGCCGGTCCGCCACCCTCGCCGCCGAGTACGCCGACGCTGTCATCGCCACCGAGCCGGACCCCCACCTGCTCCAGATGTACGACGAGGCCGGCGGTGCGGGCAAGCCCCGCTACGGGCAGGTCGTCATCTGCTACGGCCCGGACGAGGCCGAGTGCCGCTCGCTTCTGCACGACCAGTTCCGCTGGTACGGGCTGGGCTGGAAGGTCAAGGCGGAGTTACCCGGCCCGGACTCCTTCGCTGAGGCCACCCGGTTTGTCCGCGAGGAAGACGCCGCCGCTGGCATCCCCTACGGCCCGGACGTCGAGCGGCACGTCGCGGCGTTCCGGCGCTTCGTCGACGCCGGCTTCAGCCACGTCGCGCTCCTCCAGGTCGGTGGCGGGAGCCAACCGATGTTCCTGACGTGGGCGCACGAGCACCTTCTGCCCCGCCTGCGCGAGCTGTGAGGTCACGCGGCGACCCCGGCGGTGCGCCACACAAAGAGGGGCACTGGTGACCCAGTTCTACGCTGACCGCGAGGGATGGTCTGTTGGTCGGCGTCGGTTGGTGAGGTGGATGAGGGTGGCGCCGATGAGGATGAGCAGGGCGGCGGTGCCGATGGTGGTGGGCAGGTTGGGGCCGGTGATGGGTAGGTCGGGGTCGGTGGGGGCGTCGGGGTCGGTGGGGGCGTCGATGGTGACGGTGGTGGCCTCGGACTGGCTGTTGGGGCAGGAGGTGCCGTCGCTGGTGTAGTGGGCGGTGAGCGTGTGGGTGCCGGCGGGGAGCGTGGTGGTGTGGGTGGCGACGCCGGCGGAGTTCAGGGGTGTGGTGGCGAGGTCGGTGGTGGTGTTGCGGAAGGTGACGCTCCCGGTGGGGGTGTCGGTGGTGCAGGTGACGGTGGCGGTGAGGGTGATGTCCTGATCGGCTTTCGGGTGGAGTGGCGTGATCTGCAATGCGGTGGTGGACGTCGACGGCGGTGCGGCGAGTGCCAGGCTGTGTTCGACGGAGGCGGCGATGGCCGTGATCGTGGTGCCCGCGGGGAGACTCACCGCAATGGGAACACTGCTGTCCGCATTGGTCCCATCGCCCAACTGGCCATCGCCGTTACCACCCCAGGCGAGGGCGGCGCCGGTGGAGGTGATCGCCAGGTTGTGAGCGCCGTCGTGGGCGGCGATGGCCGTGATCGTGGCGCCCGCGGGGAGACTCACCGCAATGGGAACACTGCTGTCCGCATTGGTCCCATCGCCCAACTGGCCATCGCCGTTACTACCCCAGGCGAGGGCGGCGCCGGCCGACGTCAGCGCCACACTATGGGCGTCACCGCCAGCGAGGGCGGTGACCGTGGTACCCACCGGCAAGCTCACCACGACCGGCGTACTACTACTGACAGTCGTCCCATCCCCCAACTGACCGGAAAAGTTACCCCCCCAGGCAAGGGCAGCCCCAGCAGACGTCAACGCCAAACTGTGATGACTGCCGCCGGCGACAGCGGTGACCGTGGTACCCACCGGCAGACGCACCGCAACCGGCGTACTACTACTGACAGTCGTCCCATCCCCCAACTGACCGGAGAAATTGTTCCCCCAGGCGAGGGCGGCGCCGACCGACGTCAACGCCAAACTGTGGCCGCTGCCGGCGGCAACGGCGGTGACCGTGACACCCACCGGCAGACGCACCGCAACCGGCGTACTACTACTGACAGTCGTCCCATCCCCCAACTGACCGAAGGAATTGCTCCCCCAGGCGAGGACAACGCCGGTCGACGTCAACGCCAAACTGTGGCCGAAGCCGGCGGCAACGGCGGTGACCGTGACACCCACCGGCAGACGCACCACGACCGGCGTACTACTACTGACAGTCGTCCCATCCCCCAACTGACCACTGTCGTTTCTGCCCCAGGCAAGAACAGTGCCGGCCGAGGTCAACGCCAGACTATGGAAGTCACCGGCGACAACAGCGGTGGCGTCGGTACCCGCCGGCAGACTCACGGGGAGGGGCGTGTTGCTGCCAGTGGTGGTCCCGTCACCCAGTTGGCCGAAGGCGTTGTCGCCCCAGGCGAGAAAGGCGTCCGACCCGACGGCGGAAGGTGACGGCTCGTTCTGCGCGGCCACGGGCAACACGCCGACCACCTGGGTGACCACCACCGCCAATGCGAGGAAGAACCACCCGACGATGTCCCGTACCGTCCGATGCGCTCCGGCACCGCGGACTGCCCGCTGGCTGATTCTCCACACCACTTAATACCTCCGAAGCGGACAAGGGCTCACCAATAGGACGAACACTATCGTCGTCCACCAGTCGCTCTGGTGCGTGGAGAAACGCCTCGAGAAATTGAGCCGCCCAGCGGCTTCACCTGCGGATCGTCCCCGGCTCGGACTTTTCATGACCGGCAGCCGGCCCCTCGACCGAAAGCGGTCAGATGCGAACCAGAACCCTGTCGTCAACGACGTCGAAGGCGGTGTTCATCCCCGCCTCCGCCGTGATCTCCGCCAGGTAGTCGCGGACCGCACGCCCCTCGGGCGTGTCCGCCCGGTACGGCACCGGCTCGTTCTCCTCATTGATCACCACGGGCAGGATCTCGACCCGGCTGACGCCGCCGTCGGCGATGTGCAGCCGGACGATCGCCGAGTTCCGTCCCTCCGCCTTCAGATCCCGTTCGGGGGAGAGCGCCTCGTGGAACGCCTTGGCTTCTTCGAGCCATTCCCGACTGAATGACCGCCACCAGGAATCGTTGAGGTCGAGGGCGAAGTTGCCGAGGCTGTAGAAGATCACCTTGCCCTGGTAGACCTCGACCGGTTTGAGGATGTGCGGATGGTGCCCGAGCACCGCGTCCGCACCGGCGTCGATCGCGGCATGGGCCACCACCGGCTGATAGTCGGCGAGCCTCGCGCGCTGGAAGTGCAGGCCCCAGTGGAGTGACACGAGCAGCACGTCCACCTGGTCCCGCAGCCGGGAGATGTCCGCGGTGAGCGCCGCCAAATCGGCGTCGTTGGTGAAAGTGGAGATCAGGGGCGGACCGCCGGGCTGGTCGGACTCGAACGGTTCGTAGTGCGTCATCGCCCGCATCGGCGCCACCCCGTGCTTGTCCCGCCCGGCGTAGTAGCCCTCCGGCGCGACCGAACAGTAGGCCAGGAACCCGACCCGGGTGCCATCGCGCTCGATGATCCCCGGCCGCCGGGCCTCGTCGATGTCGGCTCCGGCACCCACCACGGTGATGCCATCGCGCCGGAGCCGCCCGATGCAGTCGAGCAACGCGTCAGCACCCCAGTCACCGGTGTGGTTGCTCGCCATCGAGATGACGTCGAAGCCCGCGTGCGGGATGGCGGCATAGTTCGCCACGTCGTGGGGGACGGCGCCGCGCGGCCCGGAGGAGCCCCGGGACCCCTGGTCGGCGTACGCGGTCTCCAGTTGGCCGAAGGTGATGTCGGCCCCGGCCAGCTGCTCCCGCGCGTGTCGAAAGATGTCGTGCGGGCGGTCCCGCACGATGAGCAGATCCCCGACGGCGGCGACGACGAACCCCTCAGCATCACCCACAGATTCGACGCTAACACCATCGGTAATCAGTCACCGGTGGATCGCGATGCCTCCCGGCTGCCCCGACCCGTCCAGCTGGAACTGCCGGAATCCACGCACCCGGCCACGCGCGGGCTGCACCGATCCCGCCCCGGCGCCACGCCGCCCGGACTAGCCTCGGGGCGAAAGGCCGAGCGCGATGCCTGCGGAGGTGATGCCGACATGGCCGCAGCCAGCGACGCGCCGGTGCTGGCCGCCGTCGGCTCGGAGCACGACCTACCACTGGTCGAGCTCGCCGCGCGGGAGGCTGCCGCCTTCGGACATCCCCTGCGGCTGATCCACACCTTCGACTGGGGGGCCGCCTTCAAGGCACCGTCGGTCGCCGGCACACACGACGCGGCAGCGGAGCTTCTCGACCGCGCCACCAAGGTCGCCCAGGAGGTTGACGAGACGCTGTCGGTGCGCGAGGACATCGCCGAGGGTTCTACGGTGGAGACGCTGATCCGCATGTCGGAGACGGCCTTCCTGATCGCCGTCGGCGACAGCGGCATGAGTACGCGAGAACTCGGCTGCTCCATGCCCGCCGACACGCCGGCGGTGCAGGTCGTCGCCCGGGCCGGCTGCCCCGTGCTGGTGACCCGTCAGGACACGCCACCGCAGGGGCCGGTGCTGGTTGGAGTGGACGGCTCGGTCGGCTCCCGGCAGGCCCTGAAGTGGGCATTCGACTGCGCCGTCCGCCGGGCCGGCCGCCTGGTCGCCGTCCGGGTCGTGGAGCGGGGGCAGGACGACGCACCCGCGATCCTCGCCGAGATCGTAGCGGCGGTCGGCGGACGGGAACCGGCCGTGCCGGTGGAGTGTCACACCATCCGGGGCGCTCCTGGCGGTGTCCTGGTGGAGCAGTCCCGGTCCGCGCAGCTGGTGGTGGTGGCCGCGCGCGGACACCAGCCCGGTCGAGGAATGATCGGCTCAGCCTGCCAGACCGTGCTCTACCACTCACCCACACCCATGGTCGTGGTACGAGGACTTGCCCCGGCGGAGAGTCCCTGAGACCCGGGACCAACGCCTCTTAACCCGGCTGTAGCCGTCGGCGAGGCTAACCACAACGCCCCGGATGCGTCACACCCGACCGAGAGGCTCAGGCAAGCATGAACATCGCAACCGCCCAGCACAACCCCCTGACCGAAGACGAACTACGCCGACTGGACGCGTACTGGCGGGCGGCGAACTACCTCACTGTCGGGCAGATCTACCTCCGGAGCAACCCGCTGCTGCGCGAGCCGCTGACCGTGGAGCACGTCAAGCCGCGGCTCCTCGGGCACTGGGGCACCAGTCCCGGTCTGAACCTGCTGTACGCGCACCTCAACCGGGTCATCGTCGCCCGCGACCTGAACGCCATCTACATCACCGGTCCCGGCCACGGCGGTCCCGCGATCGTGGCGAACACCTGGCTGGAGGGCACCTGGAGCGAGCGCTACCACGGCACCTGCCAGGACGAAGCCGGCATGGCCCAACTCTTCTGCCAGTTCTCCTTCCCCGGTGGCATTCCCAGCCACGTGGCCGCGGAGGTGCCGGGGTCCATTCACGAGGGGGGTGAGCTCGGGTACGCGCTCAGCCACGCCTACGGTGCCGCGTTCGACAACCCGGACCTGCTGGTCGCGTGCGTGATCGGCGACGGCGAGGCGGAGACCGGGCCGCTGGCCGGTAGCTGGCTGTCGAACGTGTTCCTGAACCCGGCCCGCGACGGTGCGGTGTTGCCCATCCTGCACCTCAACGGCTACAAGATCGCCAACCCGACGGTGTTGAGCCGAATCCCCGAGTCCGACCTGCTGGACCTGATGCGCGGGTACGGTCACGAGCCGTACCTGGTCGCCGGGGACGATCCGGCCACGGTGCACCAGACACTCGCCGCGACCATGGACCGGGCGCTGGACGAGATCGCCGCCATCCAACAGCGGGCCCGGTCGGGTGGCCCGGTCGAGCGCCCGCGCTGGCCGATGATCGTGCTCCGTACGCCGAAGGGCTGGACCGGCCCGCGCGAGGTCGACGACAAGCAGGTGGAGGGCACTTTTCGCGCCCACCAGGTGCCGCTGTCGCAGGTGCGGCAGAACCCGCAGCACCTGGCCGAGTTGGAGCGCTGGCTGCGCAGCTACCGCCCGGAGGAGCTCTTCGACGCGACCGGGGCGCCGATCGCCGAGCTGTTGGAGCTGCCGCCGAAGGGCGACCGCCGGATGAGCGCCAACCCGGTCGCCAACGGCGGGCAGGTGTTGCGTGATCTGGTGCTGCCCGACTTCCGCGACTACGCGGTCGACGTGCCGCGCCCCGGTACGGCGGTCACCAGCGCCACCGGCACGCTCGGCAACTGGATCCGCGATGTCATCGCCGCGAACCCAGAGACCTTCCGGCTCTTCGGCCCGGACGAGGTCGCCTCCAATCGGCTCGGTGCCGCCTTCGAGGTCACCGACCGGGCCTGGGTGGCGGCCACCACTTCCGGTGACGAGAACCTCTCCCCCGACGGGCGGGTCATGGAGGTTCTCTCCGAACACCTCTGCCAGGGCTGGCTGGAGGGATACCTGCTGACCGGCCGGCACGGCCTCTTCACCAGTTACGAGGCGTTCATCCACATCGTCGACTCGATGGTCAACCAGCACGCCAAGTGGCTGAAGGTGACCCGGGACATTCCCTGGCGACAGCCGGTGGCCTCGCTGAACTACCTGCTCTCCAGCCACGTCTGGCGGCAGGACCACAACGGCTTCTCACACCAGGACCCGGGCTTCATCGACCACGTCGTGAACAAGAAGGCCGAGGTGGTCCGGGTCTATCTGCCACCGGACGGGAACACCCTGCTCTCGACGCTGAGCCACTGCCTGCGCAGCCGGCACTACATCAACGTGGTCGTCGCGGGCAAGCAACCCACACCGAGCTGGCTGTCGATGGACGAGGCGGTCCTGCACTGCCGGCGCGGGATCGGCATCTGGAACTGGGCCAGCAGCGACGACGGTGCGGAGCCGGACGTGGTGCTCGCCTGCGCCGGTGACGTGCCGACGCTGGAAACCATCGCGGCGGCCGACCTGCTGCACCAGCACCTGCCCGAGCTGAAGGTACGGGTGGTCAACGTGGTTGACCTGATGCGCCTACAACCGTCGAGCGAGCACCCGCACGGGCTGCCAGACTCGGAGTTCGACACCATCTTCACCACCGACAAGCCGGTCATCTTCGCGTACCACGGCTACCCGTGGCTCATCCACCGCCTGACCTACCGGCGGACCAACCACCCCAACCTGCACGTCCGCGGCTACAAGGAGGAGGGCACCACCACCACTCCGTTCGACATGGTGATGCTCAACGACCTGGACCGGTTCCATCTGGTCATCGACGTGATCGACCGGGTACCCGGGCTCGCCGCACGGGCGGCGCACCTGCGGCAGGAGATGGTGGACGCCCGCCAGTCGTGCCGGGACCACACCCGCAAGCACGGCGCCGACGATCCTCGGGTGACCCAGTGGCGGTGGATCCGCGAGACGGACGCCGGCCTCAGCGACGACCGATGAACGGCACGGAGATCCTGGTCGGCTACGACGGCTCGCAGGACGCGGTCCGCGCCCAGGAGTGGGCGATGGACGAGGCCGCCCGGAGCGGACGGTCGGTGCACCTCGCGTACGTCTTCGAGTGGCTCACCATGGCCGGGTGGACCGGCCCCGGTGGGGGGCCCAGCATCTGGCCCGACGAGACGGCGCGACGGCAGGCGGAGGAGCTGGTCCGGCAGGCCGCGGCGGACGCGACCAGCCCGGAGCTGACCGTCACCGGTGAGTTGTACGAGGGGCCGCCCGCGCTGGTGCTCCAGGAGCGCTCGGCGCGGGCCAGCCTGCTGGTGCTCGGTACGCGCGGGCTCGGCGGCTTCGCCGGCCTGCTGGTCGGCTCGACGGCGGGATCGGTGGCCGCGCACGCCCACTGCCCGGTGGTGGTGGTCCGGGGCGACGCCGACCGCCGGGGGCGGGCCGGGCACGTCACGACCGGGGTGGACGGTTCGGAGGAGTCGCTGCTCGCCCTGGGCTTCGCCGTCGAGCAGGCCGCCGCCCGGAAGGTACCGCTGCACGTGCTGCGCGTGTGGCGTCCGCCGCCGGGTCAACGTCCGCCGTCCGCCCCGGATGCCCGGGCGGCGAGCCAGGCGGACCGCGCCGAGCTGGAGGAGTCACTGTCCCCGTGGCGGCGGGCGTTCCCGGATGTCCCCATCACGGTGGAGGTGGCCGAGGGCAACCCGGCCGAGCTGCTCGTGACGGCCAGCCGCCACGCCCAGCTGGTCGTGGTCGGCAGCCGCGGCCGCGGCGGCCTGGCCGGAATGCTGCTCGGCTCGGTCAGCCAACAGCTTCTGCACCACGCGCACTCGCCGGTCGCCGTGGTCCGCGAACGCTGAGGTTGGTCAACGCCGGCGGGCGGGGGCGCGCTCTCGGGTGCGTCACCGCCGCAGGGTGGCCGGGCCGAGCAGGGCACGCAACGCGTTGAGGATCACCAGCACGTCGATGCCCTCCTGGAGGAAGGCACCGGCCACCGGCGGCAGCCGCCCGAGGGCGGCGACGAACATGGCCAGCACGGCGAGCCCCATGCCCACCATGGCGCTCTGCACGGCGATGCGGCGCGCGTACCGGGCGATCTCCACCGCGTCGGCCAGGCGCTCCAGCCGGTCAACGGTGAGTACCGCGTCGGCGACATCCGCCGACGCGGTCGCCCCGGTGGCGCCCATCGCCACACCGACATCCGCGGTGGCCAGGGCGGGGGCGTCGTTCACCCCGTCCCCAACCATCACGGTGACCGCCCGGTCCACCTCGGCGCGAACCCGGTCCGCTTTCTCGGCCGGCGCGCAGCGGGCGAGGACGTCGTCCACCCCGACCTCGCGGGCCACCCGGCTGGCGGTGGCCGGACGGTCACCGGTGACCATGACGATCCGGCGCAGCCCCGCCGCCCGCAGCCGGCCGACGGTCCGCGACGCGTCGGACCGGACCGGGTCTGCCAGCAGGATCGCGCCGAGCGGCCCGTCCGCACCACCGACCCACACCAACGAGTGCCCTGCCTCCTCGGCCCGGTCCCGCGCCGAGGCCGCCCACTGCGGCGGCGTGCTGTCGAGCTGCCCCACCCACAGGTCACGGCCGTCCACCCGCCCGCGTACGCCCCGGCCCGGTTCCTCGGTGACCCCCTCCGGCTCAGCGAGGTCGAGCTCTCGCTCCCGCGCCCCCTCCACCAGGGCGGTGGCCAGCACATGTGGGGACAGCTGTTCCACGGAGGCGGCGAGACGCAGCACCTCGTCGGCCGTGGTCCCCGGCGCCGGCACCGTCTCGGCCACCCGGGGTCGGCCGGCGGTAAGGGTTCCGGTCTTGTCCAGCAGCAGGGTGCGGGCCCGGCCGAGCAGTTCGAGGGAACCACCGTCGCGGACCAGGACACCGTGCCGGGCGGTACGGGACAGGCCGGAGACGATGGCGATCGGGGTGGCCAGCAGAAGTGGGCAGGGTGTCGCCACCACCAGAACCGCCACCGCCCGGACCACGTCGCCGGAGACCAGCCAGCCCAGCCCGGCGAGCAGCAGGGTAAACGGAACAAAGGCGACGGCGTACCGGTCGGCCAGCCGGACCGTCGGTGCCTTCTGCGCGGTGGCCTCCCGCGCCAGCCGCACGATCCCGGCGTACGTGCTGGAAGCCGCGTCCGCGGTCGCCCGCAGGCCAAAGGCGGCACCGGCGTTCACCACACCGCTCCCCACCGGGTCACCCGGGGCGCGTTGGACGAGCCGCGACTCTCCCGTCACCACCGACTCGTCGAGCGTGGCCGCCGCGGCAAGCTTCCCGTCGACCGGCACCACGTCGCCGGGGCCGACCAGCAGCTCGTCCCCGGCGACAACCTGGTCTGCCGGGACCACCTCGATCGTCCCGTCCGGGGCACGTCGGCGCGCGGTTCGTGGGGCGTGGGCGAGCAGTGCCCGGAGGTCGCGGGTCGCCCGACCCTGGGCGTACGCCTCCAGGGTCCGACCGGTGGCCACCATCACCGCGATCACCGCCCCGGCGAGGTACTCCCCCACCACGAGCGCGCCCGCCAGCGCGAGGACGGCGATGACGTCAACGCCGTACCGCCGGTGCCAGAGCTCGCGCAGCATCGACCCGGCGGCCGGCACCAGCGCGGCCACGGTGGCGGCGGCCCAGAGCAGGTCACCGAGGCCCGACCGGCCGGCGAGCCGTGCTGCCACACCGGCGAGCACCAGCGCGGTCAGCCCACCCAGCGGCGCCCAGAGCAGTCGGCCGCCCGGCCCGGATCGCGCCGGTTGCTCGGGCACGCACTCCGGCTCCGCCTCCATCACCGAAATCGTCCCAGCGGGTCGGCCGGGATGGGCCGTGCATCGCATAACCCATCGGGTCGAATGGTCCGGCGGCGACAGGACCTGCGCCCCGTGCGTTCGGCCGGCGAATATCGCAGGATGGATCGGCAACCGCGCCCGGGTGCCCTCCGGGTGCGGCACGATGTGTTCGAGGGAAGGGTCGAGAGCATGAGCCAGACGGACCACGCGCTGACCACCGCGCTCGCGCAGGCTGCCGCGACCGCCGGTCGCGCCCCCTCGGTGCACAACACCCAACCGTGGCGGTGGCGGGTCCTGCCCGACACGCTGGAGCTGCGCGTGGTCCGCGACCGGCAGCTCACCGCCACCGACCCGGAGGGGCGGCTGCTCATCCTGAGCTGCGGCGCGGCGCTGCACCACGCCCGGGTCGCGCTGGCCGCCGAGGGGTGGCAGGCGGTGGTTGAGCGCATCCCCGATCCCGGCGACGAGGACCTGCTGGCCCGGCTCACCGGCCTGACCCGGGTGGGGGCGGATCCCGAGGCGATGCACCTGGTGCAGTGCATGCGGATCCGACACACCGACCGCCGACCGGTCGGCGACGAACCGGTCACCGACTCGGCCCTCACCGAGATCACCGAGGCGGCAACCGCCGAAGGGGTCCGGCTCCAGCAACTCGACCGGGACCAGGTGTTGCAGCTGGCGACCGCCGCGTCTCAGGCCGACACGGTGGAGTCGGAGGACCCCCAGCTGCGCACGGAGCTGGCGTACTGGACCAGCCGGGCCGACGATGTCGGCCTGCCGGCGGCGGTGTTGCCGGAATCGCCCCCACAGACCACCGTGCCCGGCCGGGACTTCGGTCGGGCCGGCACGCTGCCCGTGGGGCCCGGTCACGACCAGGCAGCCGGATACGCGCTGCTCTACGGCGACGAAGACGAGCCCATCACCTGGTTGCGGGCCGGCGAGGCACTGTCGGCGGGTTGGCTCACGGCGACCCGGCTGGGCGTCTCGATGGTGCCGTTGAGCGGAGTGATCGAGGTGCCGAGTACCCGCGCGGAGTTGCGCGGGGTACTGGCCGGCATGGGGTACCCGTATCTCGTGCTGCGCCTGGGGCGCGCGGACCCGACGCACGCCGGCCCGCCGCACACGCCGCGGCTCGCCATGGAACAGGTGGTGGACACCTCGGCGGTCCGCGACACCTGACGGGCGTGTCACGCCCCTGGTCGGCGGCGTTAGCATCAGCCGGTGACACCCAGTCCCCAACACGAGCCGCACGCCACCCCTTCGCTCGGATTGACCCCTTTGTCCCGGGTTCACCTGGACGAGCTGCTGCAGGAGATGCTGGACCGGGTCAGCCAGGTCGTCGCCAGTCGGGAACGACTGCGGGCCCTGCTCGACGCGGTGGTCGGGATCAGCACCGACCTCGACCTGCGCAGCACGCTGCAACGCATCGTCGAGGCGGCCTCCGAGCTGGCCGGGGCCCGCTACGGCGCGCTCGGCGTCCTCGGCCGGGACCGGACGCTGCACGACTTCGTCACCCACGGTATCGACGACGAGCAGCGCGCCAAGATCGGTGAGCTGCCGCACGGCCGTGGCGTCCTCGGCCTGTTGATCGACGATCCACGCCCGGTGCGGATGCCCGACATCACCCAGCACCCCGACTCCTACGGCTTCCCGCCGAACCACCCGCCGATGCGCAGCTTCCTCGGGGTACCGGTGCGGATCCGGGACCAGGTCTTCGGCAACCTCTACCTGGCCGAGAAGCGGGACGCGGCCGAGTTCACCGAGGACGACGAGGAGATCGTCGTGGCGCTCGCCGCGGCGGCCGGGGTGGCGATCGAGAACGCCCGCCTCTACGAGCTGGCGCACCGGCGGGAGCGGTGGCTGGCCGCCGCCGCCGAGATCACCACGCTGCTGCTCGGCGAGGTCCACCGGACCGATGCGCTGTCGCTGGTGGCGCGGCGTGCCCGGGAGGTCGCCGAGGCGGAGCTGGCGCTGGTGCTGCTCTACGACCCCGGCGCGGACACCTTCACCGTTGACGTGGTCGACGGCGCGGGTGAGCAGGCCGCTGCCCTGGTCGGCACCGTCCTACCCGCCGCCGACACCAGTTTCGGCGCCGCCGTCATCCATGGTCGGCACGACCGGGTGGCGGACCTCGCCTACGCCGCGCCCTGGCCGGCGCTGTTCGACACCGGGCCGGCGGTACTCTCCCCACTGGCGACCGCGGACACCCTGCACGGCGTGCTGGTGGTGGCGTACAGCGCTGACCACGATGACACCAGCGAGGACGACCTGGCGCTGCTGGGCAGCTTCGCCGCACAGGCCGCGCTGGCCATGGAGCGGGCCCGGGGTCAGGAGGAGCGGGAGCTGCTGGTGGTCCTGGAGGACCGCGAGCGGATCGCCCGGGACCTACACGACGTGGTGATTCAGCGATTGTTCGCCACCGGTCTGCAGTTGCAGAGCGCGGTGCCGATGAGCACCCGCCCCGAACTCGCCAACCGGATCAACGCTGCGGTGGACGACCTGGACGCCACGATCAAGGACATCCGCCGCACCATTTTCGAGCTGCGTACGCCGATGACCGCGCAGCTGCGGTCAGAGATCCGGGAGGCGGTCGAGGACGCCGCCGAGTCGCTGGGCTTCCGGCCCGCGCTGGAGTTGGCCGGCCCGATCGACAGCGCCGTCTCGGACGAGTTGCGTCCCGATCTCACGGCCGTGCTCCGGGAGGCGCTGTCGAACGCGGTGCGCCACGCCCGGGCCCAGCGCGTCGCGGTCACTGTCCAGGTGGCGGCCGGCCAGGTTTCGGTGACCGTCACCGACGACGGGGTCGGCTGCGATCCGGCCGCCGCCCGGGGTGGGCTGGTCAACCTGCGCGAACGCGCCGAGCGCCACGGTGGGGTCTTCGAGGTGCGACCGGAGCACCCGCACGGCACCCGGCTGTACTGGTCCGTGCCGCTGGACAGCTGAGCCGCCAACGGCGCGTCGGCGCAACGCCGAGACCGCTGGGCGTGCCGCCGGTGCTACCGGTCAGTGGGCCTTGCCGAGCAGGCGGGTGGCGAGCACGGCTGCCTGCGTCCGCCGCTCCAGGCCGAGCTTCGCCAGCATGCTGGAGACGTAGTTCTTCACGGTCTTCTCGGCGAGGAACATCTTGCCGGCGATCTCCCGGTTGGTGAGGCCCTCGGCCACGTACTCCAGGATCCGCCGCTCCTGATCCGTCAGGGACTTCAGCTCCCGGGGCTGCTCGACGCCGCTGCGGATCCGCTCCAGCACCCGGGTGGTGATCGCGGGGTCGAGCAGCGACTGCCCGGCGGACACCCGACGGACCGCGTCCACCAGGTCGGTGCCGCGGATCTGCTTGAGCACGTAGCCGGCCGCGCCGGCCATGATCGCCGCGAAGAGCGCCTCGTCGTCCTCGTACGAGGTGAGAATCAAGCCCTTGATCGACGAGTCCAGGGCCCGGATGTCACGGCACACGTCGATGCCGTTGCCGTCGGGCAGCCGCGCGTCGAGGATCGCCACGTCGGGCCGGAGCGCCGGGATGCGGCGGGCCGCCTCCTGCGCCAGGCCGGACTCGCCGACAACCTCAATGTCGCCGCTGGCCGTGAGCAGGTCGGCAAGGCCACGACGGACGACCTCATGGTCGTCGAGTAGGTACACGCGGATCATCCCTTGTTTCTACCCTGCTGGCGACTGTTCCGCAGGGGTCGAAGGTCCCGATCCGCCCCGGCCCGGCCACCCGCTCGGGTGATTCCCACTCAAGAAGGGCGGACAAGCGCGACAATACGGACAGCGCAGGCCGACAGTACGAACACCGGATGCTCCGGTCCCGGGCAGGACAGTCGGTCCCGTAGGGAAGGGACATCCGGCCCTGGGCCCGCTGACCCTCCTGGGAGACGGTGGAAGAAGGAGCAGACGTGGCGCGCCAACGGAGAGGAGCGACACCATGGACGCTTACTACACCTTAGCGCAGCTACGTGCCGCCGCGGCCGACGCCATCCGTGCCCCGTCGCTGCACAACACGCAGCCGTGGCGGTTCCGCCTGCGCGACGGAGGGATCGAGGTGCTCGTGGACCCGTCCCGGCGGCTGCCCGCCACCGACCCGAACGGCTGGGGGATCCGCATCGCCGCCGGGGCGGCGCTGTTCAACCTACGGCTCGCCCTGGCCGCGGCGGAGACGCCGGCGGCCGTACGGCTGCGCCCGTATCCGGCCGAGCCCGACGTGGTGGCCCGACTGGTCCCGGACCGGCCGCGCCGCTGCACCCCGATCGAGCAGGCCCTCTATGCGGCGATCCCCCGCCGGTTCAGCAACCGCGCTCCCTTCCAGCCCGACCCGGTACCAGCCGACGCCCGGTGGCGCCTCACCGAGGCGGCCCGGGCCGAGGAGTGCTGGCTGGAGCTGCTGATCGGCACGAGCGCGGTGAACGCGTTTGCGGAGATCGCCCGGGGCGCTCACCACGTGCTGGAACGCAACCCGTCATACCGCGCCGAACGAGAGAGGTGGGTCCACCACGACGAGGCCCCCGACGGGGTGCCAGCGACCGCCGGTGGCCCACCGTTCGAGCCGCAGGACCTGCTGCCGGCGCGCGCCTTCGGCGGCCGGGAACGTGCCCCTGGCCGCGACTTCGAACCGGAACCCCTTGTCGCGGTCCTCGGCGGCCCCGGCAACACCGCCGTCGACCAGGTCATCGCCGGGCAGGCACTCCAACGCACGCTGCTCACCGCAACCGATGCCGGGCTCTCCGTATCGATGCTCTCCCAACCCATCGAGGTACCCACCGCCCGCGAACAACTCCGACTCTCGCTGGGGCGCTACGGCACCCCGCAGATGGTGATGCGGGTCGGCTATGGCCAACCCGGCTGGCCCACGCCCCGCCGCGAGATTGACGAGGTGCTCGACCTGACCGTCCCGCAGCTCTGACGGCCCGGCCAACCGGTGGCCCGCGGTCAGCGCCCAGTCGACAGCAGCACCGCCTCCCGGGCCGGGTCCAGGCCCACCGGGGCGCGTTGCGGACGGCCCGCGCGGGGCGGCACGGCACCCGCCGCCCGCAGCCAGGACCAGGTGTCGGCCACGGTGTCGACCACCGGGCGGCACACCAGCCCGGCGGCGAACGCGGCCCGCACGTCGCGCTCCTGCAACCAGCGGTACGGATGCCCGGCCGGAATCCACACCGGCAGGTCGTTCCACGGCACCACGCCGGCCGCCAGAATCCGCTCCGGTTCGACCCAGCACAGGCGGGCGTCGGCCCCCGTCGCCGCGACGCAGGCAGCGAGCAACTCCCCCATCGTCGCGTGCCCGGTACGGCTGACCACGTTGAACGTCCCACCGGGCACCCTCGGGTCAAGCAGGAACGCCGCCAGGTCGCGGACGTCAACGTACTGCAGGGCAAGGTCGGCCGGGCCGGGCGCCAACACGTCACCGCCACGGGTGATCCGCTCCAACCACCACGGCAACCGACCGATGTCCTCACCAGGCCCAAGGATCAACCCGGCCCGGGCGATCAGCGCCAGCTGGCCGTATACCTCCCGAACAGCCCGCTCGGCACCGGCCTTGTTGGACGGGTAGTCGGCCTCGACGGCGTCGGGCGCGGCGTCGACCACCGGAGCATCCTCCGCCGACCCCAACGCCACCGGCTCGGCGTAGACCGAGCCGCTGGAGACGTAGACGTAGCGTCCGACCTGCCCGGCCAGAGCCCGTGCCGAATCCCCGGCAGCCCGGGGCGCCCCGTCCCAGGTGTCGACGACCAGGTCCCACTCCTGGCCGGCGAGCGAGGCCAGCCCGCCCGGTGCGGTCCGGTCGCCCCGCAGCCGCCGCACCCCGGTCGGCGTAGTCCCGTGGCGGCCCCGGTTGAACACCGTCACCGCCCAGTCCCGGCGTAGCCCCGCACGGACCACCGCCCCGCCGACGAATCCCGTGCCGCCCAGCACCAACAGTCTCATGTGCTCCACCGTGCCGGCCCGCGAAGGCTCCGCCTACCGCTCTCTGCCGCCAGCAGATCCGCCGACGGCAGAACACCGGTCCCGACCACGGGCCACGTTGCTCGGTACGGCCCGACCGCCGCGTCAGGTGGCGTGGACGCCGACCTCCTGCACGGTCAAACTGGCCGTGGCGGACGCCCGGTGGCGAGTTCGACGCCGACCGAGGCCGCCCTCGGATGAGAGGAGCAGGGCACCTCACTGCCCGCTCTTAGGTTTTGAGTGGGCGATACTGGGTTTGAACCAGTGACCTCTTCCGTGTCAAGGAAGCGCGCTCCCACTGCGCCAATCGCCCCGAACCACCGCAAACCAGAACCAGGCTGGCGGTGAACGAGCGGACGACGGGATTCGAACCCGCGACCCTCACCTTGGCAAGGTGATGCGCTACCAGCTGCGCTACGTCCGCGTGCCACCGAACCGCGTCGGCGACGGACGTAACCCTACCCGACGGCAAGATCGCCGAGACCCGGGCCCCCGGCCACGTCGGATCACACAGCCCATCCGCAGCCGATAGCAGCCAACTCTCGCCACACCGGGCCGCCGTCTCCCTCCAGAAAGGGAACACCTCGCCGATCCGTTGCGGCAACTCGCGTGCGCCAGCGCTGGTCAGATAGTCACGGTTGCTGATGAACCGTCAGCCGGGCACCCCGACGGCCGGTACGTGCCGCCTGCTCGTCCAGCCGCAACAGGTTCCGGAGGGCTACGGCTCGCGGACATCCACACCGCCTACGGGCGGTCACCTGCACCGCCATGCGGCGCGAGGCGTCGCAGTTTTTGAGGGCCACACCCTGCGTGAACCAGCCCGGCGAACCGCACTGCCACCGGCTTGCGCGACGTCCCGCAGCCGCACTGCGCCTTCCACCAGCCCCACGGCCCAAGAACCGAAGAGAACTCAAAGGTGTCGGCTGTATCCAATATGGTGGGCGATACTGGGTTTGAACCAGTGACCTCTTCCGTGTCAAGGAAGCGCGCTCCCACTGCGCCAATCGCCCTCGGTCCTGCTGAGGTGGGGACGGGATTTGAACCCGCGTACACGGCTTTGCAGGCCGTTGCCTCGCCTCTCGGCCACCCCACCGGGTTGCCCCCGGTCGTGCGTGGCGGCATCTCCGAGCGGACGACGGGATTCGAACCCGCGACCCTCACCTTGGCAAGGTGATGCGCTACCAGCTGCGCTACGTCCGCACGCCCCCGGCTTCCCGGTGACGGATGAGAACTTTAGCCGAGCCGGCGAGCAGTTGCCAACTCGACCCCCCTCGGCGCGCCCCGCCGCACCTCAACCAGGGCCAGAACGCGCCCTGGACCGACCGAGCCGAACCGCCGAAGAGCCACGTGGTGCAGTACCGACGAGCCACGTGGTTCAGCGTCCGAGAGAACTGTCCTACTTCCGACTGCCGTAGGTCGAATTCACCCTGGGTGGTTACAGCTCGTACCCGTTCGAGTGCACTACGGTAACGGTCGTGACGAGACGTGCGGCCGAGGTCCGCCTGGATGCCCTGCTGCGCACCGCCTGTGACGTGATCGTGGAACGCGGATTGGCGAACACCCGCACCGCGGACGTGGCACAGGCGGCCGGGGTGAGTCAGGCACTGGTCTTCTACCACTTCGCCACCAAGGACCGGCTACTCGCCGAGGCGTTCGCGTACGCCGTCGAGCAGGATCTCACCCGGCTGGACGCGGTGATGCGCTCCAGCGCCCCGCCGCTGACCAAGCTCCGCCGGCTGGTGCGGCTCTACACACCCGCCGGCCGCCCCACCTCGTGGGCCATGTGGATCGACGGCTGGGCCGAGTCGCTGCGTACGCCGGAGTTGGAGAAGACCTCCCGACGGCTGGACCTGCGCTGGCGGCAGGACCTGGCGGCGGTGATCGCCGACGGGGTAGCCAACCACACCTTCGAGTGCGCCGACCCGGCCGGCGCCGCGTGGCGGATCAGCGCCGTGATGGACGGTCTCGCCGTCCAGCTCGCGGTGCACAGCCGGGTGATCTCCCGACGCCAGTTCACCGAGTGGGTACGCCTGGTGACCGCCCGGGAGCTGGGACTCGACCCGGCGCAGCTGGACTGAGCGCGGACCCGAGCCGGCCGAGCCACCGCGGCGAAGCACGTGCCCCGGCAGCACCAGACCGGGCCACCACCCCGGCGTAACGGCTGCGGGAGAATCGGCCGGTGTCCGAACTCGCCACCGCCTTCGTCCGACTGCACGCCCGGCTCACGCCGGTCGCCTTCGTCCCCGAGGTACGACTCCACCAGGCCGACGACGCGGTCGGGCTCTGGGAACTGACCGAGGGTGAGTTCCGCAGTGACCAACCGCCCCCCTTCTGGGCCTTCGCCTGGGCCGGCGGGCAGGCCCTCGCCCGATACGTCACCGACCACCCCGACCTGGTCGCCGGTCGGCGAGTTCTCGACCTGGCCGCCGGCTCGGGTCTGGTGGCCATCGCCGCGGCCCGCGCCGGCGCCACCGCCGTCCGCGCGGTCGAGGTCGACCCGCTGGCCGTCGCGGCCGTCGCCGTCAACGCCGAGGCCAACGGGGTACGCCTCGACGCCGAGCTGGCCGACATCCTCGACGGCGACGCGGGCGACGCCGAGGTCGTCCTCGCCGGCGACGTGTTCTACAGCGCGGCGATGGCGAGGCGCATGCTCCGCTTCCTGCTCACCGCCGCCCGCGCGGGGGCCACGGTGCTGGTCGGCGACCCCGACCGCGCGTTCCTGCCCCGCGACCGCTTCGACCCGGTGGCCAGCTACGAGGTGCCGGTGCCCGAGACGCTGGAAAGCGTACGCGTGAAGCGTGCCACGGTGTGGCGACTGCGAGCCAGGCTGCCCGGAACGGCCCGCTAGCGTGTCCGCCGTGCTGTTCCGGAGCTGGACGAAGACCGCCGGCACCCACTGGCCGGCCATCACCCGGGTGGCTGACCAGCAGGGCACCGAACACCTGGTGGTGACCCAGCACGCGCTGGTCCGGCAGGTGCTCACCGACCAGTTGACCTACCGCCCGGACAATGCCCTGGACGCCGTCACCCCGATCCCGGTGGCCGCCCTGCGGGTGCTCGCCGGACACCGTTTCCGCCTCCCCCCGACCCTGGCCAACAACGGCGGCGTGAGCCACCCGGCGATCCGCGCCCTCGTCGCCGACGCGCTGCATCCAGCGAAGGTCGCCGCCCAACGGCCCTGGCTGACCGGGCTGGTGGCCGAGCGGGTAGCCGCGATCCGCCGCACCCTCGACTCTGGTGGCTCCACCGACCTGCACGCCGAGCTCAATGCCGACCTGCCGCTGCTGGTGCTGGCCCGCCTGGTCGAACTCCCGGACGCCCCGGTCTCCGCGGTGAAGCAGTTCGCCCGCGCGGCGCTGGAGCTGTTCTGGGCCCCGCTGGACGCCGACCGCCAGCTGGCCCTGGCCGACGAGGTCGGCCGGTTCCACCAGGTGCTGCGGGAGTTCGCGGACACCGGCGGTGGGCTGGCCGCTGCCCTGCGGGCCACTGGGCACCCACCCGACGTGCTGGTCGGCGCACTGTTCTTCCTGCTGGTAGCCGGCCAGGAGACCACGTCGCAGTTCCTCACCCTGCTCCTGCACCGGCTGGCCGACGAACCGACGGTCCGCGCCGCGCTGCGAGCCGACAGCGTCTCGGTGGCCGATGTGGTCGAGGAGGGGCTGCGGCTGGAGCCGCCGATCGTCACCTGGCGGCGGGTCGCCGCCGTGGACAGCACACTGGGCGGGAGCACCGTGGCGGCGGGCACCAGTGTTCTGCTGTGGCTGGCCCGTGCCGGCCGTGACCCGGCCGTCGTGCCGGCGCCCGACGAGTTCCGGCCCGGCCAACGGGGGTCTCGTCGGCACCTTGCCTTCGGGGCGGGCGCCCACCGCTGCCTCGGCGACCAACTGGCCCGGATGGAGGCGGCGGTGGTGGTCGAGCAGGTCACCCCACTACTCGACGGGGTGACGGTGGTGCGTCCCCCGTGGTATCCGGACAACCTCACCTTCCGGATGCCGGACGCCTTCGTGGTCCGCCGCTGACCAGCCGGCTCAGCGGATCTCCTCGGCCCAGGCCCGCCAGTCGTCGAGCACCCCGTACAGCGCCGGGGTGAGCCACCCCGGCGCGGACCGCCGGAACACGCCCGGATCGATCGCCCCGGCCCCGGCCGGCAACGCGCCGAGCAGGTACGGCACCAGGTCGGTCAGGTTCGCCCAGTGGACCAGCTCCGGCTCGGCCGGCCAGGCGCCGAGCAGCACCCCCGCCGGCACCGCCCGGCGTTCCAACGCCTCCAGGGTGAGCGCGGTGTGGTTGAGGGTGCCCAGCCCGGCCCGCGCCACCACCACGGCCGGACAGCCGAGGGAGACCGCGAGATCGGCCATCGTCCACGGCTCACCCGAGGGGCGCAGGCCCATCGGCACGAGCAGCCCGCCGGCCCCCTCGACCAGGACCAGGTCGTGCTTGTCGACCTCCTCGCGGACGGCGTCAACCGCCGTGTACAGCTCCAGTGGCGGCAACTCGGCGACCCGGGCCGCTGGCAGCGGGGCCAGCGGATCCGGGAAGCTCGCCAGCGTCCGCCCGGTGAGCGGCGCGGCGAGTCGGGTGACTTCGTCGATGTCGACCGGGTCGCCGGTGGCCGTACCGGTCTGGCCCGGCTTGACCACCGCGACCCGCAGCCCGGCGGCCTGTGCCGCCGCCGTGACCGCCGCGGTCGCCACGGTCTTGCCGACCCCGGTGTCGGTGCCGGTCACCAGCACTGGCCCCCGCCACGGCGTCCCACTCACGGCGCGCACTCCACGACGACCTCCAGGGCCCGCTCGAAGTCCGCCCGTGGAACACCGACGTTGACGGTCAGCCGGAGCCGGGAACGACTGTCCGGGGTGGAGGGGGGACGGAAGCAGCCGACCGCGACGCCCCGGTCTCGGCAGTCGGTGGCCCAGGCGGTGGCCGCCTCGGGGCCGGGTGCGGTCACCGACACGACCGCGCCCTTCGGCGCCGACCCGGTCAGCCCGGCGGCGCGCAATCGCCGGACCGCGAACGCGACCCGATCGCCCAACTCCGCCCGCAGCTGCTCGCCCCTCCAGGCGAGCCCCATGGCGGCCCGGACCCCGGCCACCACCGCGGGCGGCGGGGCGGTGTCGAAGATGAACGTCCGCCCGGTCTCGACCAGGTGCCGCACGAACTCCGCCGGAGCGGCGACCACTCCGCCGGCCCCTCCCAGCGCCTTGGAGAGGGTCGCGGTGACAATCACGTCCGGTTCACCGGCCAGATCGGCCGCGGTCGCTCCCCCGGCACCACCGGGCCCGACCACGCCGAGCCCGTGGGCGTCGTCAACCAGCAGCAACGCGTCGTGCGCCCGGGCGACCGCGTGCAGCTCAGCGAGGGGGGCAAGATCCCCGTCAACCGAGAACACCGACTCGGTGACCACCACCGCCGGGCGGCCCGGCGTGGCGGCGAGCGCGGCCCGCACCGCGTCCACGTCGGCGTGCGGGGTCACCACGGTCTCCGCACCGGAGATCCGGCACCCGTCGATCAGCGATGCGTGGTTGTGCGCGTCGGAGACCAGGAGCGTCCGCGGCCGCACCAGGCCCCGGACCGCGCCGACGTTGGCCAGGTAGCCGGAGGAGAAGAGCAGGGCGCGTTCGGCCCCGAGCCAGCCGGCCAGATCCTCCTCGAGGGCGTGGTGCGGTGCGGTCGAGCCACGCACCAGCCGGGACCCGGTGGCGCCCAGCCCGTACTCGTCGAGCGCCGCGGTGGCCGCCGCGGTCACCACGGGATGCCGCGACAGGCCGAGGTAGTCGTTGCCGGCCAGATCAACAATGTCGTCGGCGGCGGCGCGAGGGCGGAGGGTGCGGGTCAGCCCCGCCTTGGCGCGCAGCTCGGCTCGACGGTCCAGTGCCGCAAGCCAGTCCGACACCGCCGCTCCTTCCCCGGCTCCCGCTCGCCGGGCGCCTCCGCCGGGGCGAACGTACCACCTGGCCCGACGCCGCTTCGGCGTGCCGCGCGGCACCCCGGCGCGCCGCGCGCCGGTCCCGCTGGTGGTTGGCGCGGGCCGCCCCGGGCGACTCTTCCTGACGCGGCGGCCTTGTAGGGTACGGCCATGCCAGAGATCCTCGACCAGGCCCGCACCCAGGTACTGGAGAACGGCGTCGGCCTCGACGAGGCCGGCGTCCTCGCCGTGCTGAACCTTCCCGACGAGCACCTGCCCGCCGCTCTCCAGCTCGCGCACGAGGTACGGATGCGCTGGTGTGGGCCGGAGGTCGAGGTCGAGGGAATCGTCTCGCTGAAGACCGGCGGCTGCCCGGAGGACTGTCACTTCTGCTCGCAGTCCGGCCTGTTCACCTCACCGGTACGCGCGGTGTGGCTGGACATTCCGTCGCTGGTGGAGGCCGCGAAGCAGACCGCGAAGACCGGCGCGACCGAGTTCTGCATCGTGGCCGCCGTGCGCGGCCCGGACGACCGGCTGATGCGGCAGCTGCGGGAGGGTGTCGCCGCGATCCAGGCGGAGGTCGACATCCAGGTGGCGGCTTCGGTCGGCATGCTCACCCAGGAGCAGGTTGACGAGCTGGTCGAGATGGGCGTACACCGCTACAACCACAATCTGGAGACCTGCCGCTCGTACTTCCCGAACGTTGTCACCACCCACTCCTGGGAAGAGCGCTGGGAGACGCTGCGGATGGTCCGCGAGTCCGGCATGGAGGTGTGCTGCGGTGGCATCCTCGGCCTCGGGGAGAGCGTGGAGCAGCGCGCCGAGTTCGCCGCTCAGCTCGCCGAGCTGGACCCGCACGAGGTTCCGCTGAACTTCCTCAATCCCCGACCCGGCACACCGCTCGGTGACCGTTCGGTGGTCGAGGGGAAGGACGCGCTGCGCGCTATCGCCGCGTTCCGGCTCGCCATGCCCCGCACGATCCTCCGGTACGCCGGTGGCCGTGAGCTCACGCTCGGCGACCTGGGTACCCGTAGCGGCCTACTCGGCGGCATCAACGCGGTGATCGTCGGCAACTACCTGACCACGCTGGGCCGTCCGGCCACGACGGACCTGGAGCTTCTCGAGGACCTGAAGATGCCGGTCAAGGCGCTCTCCGCGACGCTGTGAGCCTGGCTGGGATGAGCAGCGACACGACGGGGCCGGCCCCGCTGGGCGAGTCGACGAGGGTCGGCGACCCGGCGGAGGCCGGGGCCTACTGGTGCGACCGGTGCGGCACCTCGGTCGACGAGGGGGACCACACCGCCTGCCGGGCAGCCCGGCAACTGGAGCCACCCCGCTACTGCGGGCACTGCCGGCGACGGATGAAAGTGCAGGTGCTGCCGGTCGGCTGGGCGGCGGCCTGCGTCGAGCACGGCGAGACACGGGCCTAGCCGGCACCACGCACGGTCAGCAGCGGCCCGCGCAGGGTGTCCATCAGGTCGGCGAGACGGTCGGTGGTGCCGCTCTGACCGAAGGCCACCCGGAGATTCCTCACAGCATTGACGATCTTCGATCGCATGTGGACGTTCGGCCAGCTCAGAACGGTGCCAGGGCTACTCCACAAACGCTGAATAAGCGGGCCGAGGCCAGCGCCTGTCCTGACATACGAACGTACTGTTGCCGCCCCCGCTCGCGGCGGGCGACAGTACGCCACACCAGCGGTGCCATCGACGCCGCCGCTCCCCGGACAACCCTGAGGAGATCGCGATGGCTCTACGACTCGCCGACGGGACCGCCTGGTCCGAGGTCCTCGACCGCGCGGTGGCCGCCGCCCCCGAAGCCTTTTCCGCCCCGACCGACGGCAGCCGAACGCTGCACAACCTGATCGAGGGCGACTGGCGAGCGGTCGGCGCACCAGCCAGCGTACACACCCCGGTCGACAACACCATCCTGGTCCGCCTCCCCCGGCTGGACGCGACGACCGCCCGCGCCGCGGTCACACACGCCGCCGCCGCCCACCGGGGCTGGGCCGCCACCCCCCTCGCCGAACGGAAGGCACGGGTTGTCGACGCCCTGGACGCCCTGACCGCCCACCGCGACCTCCTCGCCCTCCTCCTCGTCTGGGAGATCGGCAAGCCGTGGCGGCTCGCCCGCGCCGACGTCGACCGGGCGCTCGACGGCGTCCGGTGGTATGTCGACGAGATCGACCGGATGCTCGCCGACGGCCGGGAACCACTTCCCGGGCCGGTGAGCAACATCGCCTCGTGGAACTACCCGATGAGCGTCCTGGTCCACGCCGAGTTGGTGCAGCTCCTCGCCGGAAACGCCGTGATCGCCAAGACCCCGTCGCAGGGGGGCGCGGTCTGCCTCACTGTCGCGCACGCGTTGATGCGTCGTGCCGGCCTGCCCGCCACGCTGATCTCCGGCAGCGGTGAGGAGCTCTCCGAGGTGCTGGTCCGCGCCCCGGAGATCGGCGCGGTGGCGTTCGTCGGTGGGCGCTCCAACGGCGGGAAGGTGGCGGCAGCGCTGTTGGACACCGACAAGCGGCACTTCATCGAGCAGGAAGGGCTCAACGCCTGGGGGATCTGGAACTTCTCCCGGTGGGATCAGCTCGCCGGGCACCTGAGAAAGGGCTTCGAGTACGGCAAGCAACGCTGCACCGCCTACCCGCGCTTCGTCGTACAACGGAACCTGGTCGACCAGTTCCTCGACATGTACCTGCCGGTGGTGCGATCCGTCCGACTCGGACATCCGCTCGCGGTCGGCGACGGATGGTCCGCCGGTGATCCCCTCCCCGAGTTGGACTTCGGCCCCCTGATCAGCTCCGCCAAGGCCGACGAGCTGCGCCGCAAGGTCGACGAGGCGGTCCGGGGCGGTGCGGTCCCGCTGCACCGGGGCCGGCTCGACGGGGCGCCGTTCCTCGACGGGCAGGACACCTCCGCCTACGTGGCACCGTCCGTGCTGCTCGCCCCGCCCGGTCGATCCCGGCTGATGCACGCCGAGCCGTTCGGGCCGGTCGACACGATCGTGGTGGTGGACACCACCGACGAGCTCCTCGCCGCGATGAACGCCTCCAACGGCTCGCTGGTCGCCTCACTCGCCTGCGACGACGAGGAAGAGGCGGCGAAGCTCGCCGTGGACGTACAGGCGTTCAAGGTCGGCATCAACAAGCCCCGCTCCCGGGGCGACCGTCAGGAGCCGTTCGGTGGGCGGGGCGCCTCCTGGAAGGGGGCCTTCGTCGGCGGCGACCTGCTGGTCCAGGCGGTCACCGTCGGCGGTACCGACGATCGCCTCTACGGCAACTTCCCGGACTGGACGGCGCTACCGCCGAACGTCTGACGCGACGGGCCGGTGCGGCGGGGCTGAGGCTGCCGGCGCCCACGCGCACTGACGGGCGGCGGATGGCCCACACGGTGCCATCCGCCGCCCGGACGACATCAGGTGGTGCCCAACTCCACCAGCCAAGCGTCATGATCCGTGTATTTCACCGGCAACGAGGCGCTGCCTTCGACACTCAGGTCGTTCGAGAAGACGACATGCTGTCGATTGCCGTCCCCCCTTTCGGGTGTGGCCGCTGGGAACGCCTCGCTGCACATCACTCGACGAGCCCTCGTACCTCATGTTGAGGTCGCCGGTGACCACAGTTGGCCCCGAAGATCCGCAGTTCGCCTTGAAGTCGGGAACCTTCTCCACCAGCTCGAGACACTGTTCGTATCCGGCACGTCCCACCCGGAGGGGAGCTGCCACCGGACGCCGGTGACCTCTGCGCGCGCCCTCCAGCAAAGGGCTGCCAGCTACGGCGCGGTTCGAAGCACGACACCCTGACCGAGGACGCCAAGATCTCCACAGCACCAACGAGCCGTACCCCAGCCAGGGACAAAACGGATAAATCTCGCGAAGCAACGCGACGGGGACGATCGGTCATATATCAAGATTGGAGGTCGTTTCGGAATCGCACGGAGTCGAAGGAGAAACATGAATCGCCATCGTCTCCAGGGGTTGAGGGCAGGCCCGTTGGCGGGTCGCAAACGGTGGGTGGCCATCGGCGTCATTTCACCGCTCACGTTCGCGCTCGTCGGTCTGGCCGCCCCCGCGTTCGGCCACGTCTGGGGCGGCGGCACAAGCACGACCATGACCGCCTACCCAGACGAAGAGTGGGGCTGGGGCCAGGGAGACTGGGACCAGGGACACTGGGACCACGGAGACTGGGACCACGGAGACTGGGACCGCCGACACTGGGACGACAAGTGTGGACACACATGTCCGTCCGGGCCACCCGGCCCTTCAGGACCGCCGGGACCCTCAGGACCACCCGGACCCTCAGGACCACCCGGACCCACCGGATCAACCGGCCCCTCAGGACCACCCGGACCCACAGGACCACCCGGACCCACAGGACCACCCGGACCCACAGGACCACCCGGCCCCTCAGGACCACCCGGACCCTCAGGACCACCCGGACCCACCGGATCACCCGGACCCACCGGACCACCCGGACCCACCGGACCACCCGGACCCACAGGACCACCCGGACCATGCGCTGACATCGACAGCCTCGCCCCCTCGGCCTCCGAAGAGTTCAGTGCGGTGGTCTCGGACGGCGTCACGTACGCCGGTCGCAGAAGGCTCACGCCGGCACCTCCGGGCCCCTACACCTGGACCGACCTGAGCGGCAACGCCAACTACCCGGGAGAGTCCGTCTGCGGGGTAGCCATCTCGGCTGCCGGCAATGATGCCTGGGTAAAGGTGCTAACCACCGGTGGCGAGGTGTGGGAAACCGAGTGCGCTACACAGGGGCAGAACTTCACCTGCAACAACCCGTGGGTGCAGCTGACCACGCCGTCCTGAACCGAACGAGTCCAGCGAAAGAGCATGGCGGAGGTTTGTGAGTGAGTGAGTCAGGCGGCGCGCAATCGGCAATAGGAGCCGCGCTGTCGGCGGGAGTTAGGGCTTCGGTGTGGCGGTTGACTTCCCCGGTCACCCGCCACACCGATCGCCACGGCAAACGGCGGGACGCGGAGCCTCAGCCCTCGCTCTTACTGGCCCGAGACACCTCGTAGACCGGCTTTGCCCGCCGGCCCAGCAGCACACCGAGCCACGGCCACCGAGTCTCCAGAGCCCGGGCGAGGGCATAGTAGACGGCGACGACTGCGGCGACCGTCCCGGCGGTCAGCGCGGCGGAGGAGTCGGCATCGAGGACGATCCCGGCTTCGGAGGCAAGCCAGGCCAGCACGGCACCGACGGCGACCGGAACGGCAGTGCGGATGATAGAGATCAGGAAGTCGTTAAACATCGGAGTGCCTCCTCGGGGGTGAGGTGGTGCTCCATTAATAGTACGAGGCAAAATGTTCGGGTGCGCTATTCACATTCATCGCCATTTGCGTGTGGTGGCATTCGCGTCCCGGGCACAGTTGTCACTGCCACCGTTTGCCCTTCGCCGACAAAAGATCAGATCTCCCGCGGCCCGAAACTGACGATCACCGCGTTGGGGCGGAGAGGCCCAGCGGGTGTCCCGCCCCGATCCGGGGAAGTGCCGCGGTCAACGGCACCGTCAGGGTGACCAGCGAACCATCCCGGTTCACCGCCGACGGCCGAGCCAACCGGCCGACGGTCCGCATCATCGGTCTGTTCTCCGCCTGAATGTGCAGATCCAATGCGGCGTAGCCACGCTGCTCCGCCTGCCACACGAGCCGACGTAGCAACGCCGATCCGAGCCCGCGCCGCTGCCAGTCGTCGCGTACCAGCAACGCCGCCTCAGCCGTGTCTCCCTCACCGAGCAGATTGGCCATCGCCACCACCGGCGCGGCTAGCGGACTGAACCCGGTCGGGTTGGCCAGCAGGGTGACTCCCCGGGCCGGCTCCAACAGTCGGCGCAACCGGGCCGGGGCGAACCGGGCGGATCCACCGTGGTAGCGGCGGTTGCGGCTCCGCGCCGAACACCGCTCGTGCAGGTCGGCCACGCCAGGCAGGTCATCGCCGGTCGCCGACCGTACGCCCAGCTCGGTGCCGTCCGGCAGGCGCAGGGCGACCGGATCGGCGCACCCCCGAGCCGCCGGGCGGATGGCCCGCTCCTCAACAAGGGTCTGTCGTCCCCACCGCGTCATGTTCACTCCCTTCGCCGATACGACCTTCCCTGACGGCTGTTGCGGGCCCCGTAACCCAGGGTGACGGATCGGTTTCGTGGCCGGGAAGACGTCGTCTCCTGCGGCACACCGCCTCCTCCGGCGACGGTCAGCGCCCGGGCCGTCCTCGGCGAATCCGGCCTTGACACCAGAAGTGAGCTGCCATCAACTATTCGAATGACCGAGCCGGCCATCGACGACTGCGCCCCGACCCCGCCCGGTCTTGACCTGGACCGGCTCGCCGGGCACCTCGCCGCGCACCGGCCCGATCTGATCGACGGGCCGCTGCACGCCGAGCTGATCGCCGGCGGCCGCTCCAACCTGACGTACCTGCTCTCTGCCGGGGAACGGGAGATCGTGCTGCGGCGGCCGCCGCTGGGCCACGTGCTGGCCACCGCACACGACATGGCGCGGGAGTTCCGGGTCATCTCGGCGCTCGCCCCGACCGAGGTGCCGGTGCCGACAGCGCTGCTGCTCTGCACCGACCCGGAGGTGATCGGGGCGCCGTTCTATCTGATGGCCCGCGTGGACGGCACGGTGTTCCGCTCCCGGGCGCAGACCGACCCCCTACCCGACGGACAGCGGCGGGAGCTGGCGATGGCGATGATGGACACCCTTGCCGCGCTGCACACCGTGGACCCGGCGACGGTCGGCCTGGCCGACTTCGGCCGTCCGCAGGGCTTTCTCGCCCGCCAGGTCCGCCGCTGGTCCGGGCAGCTCGACGGCTCCCGGAGCCGGCCGTTGCCCGGCATCCACGAGCTACGCGACCGGCTGGCCAACACCGCTCCGGAGGGTTCCGGTACGGGACGGATCGTGCACGGTGACTACCGACTGGACAACCTCCTCGCCACCGTTGACCCGGTCGCCGTTCGGGCGGTGCTCGACTGGGAGATGGCCACCCTCGGCGACCCGCTGGCCGACCTGGGCCTCCTTTTGACCTACTGGGATGCCATGGGCGGTGACGCGGTCCCGAGCAATCCCGTCGCCGACGGGCTGGGGCCCCGGGCCGGCTTCCCCGCCGGCGCCGAGCTGATCGAGCGGTACGCCAGCCGCAGCGGAATCGATGTCGGCCCCCTGGACTGGCATGTGGCCCTGGGGTGCTTCAAACTCGCCGTGATCTGCGAGGGCATCTACTACCGGCACCGCCAGGGGCAGACCCTCGGCGAGGGCTTCGACCAGATCGGCGAGATGGTCGCACCACTGGTCGCGTACGGGCTGACCGCCGTCTCGAGGAGGAGCTGATGGACTTCACCTACGATGCCCACACCGAACAGCTGCGGGCCGAGCTGACCGACTTCCTGGAGCAGCAGGTCTACCCGGCCGAGGCGGTCTACGCCGAGCAGGTCGCCGGTGCCGAGGACCAGTGGGCTCGGCCGCCGGTACTGGGCGAGTTGCGGGCGGCGGCCCGCCGGCGGGGCCTGTGGAACCTCTTCCTCCCCGACCCCCACCACGGTGCCGGGCTGACCAACCTCCAGTACGCTCCGCTCGCCGAGCTGACCGGCCGCAGCCCACACCTTGCCCCGGAGGCGCTCAACTGTGCGGCACCGGACACCGGCAACATGGAGCTACTCGCCGAGTTCGGCACCGAGGCGCAGCGCCAGCGGTGGCTGCGCCCGCTGCTGGCGGCGGAGATCCGCTCGGCGTTCTGTATGACCGAGCCGGAGGTCGCCTCCTCCGACGCCACCAACATCGCCACCCGCATCACCCGCGACCGCGACCACTACGTGATCAACGGCCGCAAGTGGTGGTCGTCCGGCGCCATGGATCCGGCCTGTCAGATCTTCGTGGTGATGGGCCGGACCGACCCGCTGGCTGACCGGCACCGGCAGCAGAGCATGATCCTGGTGCCACGGGACACACCGGGGGTCACCGTCCGGAGAGGGCTGCACGTCTTCGGCTATCACGACGGCCCACACGGCGGCCATGCCGAGATCGACTTCAACGACGTCCGGGTGCCGGTGGAGAATCTGATCGGTACGGAGGGGGCCGGCTTCGCGATCGCCCAGGCCCGGCTCGGTCCTGGCCGAATCCATCACTGCATGCGGTTGATCGGCATGGCGGAGCGGGCCCTGGAGCTGCTCTGCCGACGCGCCCTCGACCGGGTTGCTTTCGGCCGGCCCATCGCCGAGCAGGGCGTGGTGCGAGAGTGGATCGCCGAGGCGCGAGTCCGAATCGAGCAGTCCCGGCTCCTGGTGCTCAAGACGGCCTGGCTGATGGACACGGTCGGCAACAAGGGCGCGCACACCGAGATCCAAGCCATCAAGATCGATACGCCGTCGATGACGGAGTGGGTGATCGACAAGGCTATCCAGGCGCATGGGGGTGCCGGCGTCAGCCAGGACACCCCGCTGGCCGCGCTCTGGGCCCAGGCCCGCACCCTGCGCCTCGCTGACGGGCCGGACGAGGTCCACAAGGCCGCTCTGGCCCGCCGCGAACTCCGCCGCTACGTCTGAGTCACGTCGCCCAGTCGCTGCGCCGGACACCAGCCTCCGGGCTACACCGAAGCCGCTGCACCAGGTGACGGTCCGGCGCAGTGCCCATCGGCGGAGGCGGTCAGGTGCTGGCGCGCTCGACCAACTCGGTGTCCAGAAGGATGTTCGTGGTAGCCCGTTCCTCGCCGCGGATCCGGGACACCAGCAACTGGGCCATCTGCCGTCCCATCTCCTCGATCGGCTGGAAGATCGTGGTCAACGGCGGGTCCGACTGGCGGGCGATCGGCGCGTCGTCGAAGCCCACCACCGCCACGTCCTCCGGCACTCGTCGACCGGCCTCTCGCAACGCCCGGAGCGCGCCGAACGCCATCAGGTCCGAGGCGACGAAGACCGCATCCAGGTCCGGGCATGCGGCCAGCAGTTGGCGCATCGCGGCCTCCCCACTGCCCTCACTGAAGTCCCCGTACGCGATCAGGTCTGGCCTGCCCCCGCTCGGCGTCTTCGCGACCGCCTCCTGGTAACCAGTCAGCCGCCCCAGGCCGGCACCCATATCCTGGGGGCCGGCGACAGTCGCGATCTGCCGCCGTCCCCGCCCGACGAGGTACTCCACCGCGCGCCGGGCCCCGCCGACGTTGTCCGCGTCCACGAGCCAGGCCGGCTCCGTGTTGGGCTGCGGCATCCGGGCCGGTCGGCCCCCGAGGACGGTGGGCAGGCCCCGCTCCTCGAGCAACATGGGCAGCGGGTCGGCACCGTGCAGCGACAACAGCAGGACACCGTCAACGTGCTGGTTGGTCAGGTGGTGCTCGACCCGCTCCCGCTCGGTCGGTGACTGGACCATGACGAGCCAGAGCTGGAACGGGGTCCCCAGCAGGCCGGAGCTGACGCCACGCACGATGCCGGCGAAGAACGGCTCGGCGAACACCCGATCCCCGGATTCTGACACCACCAGGGCGATCGAGTCAGTCCGCTGGGTGACCAGGGCACGAGCGGCCCGGTTCGGCACGTACCCCAGTTCCGCGATCGCCCGCTGCACCGCGGCTCGGGCCTCGGGACTGACCTGGGGTGAGCCGTTCACGACGCGGGAGACCGTGCCACGGCCGACGCCGGCGCGTGCGGCGACCGCATCGAGAGTCGGGCGTCCGAGCGAGCGGGTGCGCTGCGTTGTCATCGTCTGTTCCTCCGACGGCGGAAGGCCCCGGTGCCCACCGGGTGGCACCGGGACCACCCGGATAGCTGGTTCGAGCCTATTGTGCGGCCAGACCGTTACGTCGGATGGTCTCGGCGTACCACCGACCGCTGGATTTCAGGGTGCGGGCCTGACTGCGGTAGTCGACGTGGATCATGCCGAACCGCTTCGTGTAGCCCCAGGCCCACTCGAAGTTATCCATCAACGACCAGGCGAAGTAGCCGCGCAGCGGAACACCCGCGGCGATCGCCTGGTGTGCGGCGCGTAGGTGCGCCTCGAAGTAGGCGACGCGGTCCGGGTCGTCCACCTTCCCGTCAACGACCGCGTCTACGAAGGCCGAACCGTTCTCGGTGACGTAGAGCGGCAGGTCGGTGTACTCCTCGTACACCCGCTGCAACGTCTCGACCAGGCCGGAAGGATCGATCTCCCAGTCCATGTCGGTGACCGGCATGCCCCGGGCGACAAATCGAACGTCTTCGCTACCCGGCCAGCACGAGGGTGTGCGCCAGTACGGCTCCGGCGGGGCCGCCGCCGTCGGCGCGGCGACCACGTGCCGGCTGTAGTAGTTGATCCCGACCAGATCCAGCGGGGCGGCGATGGTGGCCAGGTCCCCCGCACGCACGTGCCCGAAGTCGCTGACCTGCCTGAGATCGGACATCAGATCCGCCGGGTATGACCCGCGCAGCAGTGGGTCGAGGAAGAACCGGTTCGCCAGCCCGTCGATTCGGCGTGCCGCGTCGGCGTCGCCGGGCGAATCGGTGGCCGGGGTCACCGGGTACAGGTTGAGGGTCACCCCGATCTCAACCTCGGACTGGGCGGCCGCCCGCAGCGCCGGCACGGCCAGCCCGTGACCGAGCAGCAGGTGGTGACCGGCCCGGACCGCGGCGGCGGGGTCGGACCGACCCGGGGCGTGCGCCCCGGAACCGTACCCGAGAAACGCCGAGCACCACGGCTCGTTGAGGGTGGTCCAGTACCGCACCCGGTCGCCGAGCGCGCCGGCGACCAGGGCGGCGTAGTCGGCGAACCGGGCGGCGGTGTCCCGGGCCGGCCAGCCGCCCGCGTCCTCCAGCGGCTGCGGCAGGTCCCAGTGGTAGAGAGTCAGCCACGGCTCGATGCCGTTCGCCAGCAGCTGGTCCACCAGCCGCCGGTAGAAGTCGAGTCCCTCCTGGTTGATCGGGCCGGTTCCGCCGGGCTGCACCCGAGGCCAGGAGACCGAGAACCGGTACGACCTCAGCCCCAACTCGGCCATGAGGGCGACGTCTGAGTCGAGGCGGTGGTAGTGGTCGCACGCCACGTCACCGGTGTGCCCGGCCACCACCCGGCCCGGGGTGTGGCTGAAGGTGTCCCAGATCGACGGCGTCCGACCGCCGGCGGTCGCCGCGCCCTCGATCTGGTAGGCCGCGGTGGCGGCGCCCCAGAGGAAGCCGGGCGGGAAGGCCAGTGGCGGGCGTTCGGCGAGAACGCCCACGGCGGGTGGGCTCGCGGGATTACTCACGACTTGACGGCACCTTCCATGATCCCGCCAATGATCTGGCGGCCAAACAGGAGGAAGACAAGGACCAGCGGCAGGGTGCCGACGGCGGTGGCGGCGAAGACCTGCGAGTAGTCGGTGTAGTACGCGTACGACAGGAAGGAGAGGGAGACCTGCAACGTCGGATTCTCCGGGGTAAGCACCGCGTACGGCCAGAGGAAGGAGTTCCAGGTCTCCATGAAGGTCAACAGCCCCAGGACACCGGCAGCCGGACGCAGTGCGGGCAGCACGATATTCCAGTAGATCCGCAGGGTGCTGGCGCCGTCGACGCGACCGGCCTCGATCAGCTCGTCGGAGACCGCCTGGCTGGCGTACTGCCGCATCATGAAGACACCGAAGGCAGTGACCAGGAACGGAACGGTGACCGCGTAGAGCGTGTCGTACCATCCCAGCGACTGCATCATGCCCCAGAGCGGGATGATGCCCAGCTGGGTGGGGATCATCATCGTCACGATGATGGAGAGCAGCAGGGCGTTACGGCCCCGGAAGCGTAGCTTCGCGAAGGCGAAGCCGGCCAGCGAGCCGGTGAGGACCACCGACGCGGTGACGACCGACGAGACGATGATCGAATTCATCATGCCGGTGAGGAAGTTTGCGGCGTCGTTGTCGAGGACCCGGCCGAAGTTGTCGGTGAAGGCCCCACCGGGCGTGACCGGCGGTGGCACGTCGTTGATCGAGTCCAGGCTACGGGTGCCGATCACCACCATGTAGTAGAAGGGGTAGATCGACAACAGGGTCGCCAGGACGAGGGCGATGTAGGTCAACGGGCTGGTGCGCCAGAGGCGCTGGGTTGCGGAGATCATCGAGGGCTCCTCACTTGGCCGCACGGCGGACGAGGACGAAGTTGAGCAGCGACATCAGGCCGATGATCATGAAGAGGGCCCAGGCGACGGCGGCCCCGTAACCGGCGCTGTTCAGATTCGTGATGCCCATCTCGTACATGTACATTGCCAGGGTCTGGAATTCGCGCTGGGTGCCGCCGATGATGTTGCCGTTGGCGAAGAGCAGCGGTTCGGTGAAGAGCTGCATGCCGCCGATCGTGGAGAGGATGACCACGAAGATGAACGTCGGCCGGAGCAGGGGCAGGGTGATCCGCCAGAACTGCCGCCACTGGCCGGCCCCGTCGATCTCCGCCGCCTCGTAGAGGTCGCGGGGGATCGCCTGCATACCGGCGAGCAGGATCAGCGTGTTGTATCCCGTCCACCGCCAGTTGACCATGGACGCGATCGCTGTCCAGGAGCTCCAGGTCTGCCCGTCCCAGTCGATCTGGTCGATCCCAACGAAGCCGAGCAGCCAGTTAACGAGCCCGTATTCCCGCTGGTAGAGCATGCCGAAGACGATCGCGACCGCAGCCACCGAGACGACGTTCGGGATGAAGATGGCCATCCGGAAGAAGGTCTTGGCGCGCAGGAGGGTGCGGTTGAGCAGATTCGCCAGAAAGAGCGCCAGCAGCAGCTGCGGGATAGTCGACAGCGCGAAGATGCCGAACGTGTTGACCAGCGCGTTCCAGAAGTATTCGTCGGTGAGCAGCCGAGTGTAGTTGTCCAACCCGATGAAGGTGCGATCGCCGATCATGTCCCAGTCGTGCAGCGACATCCAGGCGGTACGCAGCATCGGGTACAGCCCGAAGATGCCGAAGATCAGGAAGAACGGCGCGATGTAGAGGTACGGCGAGTACGTGATGTCCAGGCGGGACAGGAAGGGGCGCCGGCGCGTGGGGGTGCCGTCGGGCGGGGGCGGTACGGCCGGCGTCGCCGGTGCTGTGGTGGTCGAGTGACTCATGTCGGCGCTCCGCTGCGTTCCGTGCCGCCCAGCGGCGCTGGCAAGCCAGCTCGACCGGTGGCTCGCTGACGGTGACTCATGGGAGGTAATTCCTTTCCTGGCAGGGTCCGTGCCCGCGCGCAGGGCGCGCCACGCACCACCCACTACCAGCAGGTGGCCGCGCCCCGGTCCGGGACGACCGGTGGCGTCCGGAGCAGTCCCCGAACGCCACCGGATCGAATTCACTCAGAAGGCGCCCTGGATCTCGGCGTCCTTGGTGAACTGCTGCCAGGCCTCGTCCTCACTGGCCTGTCCGTTCTCGAACGCCCGCAGGGCCAGCCCGAAGGCGTTCTCCTTCACCGCCTGGTGCTTCGGCCCCAGGTGGATCGGCTCGATCTTGCTGACGCTCTCGCCGAAGATCTTGCCGGTCGGGGCGTCGCTGAAGTACTCGTTGGTGTAGCTGAGGAAGGTTTCGTCCTGCAACGCCTCCAGGTGGGTGGGGAGCGGACCCTTGGCCTTGAATGCCTCCACCTGGCTGGTGGCGCTGGTCAGGAACTCGGCGAGCTTCGCCGCCTCCTCGTGGTAGGAGCTCTGCTCCGGCACGGCCAGCCAGGAGCCACCCCAGTTGCCGCCGCCACCGGGCACCGCCGCCACGTCCCACTTGCCCCTGTTCTCTTCGCCGGAGTTCTCCACGACGATCCCGAGCATCCAGGAGGGGCAGAAGGTGGCGGCGAAACTGCCCTGTTTGAAGCCGGCGGACCACTCCGGTGACCAGGTGGCAGCCTTGGCGGAGATATCGACCATCGAGATCGCGGTGTCCCAGGCCGCCTTCACCGCGGGGCTGCTGTCCGCGATGATGTTGTTCTCCTTGTCGTAGAAGAGGTCGTCGCCCTGCTGGAACAGCGCCGCGTCGGAGACGGCGGTGATCGAGTCGATGAGGGCCTTGCCGCCGCTGCCATCCTTGTATGCGCGGCCGGTCGCCAGGAAGCTGTCCCAGTCCGGCCAGAGCGCCGAGACCTCGTCCCGCTCGGTGGGCAGGCCAGCCGCCTCGAAGAGGTCCTTGCGGTAGCAGACGGCGAGGCTGCCGACGTCGGTCGGCAGACCCATCAGTCGGCCGTCCGGCGCCTTGCCCAGCTCCCACTTCCAGGGCAGGTAGTCCTCGGAGTGGTCGTCAACCAGCGGAGCGAGATCCACCCAGTTGCGCGGATTGGACTTGAACTCGTTGAGGATGCCCTCCTCCAGCGCGACCACGTCGCCCGCGCCCTTGCCGGTGGCCAGGTAGCGCACCAGCTTGGGTCGATACTCGCCCAGCTGCGCGGTCTTGCGCAGCTCGATCTTGATGCCGGTGTCCTTCTCGTACTGCTTGATGAGTTCGTCGTAGCCGAACTCGCCGAACGTTTCGACGACCAGCTTGCTGGGCTTCTCGCCGGCGGCCGGTTCGTCGTCGTTGCCGCAGGCCGCGAGGCCGCCGACGGCGGTGATCGCGGCAAGGGCGCTGACCGCCAGGCGGGAACGCCGCGTGGTGAGGCTCATCCTGACCCCTCTTTTCGATGTGAGGCTGCGTCTGTCGTGATGGGGATGCGGTACGGGGCGTCGACCGACGATGATGGATTCGACGACGGTCCGGC
Source organism: Salinispora tropica CNB-440 (assembly GCF_000016425.1). Lineage (GTDB taxonomy): Bacteria > Actinomycetota > Actinomycetes > Mycobacteriales > Micromonosporaceae > Micromonospora > Micromonospora tropica. Next base: position 1,769,254 of record NC_009380.1, on the reverse strand, counting down.
GTGGACAAATGAGCCGTACCACACCACTGGGAACGCTCCCATGAGATTGCCGGGAGGTTTCTGACGTGTCAATAGGCCGATGGGGGTGGATCCCGGATCGTTAACCGCACGCTGGCCAACCCCGCCTCGAAGCGGTTCAATTCCCCGGTTAGCGGCCCCGAATCGAATCACCGGATCCGTGGCGGCGAGAGACCCGGGTAAACAACCGGCACGGTGACGCGAGAGACCCGGGGTAGACGACAGCCGCGGCGAAGCAGGTCAGCAGAATCGGCGAAGCAGCGTGCCCACCCGACCCGCCTCGAAGGCCGCCGGATCGAAGCGGTCACCCGCCCAGTCACGCAACGTGTGGTGCTCCGGATGCCTCGGGTCGGCCAACGCAGCCAGCAGCGCCTGGTAGCCAGCCGGGCCACCGACATCCTCCGGCGGGCACGCCCGATCCCCACCCGGACAGGCGGGATAGCGCTCCTCCGGATCGGCGAGGAGGACGTCCTCCACCACCAGATCATGCTCCCACCAGTCGCCGAAGTCGTAGGTGTAGTGGAAGCGACTACCCTTACCGACCACCGCGTCCAGCCGCACGTCCAACTCGTCGCGGAGCGACAGCTCGCCGTCCGGGTCGGGTTCCCCGTACTGCTCGCCGTCGATCTCGAACGAGTGCAGGTGGCAGTCCCGCCAACCCATCGCGTGCTGCACCACCCGGTGCACCCGGTCGAGGGTGAAGCCACCCGGGACCAGCACCCGGCGCCAGACCAGCGGCCGGACCCCGGCCAGGGAAATCCTCAGCTGGAAGATCTGACGCGGCATGCTGTCCCGTCCTCCCTCGGAATAAGCTGCGACCATGATCTGCCGAGCGTGCCGGGCGAGGCGGCACGACGACTGTCGCGGCCGAAACTGGTGTGACTGCCAGCACCGTACCCCTCAGCCGCCTCCTCCGGTCACGGGTCCGGCCAGCGAATGACCGTCGAAACGCCAATTACCGCGCTCTGGCCGGTTCCGTCTGCCGCGACACTCGACGACGCCGCGCTCACCGCCTGCTACGGCCGGGCCGACCGACCACGCCTACGAGTGAACTTCGTGACCAGCGTGGACGGCGCGGTCACCGTTGACGACTATTCGGCCGGGCTCTCCGGCGAGCCGGACAAGCGGGTCTTCCGCCTGCTGCGGATGCTCTGCGACGGCCTCGTGGTCGCTGGCGGCACGATGCGCCACGAGCGGTACCGAGCGCTCCGCCTGGACGAACGACGCCGCAGCTGGCGCCGGGAGCACGGCCTACCGGAGTGCCCGACCCTCGTCGTGGTCTCCGGTTCGGTCAACCTCGACCCGACCCAGCCGGCCTTCGCCGACGCACCGGTACGCCCAATCGTGCTCACGCACGCCGCCGCCACCGCCCCGCCCGGCCTGGCCGACGTCGCCGACCTCGTCGAGTGCGGCGACGATCGGGTGGACCTCGCCGCCGGCCTGGCCGAGCTGCGTCGCCGGGGCCTCGGCCAACTGCTCTGCGAGGGCGGGCCGCACCTCTTCGGCGCGCTCACCGCGGCTGACCTGGTGGACGAGGTCTGTCTGACCGTCGCCCCGCTGCTCGCCGGCCCCGGGGCGGGCCGGATCACCGCCGGGCAACCCAGCCCGGTACGGCACCTGCCGCTGCGGCACGTGCTCGCCGCCACCGACGGCGGGCTGCTGCTCCGCTACGCCCGCGACTGATATCCGCAGGAACATCCCCCGTTTGCCCGCGGCCGCCACCCAACTCGGGGCACCACCCGGGGGCAGACACCACCCCGGGGAGGTCGCACCGGCGGCCGCGACGGTCAGCGCGCCTCACAGATCCGGCCGGTGAAGGCGGGATCGGCCTCCCGCCCCGCCGACCAGACCGGGTTGATCCGCAGGGCCAGCGGTGGTGGCTGCCAAGCCGAGCCGAGACGCTGGAGCACCTCGTACTGCATCTCCGACCGCTGCACCGGCTCGCCGGAGAGGAAGTCGAGCACCAGGTCCGCGACATCGAACCGGCCGACCAACTCCCCATGAAACGCGGGCAGCTCGTAGACCGGGATCCGGTGGTACTCGCCGGGCGGCGCCTCGACCGCGGTGACCGTCGGCAGGAAGGCCACCATTCGCACTCCCGCCACCGGGCAGAGCGTACGGTTTCGGTAGAACGGGGCATCCGCCAGCAGCGAGCGGATGAACTCCTGGTCCGGCACCTCATCCGAAGTGTCGGTGATGTTCCAGAGCGCCTGCAACAGACGCAGTTCCCAACCGGCCACGACGCCCCACCCCCGCCTGATCTCCGCGGGTGGGTAGTACACCCGCCCCGGCATCACCAGCGGGCTGAACAGCAGCACCGCCTCCACCTCCGTCACCGGCCACCGCTCCAGGTAGGTCCGGGCCACCATGGCCCCCTCGCTGTGCCCGAGCAGGGCGATCGGCCGGTTCGTCCGCTCGTGCAGGGCCTCGACGTGCTCCGCCAGCACGGCCGCGCTGTCACCCAACGACCGGTGGGTGGCCACGGCCGTGTACGGCAACGGCCGCTTCTGTTCGTCCAGCCCGAGGTAGGAGTACCGCTCCACCCTCGGGTCCACAGCCGGTTCACCGTCGTACTCGGAGTCGTGCCCGCCCAGGGCGATCACCGCGTACGGGACCGAGTCCGGCAACGGCTCGGTCATGATCGGCGGCCGCCACCCGCCGCGACCGCCCTGGAGTCGCTCGGCCACCAGCGGCATCGCCGGGAAGCTGAACAGGAGAAGCGCGATCACCAGCGGCACCACCGGCACGGCCCGGAAGCGAACCCGGCCGGGGGCCAGAACGGCGGCCACGCTCTTGCGCCACAGCAACGCGTTGACCGCGCCGAAGACGGCGGCCAACGGGATGCCCCACCAGATGGGCACCGCCGACAGCAACGCACCGGCAACGGTGAGAATGACGAAGCTCAGCCACGCCCAGCCCACCACCTCGAGCCGCGGCAGGCCACGCCACCAGTCGGCGGACAGCCCGGCCCGCAGCAGGAATGGGGCGAGCAGCAACAACGGCAACAGGTAGGCGATCAGATACCAGGAGAGCCCGGTCGTGGCGAAGGCCATCGACAGAGCTACCCAGGGTGAGAGGATCACCGCAGTCAGGGTGGCGACCCAGATGTTGCGCCGGAGAAGCCAGCGCCACGACGGATGGGGGACCGCGGCCGGCCAGGCCAGGTTGGCCAGAACTGTGGTGAGGACTCCCCGCAACGCCGATATCGCCACGAACGTGAGGAAGAACCCGGGGATGGTGCGGTGGTAGACGAACAGCCAGCGCAAATCCTGAAAAGTGCTGTACGGCCAGACGGCGCTCACCTGCGGCGGCAGCCCACGGACGGCTTGGAACCCGAGCACAGCGATGATCGTCGCCTCGACCACCGGCAGAACTGCCGCGAGCGCGACCAACGCTTTGAACCGGCCGCGAGGTGTCCGCAGCCACTCCTCCAGCAGTTTCATCCACGACAGCATCGCCCAACGCACGCCGCGCTGGCCCCAGATCCGTCAACGATCACCCGGCCGGGCCGAATCCCGACCACCCACCACCGACGGGGTGGGGGCGGACACGGCGTGGTCTCCGCCGCGTCACGTGGCGGCCGGTCGTAGGTCTCGGGCAGGATGCAGGACGTGTCTGCCGACCTCACCCCCCAGCCCCGCGGAGTGACCCGATGACCGACGACGCCATGGACGGCCCGGGCGAGTTGGTCGGCCGGGTGCTCGGCACCGCCGACGCCACCCCGTTGCAGTTCTGGACCGCGGTCTCCCCCACCAGCTACCTGCAACTCGACGATGTCGTGGCCACCCGTCGCGAGCTGCCAGATCGGGAGCCGGTGACGATCGCCGGGGTGGTCACCCAGGTACGTGCCCGGCACGAGGGTGCCCAGTTCGACTCCGACGTCTTCGCCATCGCCGACGGCATGCTCCCTGCCCAGATACAGGAGGCCGCCGAGATCACCACCACCCGGGTCGACCCGGAGCTCTACGTTCCGCCGGCACCGGGCGCGGTCGTGCACCGGGCCGAGGGAGACGCCCGGGCCCGGGCCCTGCACTTCGACCGGATGGAACGACGGATCCCGATGGGCACGGGCCGCGACGGCGTGCCGGTCTACCTCAACGCCGACTTCCTCGACGGCACCCGGGGCGCGCACGTCTCCATCTCCGGCATCTCCGGCGTCGCCACCAAGACGAGCTTCGCCACCTTCCTGCTCTACTCGGTATTCCGCTCCGGCGTCCTGGGCGGTGACGCGGTCAACGCCAAGGCGCTGATCTTCAACGTCAAGGGAGAGGACCTCCTCTTCCTCGACCACCCCAACACCCGGCTGGACGAGTCCACCCGCGCGGCGTACGCGCGGCTCGGCCTGGACGCCGCGGCCTTCCCCGACGTGCGGGTCCACGCTCCGCCCCGGGCCGGTGACGCCACCGGCACACCGGACGTGAGCAGCCGGCTCAGCGGGGTGGACAGCTTCTACTGGACGCTGGACGAGTTCTGCGCCGACCGCCTCCTGCCGTACGTCTTCGCCGACGCCGACGACGAGCGCCAGCAGTACACGATGGTGGTGCACTCGGTCACCGCCCACCTGGCCCGCTACGCGCAGCCCGCCGACGGCGGGGTGAGCATCGACGGGGTGCGCCTCGGCAGCTATGCCGACCTGGTCGATCACGTCGTCGAGCAGCTCAACGACGACGAGACCCGGGGCGACTGGGCCGGCAGCGCGGTCGGCCTCGGCACCGTCAACGCCTTCGCCCGCCGGTTGATCGGCAGTAAGAAGGACCTGTCCCGGCTGATCCGCGGCGATCTGGCCACCCGGCGTCCGCACCGCATCAACACCGCGGAGTCGGCTCAGGTCACCGTGGTTGACCTGCACAACCTGCCAGACCGGGCGCAGCGGTTCGTGGTCGGCGTGACGCTCAGAAGCGAGTTCGAACGCAAGGAGAAGACCGGCACGGCCAAGCCGCTGCTCTTCGTCGTCCTCGACGAGCTGAACAAGTACGCCCCCCGCGAGGGCTCCTCCCCGATCAAGGAGGTGCTGCTGGACATCGCCGAGCGGGGCCGCTCCCTCGGGGTGATCCTGGTTGGCGCGCAGCAGACCGCCAGCGAGGTGGAACGGCGCATCGTCACGAACTCGGCGGTCCGGGTGGTCGGCCGGCTCGACCCGGCCGAGGCGTCGCGCCCCGAGTACGGCTTCCTCCCGCCGGCGCAACGGCAGCGGGCGCTGCTCGCCAAACCGGGCACGATGTTCGTCAACCAACCCGACATCCCGGTGCCCCTCTGCCTGGAGTTTCCGTTTCCCGCGTGGGCGACGCGGGTCGCGGAAGCGGGCACGGCGCCCTCCCAGACGCTCCGGTCGATCACTCAGTCGGCCGATCCGTTCGCCGTGGTGGGCTCCGGCGGCAGCGACGACGACATCCCGTTCTGAGGTGGTGTGAGCCGTGAAGATTCTGCACACCTCCGACTGGCACGTTGGCAAGGTCCTCAAGGGGCGGTCCCGGGCCGAGGAGCACAAGGCCGTCCTCGCCGGAGTGATCGAGGTGGCCCGGCGGGAGGCGCCGGATCTGATCATCATCGCCGGCGACCTCTACGACACCGCCGCGCCCACCCCCGAGGCGACCCGGTTGGTCACCCGAGCGCTGACCGCGCTGCGCCGTACCGGCGCCGACGTCGTCGCGATCGGCGGCAACCACGACAACGGCGCCGCGCTGGACGCGCTGCGGCCCTGGGCCGAGGCCGCCGGGATCACGCTGCGGGGCAGCGTGCGCGAAGATCCCAACGAGCACGTCATCGACGGTACGACCAACGGCGGCGAACAGTGGCGGCTCGCCGCGCTGCCGTTCCTGTCCCAGCGGTACGCGGTCCGGGCGGTGGAGATGTACGAGCTGACCGCCGCCGAGGCGAACCAGACGTACGCCGACCACCTGGGGCGGATCGTCGCCCGGTTGACCGAGAGCTTCGCCGAGCCGGACCGGGTACACCTGGTCACCGCCCACCTGACCGTGGTCGGGGCGACGACCGGCGGGGGCGAACGGGATGCGCACACCGTCCTCGGCTACGCGGTGCCGGCAACGGTCTTCCCCGGTACCGCGCACTACGTCGCGCTCGGCCACCTGCACCGCGCCCAGCGGGTCGACGGCGGGTGCCCGATCCGCTACAGCGGCAGCCCGCTCGCGGTCGACTTCGGCGAGCAGGAGAACGTCCCCTCGGTGACCGTGGTCGAGGTGACCGCCACCACGGCGGCCCAGGTACGGGAGGTTCCGATCCCCGCCGCCGCCTCCCTGCGGACCGTCCGGGGCACGCTCGCGCAGCTCGCCGAGGTCGAGGTGCCGGACGCCTGGCTGCGGGTCTTCGTCCGGGAGCAGCCCCGGGCCGGCCTCCGCGAGGAGGTGCAGGAGCTCCTCCCCCGCGCGCTGGAGATCAGGATTGATCCGGAGCTGGTGCCCGCGCCCGGCAGCGGTACCCGCGTCGCCCAGCGTGCCGGCCGGTCACCGCGGGAGCTGTTCGGCGACTACCTGGACGACCGGGGACACGCCGACGACGACGTTCGGGGCCTCTTCGACGAGCTGTTCGAGGAGGTCGAGCACTGATGCGGCCGATGCGACTGGATCTCGCCGGGTTCACCGTCTTCCGCGCGGCGACGACCATCGACTTCACCGACGCCGACTTCTTCGCGCTGGTCGGACCGACCGGGTCCGGCAAGTCCACCGTGTTGGACGCCATCTGCTTCGCGCTCTACGGCACCGTACCCCGGTGGGGCGGCACCCGCGGGTTGGCGAACGCGCTCGCCCCGTCGGCGACCGAGGCGCGGGTCCGGCTCGTCTTCGAGTCGGCCGGCGACCGCTACGTGGCAACCCGGGTGGTCCGGCGGGACAGCCGGGGCAACGTCAAGACCTCCGGCGCCGGCCTCCAACTCATGCCGCCCGGCTTCGACCCGGCGAAGCTCGACACCGGGCTGAGCCCGGAGGACCTGGGCGAGGTGCTCGCGGGCACCGTCGCCGAGATGGAGGACGCGGTGCTCGCGGCGGTCGGGCTGCCGTATGAGCAGTTCACCAGCTGTGTGCTGCTGCCGCAGGGGCAGTTCGCCGACTTCCTGCACGCCCGACCGGCAACCCGACAGCAGATCCTGGTCAACCTGCTCGGCCTCGGCATCTACGAGCGGGTACGGGAGAAGGCGGGGACCCGGGCCAGCCAGGCCGAGGCGAAGTTCGAGGTGGTCGACCAGGCCCTCGCCGGCCTCACCGGCATCGACGACGCCGCCCTCGAGGAGGTGTCGGCCCGCGTCGACCAGATGCGGGAGCTCGCCACCGCCGTCACCGCCGCCGTTCCCGAACGCGAGGCGGCGCGCACCGCGGCACGGGAGGCGGGCGGGGCGCTGACCGCTCTCGACGCGGACCTTGCCGTGCTCGATGCCGTGCGCGCCCCCACCGGGGTGGCCGAGGTCGCCCGGGCGGTGGCGACCGCGCAGACGGACGCGGACGAGGCCGCGACCGTGGTGGCGCTCGCCGAGGAGCGGGAGGAGAAGCTCCGCGGGGAGCTGGCCGCGGCCGGCGACGAGAGCGCGCTGCGCCTGCTGCTACGGGCGTACGAAGACCGGGCGGGGCTGGCCGGTGAGGCCGAGACGGTCCGGGCGGCGGTGGCGGCGGCCCAGGCTGAGCACACGGCGGCGACGGCGGAGCTGACCGAGGCACAGGCGGCGGCCGAGCGGGCCGAGGCCAACCTGGCGGCGGCCTTCCAGGCGCATGAGCAGGCCAAGGCGACCGACCAGGCGGTGGCGCTGCGGGCGCCGCTGCAGGATGGGGCCACCTGCCCGGTCTGCGAGCAGACCGTCGCCCGGGTACCGGCGGTACCGGCCACCTCGGCGGTGCCGGCGGCCGTCGCGGCCGGGAAGGCCGCGCGGGCGGCCAGCGACGCGGCCAAGGCCGCCGTGGACGAGCGGGACGGTGCCCTACGCGAGCGGGAACGGAAGCTGGTGGCGGCGCGGGTCCGGCAGGAACAGCTCGACGCGCGGCTGGCCGCGTTGCACACCCAACTGGCCGACGCCCCAGAGCCGGCAGCGCTGAACCGGGCGTTGGCCGAGCACGGGCGGCTGCGGCAGGAGTTGGAGGAGTCGGCGGCGGCGGTCCGCGCCGGCCGGGACGGGTCCCGCCGGGCCCGGGCCGCGGTGGACACCGCCCAGGAGCGGCTGCGCACCGCCTGGCGAGCCTTCGACGGGACCCGGGACGGTCTGGCCCGCTTCGGCCCGCCGGTCACCGACCGGGAGGACGTGGCGGCGGCGTGGGCCACGCTGACCGACTGGGCCGCCGCCGAGGTGGCTCGGCGGCGGTCCGAGCGCGCCGACCGGGTAGCGGCGGTGAGCGCGGCCGAGGCTCAGGTGGCGGCGGTCGAAGCGCGGGTCGGCGGGCTACTCGAGGAGGCCGGCGTGCCGGCCACCGACGACCCGGGGCGCGACGCCGCGGTCGCCCTCGAACGGGTCGAGGCGCAGCTTCGGGAGCTGAACCGCCGCCGCGAGCAGGCCGGTGAGCTGCGCGAGCAGCGCGCCACCTACGAACGTGACGCCCAGGTGGCCCGCGCGCTCGCCGGACACCTGCGGGCCAACAACTTCGAGCGGTGGCTGCTCACCGAGGCGCTCGACCTGCTGGTGGACGGGGCGTCGACAATCCTGCGCGAGCTCTCCGGCGACCAGTACGACCTGGTCCACGACAAGGGTGAGTTCTTCGTCGTGGACCACCACGACGCCGGCCTGCGCCGGGGCGTACGCACCCTCTCCGGCGGGGAGACCTTCCAGGCGTCGCTGGCGCTCGCACTGGCCCTGGCCGAGCAGCTCGCCGGGATGTCGACCACCGCGGCCAGCCTGGAGTCGATTGTGCTGGACGAGGGGTTCGGCACACTCGACGCCGCCACCCTCGACACGGTGGCGGCGACGTTGGAGAACCTGGCCGCCCGGGGGGACCGGATGGTGGGGGTGGTCACCCACGTGCCGGCGCTGGCCGAGCGCATACCGGTCCGCTTCGAGGTTCGTAAGGACGCCCGGTCGGCCCGGATCGAACGGACCGGCCGGTGAACGCCGACGGCGGGCGGAGGCGACCCGGGTGACCCGATTCTTCGTCGACGCGTGGGATCCGGGGTACGGAGCCTCGTTCGAGGCCGCCGCCGGCGGCCCGGCCACGCCCAGCAGCGCCCGGATCGAGGCCGACCACGAGCTGCCCGCGGTCGACTGGCGGGCGGTCGGACCCCGACCCGGCGTCCATGCCCCGGCCGTGGTGCTCCTCGTCGACGGGGTACGCCGAAACGACGCCTCCCTGTGGCTGACCGAGCCGGACGGCGTGTCGTACCCGGGGCTGGCCGCCTCGTACGCCGCCGGGGTCGTCCGCTGTGACCTGGGGCGCGGCGCCGCGCAGCTGGCCGGTGCCCGGGTGGAACGGGGGCTCTTCACCGCCAGCCCGTCCGCGGTGGACGTGCACGCCGGCAACGTCCACTACCCGGTGCACCAGGTCGGCGGCAACGGCGAGCTGGCCAAACTGCCGGCGGCGGTGCAGGGGCCGTTGACCGCGCTGGAGGTGGCGGTCTCCAGCGCCGCCCGCACCGACGACGATCTGCTGGTGGTGGACGGGCCGCTGCGCAACCGACGGCTTCTGCCCCGCACCCTCGGCTACGTCAAGACCCAACACAGCCAGTACCTGGACGCGCGGCTCACCGCGGTGGTCACCGGGCTCACCGCCGGGCAGCGGTCCCCGGTGTTCCGGCTGGGCACCGCGTGGGGCGGCTGGTCGTGGTACCTACGGTTGCCGGTCGCCGGTGGCGCCCCGTGGGCGGGCATCGTCCGGGTGGAGTGCTCCACCGAGCTGGACGTCGCGGCGGCGGTCGAGTTGGCGGACCTGTCCGTGGTGACCCTGCCCCGCTTCGCCTCCACCCCGTACAAGGACCCGCGGGCACCGCAGAACCTGATCCCCATCGCCGGCCTGGAACGCCGCCTGCGACGGATGATCGGGGACTCCCGGCTGCTGCACCGCGCCCTGGTCGCCGCCGCAGGCAGCGCAGCGCCCGCCGCCGCGCAGCCACCCGGTGGTACGGGCTGATGGGGCGTCAGCGCTCCGCCGACCGGGCAGCGGTCGAGGTGGACACAGGGGTGGCCGAGCTGGTCCCCGACCCGGACCGGGCGGGCTCCTGGACGCTGCTGCTCGACGGCGCCCCGCAGTCACATGTGGACCTCACCGACCCCACCCACCTGGAGTTCGAGTACGTACGTCGGCTCGGCGCCGCGATCGACCTGCTGGCCCCGGCCGGCGCCCCGCTGCGCCTGTTGCACCTCGGTGGCGGCGCGCTGACCCTGCCCCGATACGTCGCCACCACGCGTCCCGGCTCAACCCAACGGGTCTGCGAGGTCGACGGCGCGCTGGTGGAGCTGGTCCGCCGGGAGCTGCCCTGGCCCCCCAACCCACGACTGCGGGTACGCGTCACCGACGCCCGGGAGGCGCTCGCCGGCCACCGAGAGGCCAGCGTCGACATCGTGGTCGCCGACGTCTTCGCCGGCGCCCGCACCCCAGCCCACCTGACCTCGGTGGAGTTCGCCACCGAGGTGGCCCGTGTCCTCCGACCGGGCGGGTGGTACCTGGCGAACATCGCCGACGGCCCGCCGCTGCGGCACGCCCGCCAGCAGGTCGCCACCGTGCGGTCGGTGCTGCCGAAGGCGGCGCTGATCGGCGACGCGGCGGTGCTGCGGGGCCGCCGCTACGGCAACCTCGTGCTGCTCGCCGGCCGCACCGCCCCGCCGGTGCCCGAGTTGACCCGGCGGGTCTCCGGTGACTGGTTCCCAGGCCGGGTGCTCGCCGGCGAGGAACTGGTCCGCTTCACCGGCGGCGCCCCGGTTGTCCACGACACCGACGCCACCGACTCCGCACCACCCCCGCCGGGGCTCTTCTCGATCGGCCGCTGACCCGCCGAACACACCTGGAGCACACCAGCCAACCCTCGACCCAGAGGACGTCGGATGGGCGCGCATCTGACCATCCGAACCAGCGGACAGCCGGTCGGTGCGGGGAACCGACCGGGTCACAGTCGTCGAACCCGCAGTGGCAGGTCGTGACGCTGGGTGACAGCATGTCGGGGTGCCCGGGACCGAACCCACCGCCCGCCGGACGCTGTACCCGCCGGCCGGGTACCGGCTGGCCACGTCGGTGCGGCCCCTCACCTTCAGCCCGTACGACCCCTGCGCCCGGATCGCCGCCGGGACGCTCTGGTGGGCCACCCGGACCCCGGACGGGCCAGCCACCCTCGCCCTACGCCCCGAGGCCGGCCACCTGGTCGCCGAGGGGTACGGCCCCGGCGCCGACTGGGTGGTGCACCAGGCCGACGCCCTCGCCGGGCTCCGGGACGACCTGACCGGCTTCGCCGAGCTGGCCGCCGCGCACCCGGTGGTGGCAGACCTGGCCGCCCGGCACCGGGGGCTGCGGCTGCCCACCAGCGGTCAGGTCTTCCCCCGGGTGTTCCGGGCCATCCTCGAACAGCGAGTGACCGGCAAGGAGGCGTACCGGGCATACGCCGCCACGGTCCGCCACTTCCGGACGGAGGCACCCGGGCCGATGCAGCCACTGCTGTTGCCGCCGGAGCCGGCAGCGGTGGCCGCCACCCCGTACTGGGCCTTCCACCCCCTCGGGATCGAACAGCGCCGCGCCGACACGCTGCGCCGGGCCGCCGCGGTGGCCGACCGGCTGGAGCGGTGCGCCGACTCGGCCGAGGCCACCCGCCGGCTCAAAGCCGTCCCGGGGGTCGGCCCGTGGACCGCGGCGGAGGTGGTCCGCGTCGCGTACGGCGACCCGGACGCGGTGAGCGTCGGCGACTACCACGTGCCGAACACGGTGGCCTGGGCCCTCGCCGGTGAGGCGCGTGCCGACGATGCGCGGATGCTGGCCCTGCTCGAACCGTTCCGGGGCCACCGGGGTCGGGTCTGCGTCCTGCTGGCGGCGGCCGGCATCACGGCTCCGAAGTTCGGCCCGCGGGCGCCGATTCGCTCGTTCGCACGCTTCTAGCCGGGCCGGGATCGGGGCCTCGCCCCAGCCGTCCCGGGGCCAACCCGGCGTGCACCAGTCACGATATTTCCCAGTCGCGGTAGCTGCCTGTCGCCAAGGGACTCGGGCACCACGCGACCGAGGCACTGTGGTTGGCTGGGCCGGTGACCGCTCGCCCGCTGATCGCTCCCGCGACCCCGGCCGACGCCGGGGAGATCCTCACCGTCCAACTCGCCGCGTACCTGGCCGAGGCGCAGCGCTACGCCGACCCGTTCCTGCCGCCGCTCACCGAGACCCTGGACGAGGTACGGGCCGTGCTCGCCGGCCCGCAGACGGTGCTCACCGCCCGGCTGGGCCACCGACTCGTCGGATCGGTCCGGGTCCGCGTTGACGGCGACATCGCCGCCATCGGCCGGCTGGCGGTCGCCCCCGACCAACAGGGCCGGGGCATCGGTGGCCGCCTGTTGCGCGCGGTCGAGACGGTGGCGGGCTCGCGGGTGAGTCGGTTCACCCTGTTCACCGGGGCGGAGAGCGTGGGGAGCCGGCGGCTCTACCAGCGCTCCGGCTACCGGTTGGTGGGCCACGACACGGACCCCAACGGCGTGCCGCTGGCGTTCTTGGAGAAGACGATGCCGTCCCGCTGCTGATCCAGCGGCCCCGCACCGACCAGGGCACCGCGACGGTTCGGGAGAAGCCGGAGGGGCGTCCGTCGCTGGTGTTCCTCCTCACAGCCGTCGGTGCCATCTGGTTGACTGGTCGCCGTGAAGCTGCCGATCAGTCCGCCGGTCGAGCCGATGCTCGCCAAGAGCGTCCCACGGATCCCGACCGCGGACGGGATGACCTACGAGCCGAAGTGGGACGGCTTCCGGTGCATCGTGTTCCGCGACGGCGAGGAGGTCGAGCTGGCCAGCCGGGGCGGCAAGCTGATGACGCGTTACTTCCCCGAGGTGGTCGAGCAGGCCCGCCGGCAGCTGCCCGAGCGCTGCGTGGTCGACGGCGAGTTGATCGTGATCCAGCGCGATCGGCCGGATGGGCAGCCCCAGCTCAACTTCGAGTTGCTGGCCCAGCGCATCCACCCGGCCGCCTCCCGGGTGCGCCTGCTCGCCGAAACCACCCCGGCGGACTTCGTGGCGTTCGACCTGCTCGCCCTCGCCGACGAGTCCCTCCTCGACCAGCCGTACCCACATCGACGGTCCCGACTGGAGGCGGCGTTGGGGCACGTCGCGCCACCGATGCACGTCACCCAGGTCACCACCGACCCGGCCACCGCGCGCCGCTGGTTCGACCGGTTCGAGGGGGCGGGGTTGGACGGCCTGATCGCCAAACCCGCCGAGCTGCCGTACGAGCCGGGCAAACGCCTGATGTTCAAGGTCAAGCACAAACGGACCGTCGATGTCGTGGTGGCGGGCTTTCGCTGGCACAAGTCCGGCCCGGTGGTCGGCTCACTTCTGCTCGGGCTCTACGACGACGCCGGCGTCCTGCATCATGTGGGGGTGAGCGCGTCGTTCCCCATGGCCCGCCGGAAAGAGCTGTTGGACGAGTTGGAGCCATACCGGGGCGCCGGGGCCGACCATCCCTGGGTGCACGGCGACCACGAACGCGGTCAGCGCATCCCGGGCGGGGTCAGCCGGTGGACCGGCGGGAAGAACCTGGAGTGGGAGCCGCTGCGGCCGGAGCTGGTGGTCGAGGTGAGCTACGACGCGATGGAGGGCGACCGGTTCCGACACACCGCCCAGTTCGTCCGGTGGCGCCCGGACCGCAAGCCCCGTTCCTGCCGTTACGACCAGCTCGACCGTCCGGTCCGGTTCGACGTGGATCAGGTGCTCCGAGGCGACCCGGAGAACGGTGGTCCCACGTCCGGGCCGGCGTAGCCGGCTGCCCCGACCCCGAAAGGTCCACCCCGTGGTTCGCACTTCCGCCCGCCGGTTCGCCCCGGCCGTGCTCCTCCTGGCCAGCACGTTCCTCGCCGCCGGCTGCACCCTTCCGGCGTTCGCGCCGCGCACCGAGGCGCAGCCCGCGGGGCCGCCGGGCACCGCGCCGACCTGGCAGGCCTGTCCGGAGGTGGCCGAGGAGTTGGTCGGGCGTACCGCCCCGGGCATGCGCTATGAGTGCACCCGGATCACGGTTCCCCGGAACTGGGCTGACGGCGCCACTGCCACCTCCGGCCCGGGCGCCGGGGAGACCTTCGAAATCGCGCTGCTGCGGGCCCGTTCGATGAACCAGCGGGACCGGATCGGCTCGCTGCTGATCAACCCGGGCGGGCCGGGCGGCTCCGGCGTGGACACCGCCGTCTACCTCTCCTTCCCGGCCGCGGTCGGCGGCCTGCCCGCCTCGGTCACCGACCACTTCGACATCGTCGGCTTCGACCCGCGTGGGGTGGCTCGTTCCAGCCCGGTGGAGTGCATCTCGGACGCCAACCTCGACGCGAGCTTCGGCTACGACCCGGACCCGGAGAGCCAGCAGTCCTTCGACGGTTTCGTCGAGCTGAACCAACGGATCGGGCGCGAGTGTGGCGACCGGTACGGCGACCAACTCGCGCTCTACAGCACGGAGCAGGCGGCCCACGACATCGAGGCGATCCGGGCTGCCGTCGGTGACGAGAAGGTGACCTACCTCGGCTACTCGTACGGAACTCTACTCGGCGCCACCTACGCCCAGCTCCATCCGGAGCGGGTGCGGGCGCTGGTGCTGGACGGGGCGATCGACCCTCGACTGGACCTGGTAGCCAGCGCGGAGAGCCAGGCCATGGGCTTCGAGCGGGCGTTCGACAACTTCGCCCTGTGGTGCTCCACCAACCCCGACCGCTGCCCGATCGCTCCCGCCGCGCGGGACGCGGTCACCTCGGCCATCGACAAGGCGCGGGTCTCCCCGGTCCTGGGCGACGACGGGCGGGAGGCGACCCCGGGGTGGATCTTCTACGCGGTGGTCTCCTCGCTCTACACCGAGGTCGGCTGGGAGCAGTTGGCCCAGGCGATCGAGGAGTTGGAGGACGGTGACGCGACCGAGGTCTTCCGCCTCGCCGACGCGTACGCGGGTCGGGAGCCCGACGGTACCTACTCGAACCTGTTCGACGCGAACCTCGCGGTGAACTGCGCCGACGAGGAGGAGAAGCCGAGCTGGGAGCAGATCCGGCAGCTCCAGTCGCAGTGGCGTGAGCAGTACCCGCTGTTCGGTCCGGCGCTCGCGGTCGGCATGCTCGCCTGCACCGAGTGGCCCGGCGGCCGGGACCCGTACCCGACCGGGCCGGCTGATGGAGCCCCGCCGATCCTGGTGGTCGGCACCACAGGGGATCCGGCGACCCCCTACGAGCAGACCCCGGCGCTGGCCGAGATGCTGGGCGTGGGCCGGGTGCTCACCTGGGAGGGCGAGGGGCACACCGCCTACCCTCAGACGGCCTGCATCAACGCGGCGGTTGACGCGTACCTGGTTGACCTGACCGTGCCGGCCGAGGGGAAACGCTGCCCGCCCCAGTGACCCCGGTTGTGGGCGCGGCGCCACACCCGCTGTGGCATCCTCCCTGGATGAGCGATGTGATCTTCCGGGAGGCGGTCCGGGCCGACCTGCCCACCGTGCTCGACCTGCTCGCCGACGACCTGCTGGGCCGGACACGTGACGTCGGGCAGGTCGACGCCCGCTACGAGAAGGCGTTCGCGGACATCGCAGCCGACCCGCGTAACCAGTTCGTCGTCGCCGAGTCCGATGGTGAGGTGCTGGGCTGCATGCAGCTCACCTACATTCCCGGGCTCAGCCGACACGGCGCCGAGCGGCAGTTGATCGAGTCGGTCCGGGTCCGCTCCGACCAGCGCGGACGAGGGCTGGGCCGGCAGATGATGGTCTGGGCGATCGACCAGGCACGGGCGCGTGGATGTGCGCTGGTCCAGCTGACGACCGACAAGTCCCGGCACGCCGCGCACCGCTTCTATCTGGACCTCGGCTTCGTCGCCAGCCACGAGGGCATGAAACTGCCGCTGTGAGGGCTCAGCGGGGGCGGTCTCGATCCTTCGACGGCTGCACCCGCTTCGGCTCACCGGGCATCTTGGGGTGTTCCGGCGGGTATGGCAGGTCACCCTGCCCGTTGGCGGCGTCCCGCTCGACCCACTCCAGCAGGGGCGTGATGTCCCACGCGGCGTCGTCGATGCCGGCGTGTGGGTCACCGCCCTCGGCCAGCCGTGCCGGCACGCTCCGCAGGTCGAAGTCGTCCGGTTCAGCGTCGGCCAGTTCGTCCCAGGCCAGTGGGGTGGAGACGGTGGCGCGGGCGTTGGCCCGCAGCGAGTACGCACACGCGATCGTCCGGTCCCGGGCCATCTGGTTGAAGTCGACGAATACCCGGGCGCCGCGTTCCTCCTTCCACCACGCGGTGGTGACCAGGTCGGGTCGGCGCCGCTCCAACTCCCGGGCCAGGGCAATGGTCGCCCGACGGACCTCGACGAAGGTCCAGCGCGGCTGGATCCGCAGATAGACGTGCACCCCCCGGCCGCCGGAGGTCTTCGGCCAACCGGGGACGCCCAGCTCAGCCAGGATCGCGCGGAGCTCGGTCGCCGCTTTCGCCGCGTCGGCGAAGTCGGTACCGGGCTGCGGGTCGAGGTCGAGCCGCAGCTCGTCGGGGTGGTCCGGATCCGTGGCACGGACCGGCCACGGATGGAAGACCACGGTGCCCATCTGGGCTGCCCAGGCCACGTGGGCCAGATCAGCCGGGCAGAGCTCGGCCGCTTTCCGGCCACTGGGGAAGCTGATCTGCGCGGTACGGACCCAGGGCGGCACACCCCGGGCGGGCACCCGTTTCTGGAAGAAGGCCTCCCCCTCGATCCCCTCGGGGAAGCGTTGCAGGGTGGTCGGCCGCTCGCCGAGTGCACGCATGATGCCCGGGCCGACGGCGAGGTAGTAGTGGAAGACGTCGGCCTTGGTGAACCCGCGTTGTGGAAAAATCACCCGGTCCGGGCTACTCAGCCGGACGTGCTGCCCGGCGACCTTGATCTCCTCGGCCGCGGCCTTCGTGCCACCCATTGCGTGACCCTATGCGATGGCTCCGACATCCGACGTACGGTTGGCGGGTGAGTCTCGACGACAGTGAACTGCCCCGCACCGAGGACGAGTGGCGGGTTCGGCTGAGCCCCGACGAGTTTCGGGTGCTGCGGGAGCACGGCACCGAGGCCCCGTGGAGCGGCGAGTACGTGGACACCAAGACCCCGGGGGTCTACCACTGCCGCGCCTGCGGGCTGGAGCTGTTCGCCAGCGATGCGAAGTTCGACTCGCACTGCGGCTGGCCGAGCTTCGACGACGCCATTCCCGGGCGGGTCCGGGAGGTCGAGGATCGGAGTATGGGCATGGTGCGAACGGAGATCCGCTGTGCCCGCTGCGACAGTCACCTGGGGCACGTCTTCACCGGTGAGGGTTTCACCCCCAAGGACACCCGGCACTGTGTGAACTCGGTGTCTCTCCGGCTGGAGCCACGCGACACCTGACGGCTCCAGCCGCCAGCGGCTGCTCGGCGTTCGAGAGGGCCGCGACCGGAACGGATACGGCTATCGACTCCGGCGTCGACCAGGGCTTCGGCTCGGGAGGTAGGTCGCTTTGGCCTGGTCGAGCAGGTCAAGCCACCGCAACGTCACGCTGGGCCCCGATCGGAACAGGCGATGCCGCGCGGGGAGATGGTTCCTCCTCCGGGCTGGGCCGAGATCGCTTCCCCAAGCTTGATGAGCTGCCGCCCCAGTCGAAGGCGCCAGGCGCGCCTGCGGGCCGCTGTTGCCGGCAGCTGCGTTTTGCCCAGGAGCGCGGCGTGATGCTGCTCGGCGGTAGCGATGAGAAACAACGGATACATACCACCCCTCCGACACTAGTAAAATAGTTTTGCTGGTGTCGGGCCGACTGTAGTACCGTGCACGCAACCAGTCAAACCGTTTCAACGGTGTTGGGGAGGGTCAGTGGAGTACCCACGCGACCTCGATCTCGTCGTAGCGTTCGGCGACTCGGTAGACCCGGAGTCGGGGCGAGATGACCTCGGGTCGCCGGCGCGCCTCGGCCACTGGCTGACCGTCCACGGCTTCCCGCAGTCAAGCGGCGTCCCCAGCGCGGCAGAGCTTGATCTCGCGGTTCAACTCCGGACCGCCCTGCGAAACGAGTTGCAGGCCCGCCACGACAGCGACGAGACCGGCATCAGGCGCGCCCGCGCCCACCTGGAAAGTCTTGCCGCGCGCATTCCCCTACGCGCGTCGTTTAGCGGCCATACGGCTCAGCTCGTGTCCGTCCACGACGGCGTCGCCGAAATGCTCGCGAACGTGCTCAGCGCAATAGTCCGCGCTGAGCAGGACGGCACGTGGCGACGGATCAAGATCTGTCATGAGGAGACCTGCGGAGAAGTATTCCATGATCGCTCCAAGAACGCGTCGAAGACGTGGTGTTCAATGAATGTCTGCGGCAACCGCAACAAGACCAGGTCGTACCGCGACCGTCGGCGCAAAGACACCCGCCCAGCCGTGGAGTGAACGGCCCTCCCGCCATTCGGACGAGCGTGACACCCGCCCGTAGCCTCAACGGGGAAGGTGGTCACGGGCACCGCCGTGACGCCAGAGCACGGAACCGGGGTTGACGATCGCCGGGCGCGCCCCTGGCACGGATCTACATCAGGGTCACCGCGACGGCCAGCCCAAACCCGTCAGCCGACCGCATACACCAAGGGCGACCGTCCGCACCTGGTTTACCGATTCCGGTTGCCGGCCCGGAGTGGATGTTTAACGCTTATCTCAGGAATCCATACCGCGGGGGAATGACATGGCTAGCTGTGAGGTCTGCGAGAACGATTACTGGATGACGTTCGAGGTGCGCACGGTCAGCGGCGACGTGCACACCTTCGACAGCTTCGAGTGCGCCGCGCACAAGCTGGCTCCGATCTGCGAACACTGCCAGGTCAAGATCGTGGGCCACGGCGTCGAGGTCTCCGGCCGCTTCTTCTGTTGCGCCCACTGCGCCCGGAGCAAGGAGGGAACCGTGGGCGCCCAGGTCCGCGACGCGGTCGGCGCCCGGCCAGCCTGAGCCCGGCCGGGGCGGCAAGGGCGGGGCCGGCTGATCATCGCAGGTAACGGGTTTCGGGGTGGACGCAGCCGCTGCGGACGCGGGGCACCGACGTTAGGGAGCGGTAAGGAGACCCAACGCCACACCCCAGCTAACATCCGGACATGCCCACCAGCACCCGGTTAATCCCTATCGCACTGACCATCGTCCTGGCGCTCGCCGCCTGCGGGAACTCCGGCGACGAATCCGCGAATGCCGACCCCACCCCCGCCCCGACGACCGCATCCACCAGCGCGCCCGCCAGCACGGCGGCGAGCCCGACCGGCGAGACGGCACCCGAGGTGCCGCAGACCCTCGACTTCACCGCGCGCACCATCGACGGTGACACGTTCACCGGGGCCAGCCTCGCCGGCAAGCCGACCGTGCTCTGGTTCTGGGCCGCCTGGTGCCCCACGTGCCGGGGCGCGGCCAAATCGGTGGCGGCCGTGCAGCAGGACAACGCCGACCGGGTGAACGTGGTCGGGGTGGCCGGGCTCGGCAGCGGTGACGACGCGATGCGCCGATTCGCCCAGGACACCGGCATCCAGGGCTTCCCGCACCTGGCCGACGACGCGGGCGAGGTGTGGCAGCGGTTCGAGGTGGTCTCGCAGGAGCACTACGTGCTGCTGGACTCCACCGGCACGGTCGTCCACAACGGTCCCCTCTCCCAGACCGACCTCCGCGAGCGGGTCGCGGAGCTGACCTGAGATGGTTGACGCCCCCTACGGTCTCGCGCTCGGCGCCGGGCTGCTCGCCGCCGTCAACCCGTGCGGCTTCGCGCTCCTGCCGGCGTACCTGTCGATGCTGGTGCTGGGTGACGGCCCGGCGGACGGCCGCGGTCCGCTCGCTCCGGTGGGTCGGGCCTTGGCCCTGACCGCCGCCATGACCCTCGGCTTCGTCGCCGTCTTCGGCGGCTTCGGGCTTCTCGCCGGCCCCGCCGCCGACGCCCTGGCCAGCCGCCTGCCCTGGGTGTCGGTCGCGATCGGGCTCGCCCTGGTCGCCACCGGCGGTTGGCTCGTCGCGGGCCGGGCGCTACCGACCTTCGCCCCCCGGATCGCCAACGGCCCCGAGGTCCGACGCAGTTTCGGATCGATGGTCCTCTTCGGTGCGGCCTACGCGATCGCCTCCCTCGGCTGCACCATCGGACCGTTCCTGGCCGTGGTGGTCGCCGGGTTCCGGGCGGGCAGCCCGCTCGCCGGGGTCGGGCTCTTCGTCGCGTACGCGGTCGGGATGGGCCTGATGGTCGGCGCCGCCGCGCTCGCGGTCGCCCTGGCCCGGGAGTCCCTGGTCCGACGCACCCGACGGGCCGGGCCGCTGCTCGGCCGCGTTGCCGGTCTGCTGCTGGTGCTGACCGGCGGCTACGTCGCCTGGTACGGCTGGTACGAAATCCGGCTCTTCGCCGGCGGTGACGCCGACGACCCGGTGATCGACGCGGCCGGTCGAGTGCAGACCACGGTCAGTGGGTGGGTGAACAGTCTGGGCCCGTGGACGATCGGGGCCGCGGTCGCCGCGCTGCTCGCGGCGGCGGTCGCCGGCACGCTGCTCCGCCGGCACCGCTCCGCCGCCCGACAGCCGGCACCGGCCAGCGACCTACCATCGCAGGATGCCGCCCGTCGCTGAGTTCCGGACCGCCTCCTTCGCCGACCTGTCCGCCCGCGCCTTCCATGATCTGCTCCGGCTACGTGTGGACGTGTTTGTGGTGGAACAGGCGTGCCCGTACCCGGAGCTGGACGGCCGGGACGTGGAGCCGGGCACCCGCCACCTGTGGCTGGAGCAGGCCGGGGCGCCGGTGGCGTACCTGCGGATCCTGGCCGATCCAGACGGTCGGCGACGGATCGGCCGGGTGGTGGTGGCGAAGAGGGCGCGCGGCGAGGGGTACGCGGGCCGGCTGATGACCGCTGCCCTCGCCGAGCTCGGCGGAAGCCCGTGCACCCTCGAAGCCCAGTCGCAGCTGGTCGGCTTCTACACCCGGCACGGGTTCTCGGTCGACGGGCCGGAGTACCTCGAGGACGGCATTCTGCACACGCCGATGCGCCGGGACACGCCGACGGCGTGAACACACCGCTGGTGGGCGAAGGTCAGCGCGACACGGTACGCCCGGGGCTGGCCACGCCCGCCGCACCTGTCACCACCGGCTGATCGACATGGATGTATCGCTACGGGTCCGGGACCGGGGTCACAGACCCGTGGCGAACGTGTCGCGGCAGTATCGGACCAGTCGATCGAGGGCTGGACTCTTCGTGCCGCTCCAGACCAGGGCCAGCAGGGCTGGCTCATCGATGTCGGCGATCGGCAGCGCGATCAGGCGGCCGTGGTAGTCCCGTGACATGGACTCGGTGAGGATGGCCACGCCCAGCCCGCGGGCGGCGAGGTCAGCGATGGCGTCCGCGGCGCTGGCCTGGACCGTGATGGTCGGCCGGACTCGGTGCAGGGTGCAGGCACGGTCGAGGACGGTACGGACACCCGTGCCCTCGGGCATGCACACGATCTGGTGGTCGGCGAGGTCGGCCATGGTCACTGCCGCCTGTTTGGCGAGGAGATGCCCGGGTGGGACGAGGGCGACGAGGGGTTCACTGATGATCGTGAGGGTGTTCGATCCGACAGGCGTGGGATCGGCGGTGCCGATGAGAGCGAGGTCGACAGCACCGGACTGGACATCGCGGAGGAGCCGGGCCGAGTGGTTCTCGAGCAAGGTGATCTCCACGCCTGGGTGTGCGTGGTGAAACGCCGCCAAGGCGTCGAAGAACGGGGTGATCGCGCATCCGATGACCATGCCGACGGTGAGGCGACCGCGGATGAGTCCGGTCACGTCGCCGACAGCCTGCTTCATCGCGTCAGAACAGGCGAGCGCGGCCCGGGCGTGTTCGAGTGCGGCCCGGCCGGCGTCGGTGAGGCTCGCCGTTCGGGTGGAACGGTCGATGAGGGTCGCGCCGAGTTCGCGTTCGAGCTCGCGAACCTGCGCGCTTACTCCGGGTTGGCTGATCCGTACCCGTTCGGCGGCGCGGGTGAAGCTCGCTTCCTCGGCGACTGCGACAAAGTACTCCAGCTGCCTCAATTCCATAACGGGAGATTCTAGCTTTCATAAAAACTATCTGTTGGACTTCTCAAATCACCCGAGGCACGCTTGTTTCCGCAGGGAACGTCGAAAGGAACATCGTGTCGGACCGTACGAAAGCCATGAAGCCCGAAGACCTCACCCGTCTGTTCGTCGAACGCTCCAACGCCGGCGATGCCGAGGGCGTCGCCGCGCTCTACGAGCAGGACGCCGTTATGGCCTACCCGCCCGGCGAGCAGACCGTCGGCCGCGCGGCGATCCAGACCCTGTGGGAGAAGGTGCTCGTCAACAGCCCACACTTCACACCGGAAGAGCCGCTGCCCACGCTCGTCTGCGGCGACCTCGCCCTCACCTCGACACCGCCGAAGGACGGCGCCGGCGCTCGCGCGCAGGTCGTCCGCCGCCAACCCGACGGGTCCTGGCTACGCGTGCTCGACCAGCCGGAGTTCACCAAGCCCACCTCGGGTTGACCCTCCCGAACGCCCTGCCCAGACCCGGCGGTCACCCGAGGCCCCTCAGCTGCCAGACGGGCTGAGCCGGCAGGGCCCCTGCGTGCCGCCGGGTTGGCAGGACGTCGCGATCAGGGCAGGCCGGTGATGATGTCGGCGATCGGACGACGACGGCCGGTGTAGAACGGGATCTCCTCCCGGACGTGCCGGCGGGCGCGGGAGCCGCGTAGGTCCCGCATCAGGTCGACGATGCGGTGCAGCTCGTCGGCTTCGAAGGCAAGCAGCCACTCGTAGTCGCCGAGGGCAAACGAGGAGACCGTGTTGGCCCGCACGTCGGCGTAGCCGCGGGCCATCGCGCCATGCTCGGCCAGCAGCTCCCGCCGCTCCGCGTCCGGCAGCAGATACCACTCGTACGAGCGCACGAAGGGGTACACGCAGAGATAGCTCCGGGCCTGCTCGTCGGCGAGGAAGGCCGGGATGTGGCTCTTGTTGAACTCCGCCGGTCGGTGCAGCGCCAGCTGGGACCAGACCGGAGTCATCGAGCGCCCCAACGTGGTGCGCCGAAACCGCAGGTACGCGTCCTGGAGCGCGTCACTCGACGAGGAGTGCCACCAGATCATCAGGTCGGCGTCGGCGCGCAGCCCCGCCACGTCGTACGTGCCCCGGATGGTCACGTCCTCGCCGGCCAGTTCGTCGAAGAAGGACGTCACCTCGGCGGTGACGTTCTCGCGTAGCGACGGCAGAGCGCTGCTCGCCCGGTACACCGACCACATGGTGTACCGGATCGTCGCGTTCAGCTCGTTCAGCCGGGCCGCGTTTGTCTGCTCGGTCATATCCCGGAACCCTTCAGTGCAGTGATGATCTCATCGGCCGCCGCCGCGCCGGACCGGATACAGACCGGAATTCCGACGCCGTCGTAGCCAGCTCCCGCCAGCGCCAGGGTTGGCCGCTGCGCCCGTAGCACCGCCCGCGCCGACGCCACCCGGTCCAGGTGGCCCGGCGCGTACTGCGGCAGCGACCCGCCCCAGCGCTGCACGTGCGTGGCGAGCGGGGTGGGAAGCGCGGCACCACACACCGCCGACAGCTCCCGGTGCACGGTGTCAACGAGGTCGGAGTCGGGGCGCTGGAGCTGTGCCTCGTCCCCGTACCGGCCGACCGAGGCGCGGACCAGGGTCAACCCGTCGGGCCGGCGCAGGTGCCCCCACTTGGTGGTGAAGAAGGTGGACGCCTTCATCAGCAGCCCCTCGCCGGTCGGCACCAGGAAGCCGGAGAGCGCGGGCAGTTCCGTCGCCGGCAACGCGAGGGTGACCAACGCGACGCTGGCGTAGGCCAGCTCACCGACGCTCTCGGCCGCTACCGGGGCGACATCGGCGAGCAGCCGCCCCGCCGGCCGGGCCGGTACGGCCAGCACCACGGCGTCGGCATGGACGTGCTCCGCGTCGCCGTTCGGGCCAACGGTCAGGTGCCAGCCGGAGCCCGCCGGGGTCAGCGCCCGGACCGTCGCGTTCCGCCGGATCGTGGCGCCGCTGGTTGACGCGGCGGCCTCGACCAGGGTGCTGAGGCCACCGACCAACGTGCCGAAGAACGGCGTACCGGGCGCCCGCGGCGCCGCCGCCTGCGCCGCGCGGACCGCGCCGACCAGGGTGTGTTCGACCCGGGCGGTCCGGGTCAGCGCGGGCATGGTGGCGGCCAGGGAGAGGTCGTTGGCACGGCCGGCGTACACACCACCAAGCATCGGCTCCACCAACCGGTCGACGATCTCGTCACCCAGCCGGCCCCGGACCAGTTCGCCGACCGTGACGTCGGCGCCGGGGGCGAGCAGCGGCCGGCCGGTGTCCACATCGGCCTCCGGGGTCGGGCGGGCCACCGCCGCCACCGCCGCGAGGTCCCCGGGTACGCCGATCAGCGTGCCCCGGGGCAGCGGGCGCAGCTCGTTGTCGACCAGGAGCGCGGCCTGCCCGACAGTGGGGTGGACGATGTTGTCGGCCAGCCCGAGCCGGCGGATCAGGGCTACCGCGGCCGATTCCCCACCGGCGGGGTCACGCATCAGGAACGCTTCCGCGCCGAACTCCACCGGAGCACCGGCCAGCTCACCGGTGTGCAGCTTGCCGCCGAGGGACTCGCTTCGCTCGTAGACCGTCAGCTCGGTGCCGGCGGGAGCGTGGTCCCTCAGCTGGACGGCGGCGGCGAGGCCGGCGATCCCACCTCCGACCACCGCGATCCGCCATGGTGTCGCCATGCCACTCAGCTCCTTGCGTTCGGACGAGCGGTCAGCTCATGGATCAGGGCGACCACCCGGGTCAGGACGTCGGGGTCGGTCTCCGGTAGCACCCCGTGGCCGAGATTGAAGATGTGCCCGGGGGCCGCACGCCCCTGCGCCAGCACCCGACGGACCTCGGCCTCAATCACCGGCCACGGGGCAAACAGCAGGCACGGATCCAGGTTTCCCTGCACGGCCCGCTCGGAGCCGACCCGGCGGGTGGCGACATCCAACGGCGTACGCCAGTCAACGCCGACCACGTCGGCACCGGCCTCGCCCATCGCGGCGAGCAGTTCACCAGTGCCCACCCCGAAGTGGATCCGGGGAACACCGGCGTCGGCGAGGCCGGCGAGGACCGCCTGCGAGTGCGGCTGCACGTACCGACGGTAGTCGGCCTCGGAGAGGGCGCCGGCCCAGGAGTCGAAGAGCTGCACGGCGGAGACGCCGGCGTCGATCTGCACCTTCAGGAACGCCAGCGTCACCTCGGCGAGCCGGCTGGCCAGGGCGTGCCACAGGTCCGGGTCGCCGTACATCAGGGCCTTGGTCTTCGTGTGGTTGCGCGACGGGCCCCCCTCGATGAGGTAACTGGCGAGGGTGAACGGGGCGCCAGCAAAGCCGATCAGCGGGGTCGCGCCCAGTTCTCCGACCAACATCCGGACCGCTTCGTCCACGTAGGGAACATCCTCGCGGCTGATCGGCCGGATCCGGTCCACATCCGCCGCGGTGGTGACGGGATCGTTCACCACCGGGCCGGTGCCGGGGACGATGTCCAGCGCCACCCCGGCGGCGGCGACCGGCACCACGATGTCACTGAAGAGGATCGCCGCGTCAACCCCGTGCCGGCGCACCGGCTGGAGGGTGATCTCAGTGATCAGTTCGGGCCGTCGACAAGACTCCAGCATCGCCACGCTCGCCCGAATCTTCCGGTACTCCGGAAGTGAGCGGCCCGCCTGCCGCATGAACCAGACCGGAGTGTGTGGGCCGGGCTTGCGCCGGCATGCCCGGACGAAGGGAGAGTCGGCCGGATCCCCGGGGCGAGGCCCCTCGTCTCGGGCACCAGTGCCCGTGGTTTCGGTGCTCATCGTGGCCCATCGTGCCACGCCGTAAACCCTGCCCCGCCGTCACCTTCACATCGTGTGATCCGCGCCCACAAAACGGCATTCCGGGCTGGACGCGGTCGCCGGCTGCTCCGGTTCCCGGCGTGCCGCCGAATCGGCTGGCCCGGGGACGCTTACGCTTCGGTGATGACCCCCTCGACCGCGCTCCCGGAGACGTTCGCCCGCGCGGTTGACGGACTACGATCGGCCGCCACCCGGACAGAGATCCAGTTGGAGGAGGTCGGCGCACCCCAACGGCTGGCCCCTTTCGCCTTCGCCCTCGCCGCGACCGTCCTACGCGACGACGACGAGGTGGCGAACGGACGTCTGATCCTCCTACACGACCCCGCCGGACACGAGGCGTGGCAGGGCACGCTACGACTGGTCACGTACGTCACCGCCGAGCTTGAGGTGGATCTGGCCGCTGATCCGCTCCTGCCGGAGGTGGGCTGGACCTGGCTGACCGACGCCCTCAGGGTGCGGCACGCCCGGCACCGGGCGATCGGGGGGACGGTCACGCAGACCATGTCGACCCGGTTCGGTGATCTGGCTGGGCCACCCGCGGCCGGCGATGTCGAGATCCGGGCGTCCTGGACACCAGTCGACGACGAGCTCGTGCCGCATCTGCACGCCTGGTGCACCCTACTCGCCTCGACCGCCGGTCTCCCCCCACCCGGGGTGACGGCGCTCTCCGAGCGCCGTACCGCCGGCACGACGCCGAACGCCGTACCGCCGGCACGGCCCTGAACGCCGTACCGCCGGCACGGCCCCGAACGCCGAGGCTCTTCGGTCAGAGATACTCGTCGGCCTCTTCGCACACCTCTTCCAGGCCCTCGTTGGCCTCCTCAAGAGCCTTTTCATCGCCGTACGCCGCTGCGGCGAGCGCGGTGCTGAGCTGGTCCAGGCAGGTGGCGATAACGTCTTTCTGCCGGGCCTGCTCGTCCCGGTCGTTCTGGGTACCGGTGAGATCCTGTTGGGTACTCACCAGCGTCTCCTGGGCCTGCCGCAGGTCGGCCTTGACCTGCTCCAGTTCCTTGGCGTTCGCCGCGATGGTCGTTTCCTGCTCGCTGATCCGCTTCTCCGCCTGGTTCAGGTCGCTGGTGGTGGTCAGGAACAGACCGGCCATCACCCCGCCAGCGAGGAACAGCAGTCCCGCCACCACGGCCAGAATCACCGTCGCCCGAGCCGGCTTGGTGCTGCCAGAACCGGCGCCAAACGGCGGACCCGACATCGGCGGACCCGACATCGGCGGCTCGCCCGGGGGGTTGAAGGTCGGGAACGCCGAGGTGACGCCCAGGGGCGCCGCCGGCGGGTTGCCGGCTGGGACGGCGGCAGGGTTGTAGCCGGTCGGCGCCCC
The DNA here is from genome assembly GCF_000016425.1 of Salinispora tropica CNB-440. Lineage (GTDB taxonomy): Bacteria > Actinomycetota > Actinomycetes > Mycobacteriales > Micromonosporaceae > Micromonospora > Micromonospora tropica. The sequence continues at coordinate 1,741,990 of NC_009380.1, read as the reverse complement.
GCTGGGTTCGTTCTGTGGTGGCGGCAGGGCAGCACCGCCCTGCGCCGCCGGGACGGGCACAGCGGCACCGCCGACCGGCTGGCCGGGGACAGCGGGCTGCGGCGCACCGCCGACCGGCTGCCCAGGCACAGCAGGCTGCGGCGCACCGCCGACCGGCTGCCCAGGCACAGCAGGCTGCGGCGCACCGCCGACCGGCTGCCCAGGCACAGCAGGCTGCGGCGCGTCGTCGGCCGGCTCGATCGGGGGGTGGGACATGACTCTTCCTCCTGTGGAGCAGTACGGGCAGCTCACCCGTTGGCTAAGCAAGTCGAACTGGTGCTTGACGATACGTTGGAGCGGGTCAGCAGATCTCGAAACCGTCGCAGGCGGTGGCGATCGGCACGGCGAGGCCGATCCCCTCGGCGTCCCGCGCCTTGGCGGTAGCGATCCCGACCACCTGCCGCTCGCCGTTGATGACGGGGCCACCCGAGTTTCCCGGGTTGATCGGCGCGTCGAACTGAATCGCTGACGGGTCGCTCCCCTTGGACTCGCGGAACGCGCTGACCACGCCGGTGGTGACGCTGTCCTCCAGACCGAGGGGGGCACCCACAACAACGATCTGCTGCCCGGACTTGACCGCGGCCGGGGCGGCGACCAGCCCGGTGAAAGTGCTGGTCGTCTGGAGGTGGGCGAGATCGTTGTCCTCGTCAACCTCGACGATGGTGGCCGGGAAGCGCTGGTCGGTGCGCTCCAGGAAGACCCGCCGGTCCCCTTCCTCCCAGACCTCCTCGACCACGTGGAAGTTGGTGAAGAGATTGGTGCCGCCACTGGCGGCCGGCTCACCGACGGCGAACGCGCTGCCGGTGTGCTGGCCGGCGCGGACCCGAAACACGCTGGGCAACACGGCGGCGGCGATCGCCTCCGGGTCAAACGCAGCACCGATCTCCACCTCCAGATCCGTCGCCCGCGCCTCCAGCCCGTCGAGCCGGGTCTGGCTCTCCTGCTGCTCGGCGCCCAACCGCCGGTCGGTGTCGGCGAGCCGGTCGGTGAGCTGGTGGATCTGGTACGCCTGGACACCGGTCACGACAAGCAGCGCCGCGACGACTAGCAGCACGGCCACCCGCCCGAACCGGCCAGGCCGCCGGGACGCCGAAGCGGGAGCCGGCTGGACGGGAGCCGGCTGGGCACCGGGCCAGAGCCCGGTTGGACCGCCAGGAGGGGGCATGAACGGCGGTGCAACGCCCGGCCCGAGAACCGACGGTTGGGTGGGGCCGGACGCGGTCGGGCCGCCGTACGCCGGGGCTCCCGGAGGAGCCGCGGCAGCCGGAGCCCCGGGTGCCGCGCTGGACCGGCCAGGTTGGAGCGGCGGGGACCAGGTGGTTCCCGGAGTGGGACCGGGTGTTGGGCCGGGTGTTGGGCCGGGCCCGCCTCGGACGGCGTCCGGCGGGTCGATGCCGGAGCCTCCTCGCACCTCGGACAGTCCGTCACCCACAGCCATGATCGCCGTGCCCTCCCCGTACCGATGCCGTTGCGCCTCGGTGGCAACTGGCGGCCCTTGACCGCTCCCTGCTCGACCGCTACGAATGTTGTGGTCAAAACACCGTATCCGGCACGAACATGCTTTGTCTTCTCGGTTTGCTCAACCGATACGGCCGACTCCCGACACGCACCGGACTAGCTGTCCCCGCCCGATCGGGTAGCGCAATAGGGTTGTCGGGTGACCGACGAACCACCCCTACCCCGTCGGGCTGCCGCAAACCGTACGGGCGACACGCCGCACCCGCCGTTGATCCGGCCGGGGAACACGGACGTTGACCCGACCGCTGGTGGCCCAGCTACCGCCCCGCGCGACGCCGAGACCGGCCCCACCCCGCTGACGGCGCCCGGCGAGGGCACCCCCCAGCCGGTGACCACCCCGGTGGAACTGGCCGAGGTCGTGGCCCGCTTCTCCCAGGGCACCGGTCCGGTGGCGCTGGACGCCGAACGCGCCTCTGGCTACCGGTACAGCCAACGGGCGTACCTGGTGCAGCTGCGCCGCGCCGGCGCCGGTACCGCCCTGATCGACCCGCTGCCCCTGCCGGAGCTGACCAGCCTGGACGAGGCCATCGGCGAGGCGGAGTGGGTGCTCCACGCGGCCAGTCAGGATCTGTACTGCCTAGCCGAGTTGGGTCTGCGCCCACGGCGGCTCTTCGACACCGAGTTGGCCGCCCGACTCGCCGGCTTCGAGCGGGTCGGCCTCGCCGCGTTGACCGAAAACCTGCTCGGCTTCAGCCTGGAGAAGCACCATTCGGCGGCGGACTGGTCGAGCCGGCCGCTGCCGGAATCCTGGCTGACCTACGCCGCCCTGGACGTGGAGCTACTGGTCGAGTTACGGGACGCGCTCGATGCCGAACTGACCCGGCAGGGCAAGGCCGAATGGGCGGCCGAGGAGTTCGCCGCGCTGGTCCGCAACGGTGCCCGCCCACCCCGGGTCCGCGCCGAGCCCTGGCGCCGCACCTCGGGCATCCACCGGGTACGCGGGGCGCGGGCGCAGGCCCGGGTGCGGTCCCTGTGGTACGCCCGGGACCAGATCGCGGCGCGCCGCGACGCCGCGCCGGGACGGGTGTTGCCGGACTCGGCGATCGTCGCCGCCGCCGAACTGGATCCGCGGGACGAGAAGACGCTGCTGACTCTGCCGGGTTTCGGCGGTCGCTCGGTACGCCGGCTGACCCGTACCTGGTTGGCCGCACTGGACGAGGCTCGAGCGTTGCCAGCGGAGGCGCTGCCGGTCGCGCCGACCGTCGAGGGTCCGCCGCCGCCGCATCGGTGGGCCGAGCGGGATCCGGTCGCCGCGGCCCGGTTGGCGCGGTGCCGGGAGGTGGTCGTCGGGACCGCCGGCGCGCACACCCTGCCACCGGAGAACCTGATCGCCCCGGACTCGATCCGCCGCCTCGCCTGGGTCCCGCCCGAGGAGATCACCGACGGCACGGTGGCGGAGACCCTGCGCGGCCTGGGTGCACGTGAGTGGCAGATCGCGCTGCTTCAGCCAGACCTGACACGGGCCCTGGCGGGCCCACCGCCAACGGGAACCTGAGCCCCAGTGTGGGGTGGGCCACATATAGGGTGGTATTCCAGTTGGTTACTGACGAGTAGCATCCGAGAAAACGCCAGTCCGGCTATCCGGCTAGGAGGCTCAAGTGCCCCGTGAAGTTCGGGATGTCGTCTTCGTTGACGGCGTCCGCACCCCGTTCGGCAAAGCGGGGGGCATGTACGCCAACACCCGCGCCGACGACCTGGTGATCCGCTGCATCCGCGAGCTGCTGCGCCGTAATCCGCAGCTGCCACCGGAGCGGGTCGAGGAGGTCGCCGTCGCCGCCACGACCCAGATCGGCGACCAGGGCCTGACCATCGGCCGGACCGCCGCGCTCCTGGCCGGCCTCCCCAAGACCGTGCCCGGCTTCGCCATCGACCGGATGTGCGCGGGCGCGATGACCGCAGTGACCACGGTCGCCGGCGGCATCGCCATGGGCGCGTACGATGTGGCCATCGCCGGTGGGGTCGAGCACATGGGCCGCCACCCGATGGGCGAGGGAGTCGACCCCAACCCGCGGATCGTCGCGGAGCGACTGGTTGACCAGTCCGCCCTGGTCATGGGTGCCACCGCGGAAAACCTGCACGACCGGGTACCGCACATCACCAAGGAGCGCACCGACGCGTTCGCGCTCGCCTCCCAGCAGAAGACCGCCAAGGCGTACGCCAACGGCAAGCTCCAGGACGACCTGGTGCCGGTGGCGGTCCGGGACCCGGAGACCGGCTGGGGTCTGGCCAGCGTGGACGAGGCGCCGCGAGACACCTCGATGGAGAAGCTCGCCACCCTCAAGACCCCGTTCCGCCCGCACGGCAAGGTTACCGCCGGTAACGCGGCGGGGCTGAACGACGGCGCCACGGCGAGCCTGCTCGTCGCCGAGGAAACCGCCCGCGAACTGGGTCTGCCGGTCGCGATGCGGCTGGTGTCCTACGGCTTCGTCGGCGTCGAGCCCGAGGTGATGGGCGTTGGCCCGATCCCGTCGACCGAGAAGGCGCTGCGCATCGCCGGCCTGACCATCGACGACATCGGCCTGTTCGAGCTGAACGAGGCGTTCGCGGTCCAGGTGCTCGCCTTCCTCGACCACTTCGGCATCGCCGACGACGACCCGCGGGTCAACCCGTGGGGCGGTGCGATCGCCATCGGTCACCCGCTCGCCTCGTCCGGCGTCCGGCTGATGACCCAGCTCGCCCGGCACTTCGCCGAACACCCGGAGGTCCGCTACGGCCTCACTGCCATGTGCATCGGCATCGGCATGGGCGGCACCGTGATCTGGGAGAACCCGCACTGGGAGGGTGGAGCCAAGTGAGCGCGAGGAACGAGTCGGGCCCGTGCGTCCCGCAGTCACGAACGGAGGGGGCACAGTGAGCCTCGCGGCACCGAACGAGGTCGTCACCAAGGCACTGCTGCGCCTGGTGAACGTACCGGGACTGGACCGCCCCGCCGCCCTGATCACCCTGGACAACGGCTTCGACCACACCAAGCCGAACACTCTTGGGCCGGGTGGCCTGACCAGCCTGGACGAGGCGATCACGGCGGCCCACGCGGCGCAGCCGGCGTTCGTCGCGGTGACCGGTAAGCCCTACATCTTCTGCGTCGGAGCGGATCTCACCGGTCTGCCGTTGCTCACCGACCGCGCGCAGGCGCTGGAGATCGGACAGCTCGGCCACCGGGTCTTCGCCCGGCTCAAGGACAGCGCCGTTCCGACCTTCGCCTTCGTCAACGGCGCGGCCATGGGCGGCGGCCTGGAGTTGGCCCTGCACTGCCACTACCGGACGCTGTCGGCGGGTGCAGCGGCCCTCGCCCTACCGGAGGTCTCGCTCGGTATCGTCCCGGGCTGGGGCGGCACCCAGCTGCTGCCGAACCTGGTCGGCATCCCGGCGGCGACCCAGGTGATCATCCAGAACCCGCTGATGCAGAACAAGATGCTCAAGCCGAAGCAGGCGGCGGAGATGGGCCTCGCGGATGTCCTGCTGGAGCCGGCGGACTTCCTGGAGCGGTCCCTGGAGTGGGCGGCAGGCGTGGTCCGCGGCGAGCTCACCGTGACCCGGCCCGAGGTCGACCGGGAGATGTGGGACGGCGTCCTCTTCTTCGCCAAGCAGACCCTGGATGCCCGCCTACACGGCGCCGTCCCGTCCGCCAACAGGGCCCTCGACCTGCTCGGCCTGGCCAAGGAGACGGACTTCGCCGCCGGCACCGCCGCCGAGGACGAGGCCCTGGCCGACCTGATCTTCTCGTCGGAGCTGCGCAGCGGGCTCTACGCGTTCGACCTGGTGCAGCGGCGGGCCAAGCGTCCAGCCGGGGCGCCGGACCGGGACCTGGCCCGGCCGGTGACCAAGGTCGGCATCGTCGGCGCCGGCCTGATGGCCAGCCAGCTCGCGCTACTGTTCGCCCGCCGCCTTCAGGTCCCGGTCGTTCTGACCGATCTGGACCAGGCCCGGGTCGACAAGGGCGTGGCCTACGTGCACGAGCAGATCGAGAAGTCGGTCAGCAAGGGCCGGATGGACAAGGGCACCGCCGCCAAGCTGTACGGCCTGGTGAGCGGGTCGGTCGACAAGTCCGTCTTCACCGATGCGGACTTCGTCATCGAGGCCGTCTTCGAGGACCTCAACGTCAAGAAGCAGGTCTGGGCCGAGTTGGAGAAGATCGTCAAGCCCGAGGCGATGCTGGCCACCAACACGTCGTCGCTGTCGGTGACGGCGATGGCCGAAGGGCTCGAGCACCCGGAGCGGGTGGTCGGCTTCCACTTCTTCAACCCGGTCGCCGTCCTCCCGCTGCTGGAGATCGTCCGCGGTGAGCGGACCGACGACGCCACGTTGGCCACCGCGTTCGCGGTCGGTAAGCAGCTGAAAAAGTCGAGCGTGCTGGTGAAGGACGCGCCCGCGTTCGTGGTCAACCGGCTGCTGACCCGTTTCCTGGGCACGGTGTTCGCCGCGGTGGACGCCGGTACCCCGCTGGAGGTGGCGAACAACGCGCTCGATCCGCTGGGCCTACCGATGCGCCCACTGGCGCTGCTCCAGCTGGTCGGGCCGGCGGTCGCGCACCATGTCAGCGGCATCCTGCACGCGGCGTTCCCGGACCGGTTCGGCGTCAGCGAGAACCTCAAGCGGATCGCCGAGGCCGGCAAGCCGATCGTCGTCGACGACGAGATCAACACCGAGGTGGCCAACCTGCTGGTGGTCGGCGACCAGCCGCTCACCGCCGAGCAGGTCCGGCAGAACGCGCTCGACGCGCTGGCGCAGGAGATCCGGCTGATGCTCGACGAGGGCGTGGTCGCCGAGGCGCAGGACATCGACCTGTGCCTGATCCTGGGCGCCGGTTGGCCGTTCCACCTGGGCGGCGTCACGCCGTACCTGGATCGCACCGGCACCGCCGAACGGGTCGCGGGCAAGCGATTCCTGCCGGTCGGCGTCGCCAGCCTCCCGGCCTGATCTGACGCCTCCCGCCATAGTCGCGGTGGCTGCCCGTCGGGCGGCCACCGCGATTCACTTTGCCCGGCAGGGGTCGGTGCCGTGGGCCCGGTCCCCGACCGGCTAGCATCAGCCGCCAGCACCCTCGCGTGGAGGCGATGTCATGTCCTCACCGATCGATCCCTGGTCCGGCCCGCCGGAACATGGTGCGCAGCCCAGCCACCCGCCGCCGTTCTCCCCGCCGCGGGCAGCCCGGCACGCGCGCCCGGAGCGCCCCGAACCCCGACCCGACGGCTGGCGGCCGCCCCCACCCGGCTCCCCACCGCCCCCGATCAATACCGCACCGGCTCCGCCCTCCACACCGGCATCTCCCTCCTGGCCGGCCACCATGGACGAGCAGCCAACCCAGGTGCACAGCGCCATCCCGCCGATCCCCCCGGCCGAACCCGGGGTGGCCAGCCATGCCCGGCCGACCGAGGAGACAGGGGCCGCCGCCGCTGCGTCCGATTCGGAGACACCAGCGTCCCGGCGGCCGTCGCGGCGCACCGTGCTGCTCTCGCTCGGCCTAGCCGGCCTGCTCGTCCTCGGACTGGGCGGCCTCGCCTACCTCACCCGCTCCGGCGGTGACGACCCGGCGGCGCCCCCGGCCGCCGCCGGGTCCTCGACTGGATCGCCGCAAGCCGTCGACAGCGCTGAACCGAGCCCGTCAGCCGAGCCCAGCCCCGAGCCCAGCCCCGAGCCACAGATCCGCCTCGTCGCACCGAAGTCACTCGACGGTCGGGCCAGGAGCACCGACTCGGAGCTCAAGGCACTCGCCGACGACCTGGTGAAGGAGCTGGAGGCAAAGGTGAGCAGCGGGAACAGCACGGTTGGCGCCTTCTACGGCAGCTTCGAGGATGAGGACATCATCATGGTCGCCGGCGCCTCGGGGATCGTCCTCAACCCGGAGCAGGAGCTGGACGCCACCGTCAAGGCGCTCGCGTCCGACCTGAACGTCCGCGAGATGTCCACGATCTCCGCCGGCCCGCTCGGCGGCGTCGCGAAGTGTGGGGACGGTAGCGCCTCGGACATCAAGCTCGGAGTCTGCGCCTGGGCCGACAAGGGCAGCGTCGGCATGATCGTGATGTTCTCCGAGTCGGCCGGCACGGCCCGCTCCAATTTCGCGGACATCCGAGCGGAGATCGAGAAAAGCGCCTGACCGCCGGTCACCGGCCGAGAAACCCACCAGCCTGTCTCGCCCAGAGGGCGGCGTAGCGGCCGTTGTGGCGCAGCAGTTCGGCGTGGGTACCGTCCTCGACGATCCGCCCCTGGTCGAGTACGACGATCCGGTCCATGCGGGCGATCGTGGACAGTCGGTGCGCGACGGCGATCACCGTACAACCGGCCATGACCTTGTCCATGGTGTCCTGGATCGCCGCCTCGACCTCGGAGTCGAGGGCGCTGGTCGCCTCGTCCAGGATGAGGATCGGCGCGTCCTTGTGGATGGCACGAGCGAGGGCGATGCGCTGACGCTGGCCACCGGAGAGCTTGACGCCCCGCTCCCCGACATGAGCGTGGTAGCCGGTACGACCACCCTGGTCGGACAGGACGGTGATGAAGTCGTGTGCGACCGCCTGTCGCGCCGCCGCGACGATGCTCTCCTCCCCGGCTGCGGCCAGACCGATGTTGTCCCGGACCTTCTCGCCCGCGGCGATCTCGAGGCTGAGCCCATCCAGCCCACCGCTGCCCGTGCCGTAGTGGTGACTGACGTTGGTGATCCTGATGGCCCCGCCCCGCACCGCCAGCGCTCCCGCGTTCGGCCGGTCGGTGACCACTGGTGGCTGGGCGATCGTGCGCAGCGCGCGTCGCAGGGTACCGAGACACCCGAAAAGCGCCGAGACACCGTCGAGCAGCCACTCTGCCATCGCGGTGATCCGAAAGGTCAGTGCCAGCGTGGCGGCGACCATACCGATGGGGGCGGCACCGGCCTGCCACAGCAGAATGCCGTAACCGATCAGCCCCACCATCAGGATCCCACTGAGGCACACCATCCCGACGTTCATGGTGACTTCGAGCCGCTCGATCCGCAGCCGGGCGCGGCGCTCGGCGGCGAAGACGGCCCGGTCCGCTGCGGCTGGTACGTCGAGCAACGCGAGCGTGTCGACGTTGGCGTATGAGTCGACCAGCAGGCCGGTGACCGCCGAGTCGGCGTCCTGATGGTGTTCTGACGCGGCACGGTAACGCGGCACGACGTAAGTCATCAGCCCGGCGTAGAGCAGAATCCACACCGCCAGCGGCAGCACCAGGCGTGGGTCGACGGAGCCCAGCAACCAGACCGACCCAACGATATAGGTGAAGACGAAGGCGAGCGTGTGCACGACGGTGTACGTCGCCATGGCCGCCGCGGCCGAACCCTCCCGCACCCGGGTGGCGATGCGACCGGAGAGGTCTTCGCGGAACCAGCCGACCGGCTGCCGGGACACCCGCCGATGCGCTCGCCAGAGCGCGCGGGTGCGTGCGTTGGGCCGAAACGCGATGTCATCCAGGCCCTCGTTGAACAGAGCGAGGAGGGGCCGGACGAAGAGAATCAGCGCCCCGACCACGAACAGCTCCATGCCGTGGGTCTGCCACAGCGCCGCCGAGTCGGCCCCGGCGAGCGTGTCCACCAGGCGGCCAGCGTAGGCGATGAGCCAGAGCTCGACGCCGGCGCTGACAACGGTGGCGAGCAGGCCGGCGGCGAGGATGAACCGCAGCGGCCGGAACTCGGAGATCAGATAGGGCAGGACCCGCTGTGGTGCGTCAGCGGGCTCATCGACACCGAAGGGGTCCGCGGCGTTCTCGAAGAAGCGAAACACGAATACTCCAGGCAGGGAGGGAAGGAGGAAGCCAAAGACCGCCTGGTGTCCTCATCGGTTTCTCCTCCGGTAGCCGCCTGACATCGATGCGAGTCGCAGCCCAGCGAACGCCAACCGGCGCACCGCAACCGGATTTTCCGTCGATCCGGCGGTCCAGGGCGGGAGAATTGGCGGCTGGAGCGGTGGAGAGCGGCGACTAGCATCGGGCCGATGCTCACCCTGACTCGCGACGATGGCTACCTGCTCAGCACCGCACCCGAGCGGCTCGACCTGGACCGGGTCCACCACTGGCTCGCCACCGACGCGTACTGGGCTCGCGGGCGGGACCGGGCGACCGTGGAGCGCGCCTTCGCGGGCTCGATCGGCTTCGGCGTCTACCGCCCCGAGGGCGGGTGCCAGGTCGCGGTGGCCCGGGTGGTCACCGACGGAGCCACCTTCGGCTGGCTCTGCGATGTCTACGTCGAGCCGGCCGAACGCGGACGTGGGCTGGGCACCTGGCTCACCGGCGCGGTCCGCGACCATCTCGCGGAGCTCGGCGTACGCCGCATCCTGCTGGCCACCGCGGACGCGCACGGCGTGTACGCCAAGCTCGGCTTCGCTCCGCTCCCGCGACCGGACCGGTGGATGCTGCTCGACAACCGGTGAAGGCGAATGCTCCACATCAGCCTCGTTGGACCGTAACCCGGGTGGATCATAGGCTCTCGATCGCTAGTGACGCGTGTCCGCGGAAGGGGCCCACACTGTGACCGGCGCTCAGATATGTGTCCTGATGGTGGCACATGCCCGCCCTGGCAGAGAGCCCACGATCGCCGGTACCTGGATTGAGCGACCACTCGCCGGCGTCCCAGCCGATCGGAGCTGAGCGATGGGCTTGGCGACGACTCAGGCGGAGACCATTCTCGATCCACGGCTGGCGATCCGTGCGGCACGCCTGTTCGACGGTCACCTGCTACACGAAGGCCCGGTGCTGGTGTTGGTGGCTGGTGGGCAGATCACCGATGTGGATGCTACCGGCGCCTCACCCCCCCGACGGGGTGCCGGTGATCGATCTCGGGGATTGCACGCTCATGCCCGGTCTGGTGGACGCGCACACCCATCTGGCGTTCGATCCGCACGGGCCCACCGAGCACCAGATGGTTCACGACGACGACGCCACGGTCCTGGGCCGGATGCGCGAACACGCGGCTCGCGCGCTGCGCGCCGGCGTCACCACAGTCCGGGATATGGGCGACAGGGGCTACCTCGGGCTGCGGTTACGGGCCGAGTACGCCGAGGACACCAGCGGACCACAGGTGCTCGCCGCCGCGCCACCGATCACACGCAGCGGCGGGCATTGCTGGTATCTCGGCGGCGAGGCAGACGACACGGACCAACTGGTCACGGCGGTTCAGGCCCGAGCAGACCACGGCACCGACCTCCTGAAGATCATGGCGACGGGTGGGATGAGTACCAGCGGCTCGAACGCCGCAGCGGCGCAGTACACCCTCGACGAACTACGCGCGGTCACGCGGACCGCCCACGACCGGGACCTGCCGGTCAGCGCCCATGCCCACGCGACCAGGGGGATCACCGACGCCGTCGCGGTCGGGGTCGACAGCATCGAGCACTGCACGTTCATGACCGCCGACGGGGTGAAGCTCGATCCGGCGACGGTCGACGCGATCGCCGCCGCCGGAATCTTCGTCGGATGCACGGTCGTGCGACCCAGAGACGGGATGCCCGAGGAAGTGCTCCGGACCATCGCGCCCTACTGGGAAAATCAGGCGTACCTGCGTCGCCGTGGCGTTCGCGTCGTCTGCTGCACCGACGCGGGCATCAGCCCGCACAAGCCCCACGACATCCTTCCGAGCGACGTCGCATACTTCGCCAGCCAGGTCGGCACCAACGCCGAGGCGTTGGCTTCAGTGACGTCGTTGGCCGCACAGGCGTGCCGCCTCGGCCACCGGAAGGGACGGGTAGCGGTTGGCTATGATGCCGATCTGCTGGCCGTAACTGGAAACCCACTCATAGACATTAATGTCATGACCCAGGCTCGCGCGGTCTTCCGCGCCGGAAAGCGCGTACGCTGAGTGATGACTCCAGCCAGGTGCCGGCCCCTCCACTACGGCATGGCGGCATTCGGGCTGGGCGACGGCGTCCGTCTAGTACTCCCGCCCCGGCAACCGCAGTGCGGAGACCGCGGCGTCGAGGGTGGCGGCTCGGGCGAGCGGCTGGACGTGCTCCCCCTCGGCCAGCCAGAGCCGGCAGCCCGTCCGGTCGAACGACACCACCACCAGCTGCCCGGCGTAGTGCTGACCGACCCGGCGCAGCGGCCCGGTCGGATCCGCCACCGGGAGCGACGGTGCCGACCACGGTGCGGGCACCGGCCGGTCCGGCTCCCGGGGCACGGTGGCGAGCAGGTGGCTGTCGAGGTCCTCGACGCACCGGGCCACGGCGAGTTCGACGCTGGCGCGGAACGGGCACTCCGCCTCGACCGGCGCGTCCCGGGCAGCAAGGCGGATGTCCCACCGTTCCCCCTGGACCCTGGTCGGGTCGCCCGCGTCCAGCCGGTGGTCACAGTAGGTCACCAGGACGGCGAGGTCGAGGGCGTGGGCGAGCCGCAGCAGGTCGGTCAGGGACGGCGCGTCGGGCGCGGCGGCCAGCACGAACAGCCGGGCCCCGGGCAGCCCGGCGCCGATCCGCTCGACGTGTTGGCGGGCCGGCTCGACGGCGGGGTCGAAGACCGTCACCGTGCCGTCGAGCAGATCCTGGTCGACCGGCTGCTCCTCGTCGAGGCGGGTGAGGTCAACCGGGCGTACCGCGAAGGTGGGGGCGTGGCGGGCCAGCCGCCAGTGCGGGGGTAGCTGGTACACGGGCGTGCCGTTGGGTTGGTACCCGACCACCGGGGCCGACTCCCCCAGGACCGGGCACCACGTTTCGTGCCGCACCCGACGCAGGTCGGTCACGGTCACCGTCAGCGCCGCCGGGATCCGACCGCCGTCGCGGCAGGTGAAGCAGGCCAGACCCGACGGCGCGAAGCCGGCCCCGGAGCAGCGCGAACACCGCGGGTCGGGGCCGGGCGCGCCGAGCCGACAGTGGCAGCGGCGCAGCCGGGTGCCGGGGCGGCAATCCGGACAGGGTCGGTGCTCGACCGGCTCGCCCCACCAGACCGGGTCGGGCGGTTCCACGGCTCTGCGCAGCAGCTGCCGCACCCGCCGAACGATCTGGCCGGTGGCGCATTCGCGCAGCTCCTCGACGCTGCCGGCGGACCGCAACGGGGTGTGCCACCAGCGCCCGTCGCGCCACACCGCCTGGGCACCGGGCGCGTCGTCGGCCAGGTCCGCACGGACGGCCCGGCCGAGCCGGTCAAGGTCCACCCTCGCCGGTACGCCGGCGGTTCGCACCGGGCGCACCGTGTGGGCGGGCGCGTCGCGACCCCGCTCGTCGAGCCCGCGCATCGCCTCCCGGAACGTCGTCGCGGCGACCGCCGAGGGCAGATCCCAGGCGTGGGCGGGTCGGTCGAGCGGCACCGGCCCGCCGGGCAGCTCGTAGCGGATCGCCCAGGCCATCGCGCCATGCTGGCGTCGCGCCTCCACCACCAGGTCAAGGTGGAGCAGGTCGGCCAGCTCGCAGAGCCGGGCCAGTTCGCGGCCGGGCTCGCGGGGCGGCGGCGCTTCGCTGCCACGCCCGACATAGACCCGCCACGGTTCGTACTCCTGCCCGGCGAGGGCCTCGGCCTCCAGGACCAGGCGTTCCCGCGCCGGCAGGTCGGCCCGCCAGCGCCGGGGCAGCCAGTACACCTCGTCGTCCAGGGCACGTCCCCAGCGTGGGCACAACCCGCGCACGCCGACGGTGCCGGCCAGCCCGGCGACGACGTCCCGAGCCCGGATGATGTTGTCGGGGTCGGCCGGCGGGTCGAGGCGGCCGGGCAGCAGCCGCCGCGACGCCGCCGCCCCGGTGTCCAGGTTGACCACGGTGACCACGAGCTGCGCCCGCCGCCGTCCCGCACGCCCGCACCGCCAGCAGGGCGCGGCCACACCGCCGTCACCACCGCAGACCCGACAGTCGGCGTACGCCTGGTCGGCGTACCCGTCCCCGTTCACGACGAGTTGGTCCCCGCCCTGGACACAGACGCAGCGCCGTACGCGGAAGCCCAGCCCGTCGCACTCGTCGCAGTCGATCATTTCGAGCATCGTTCGGTCCTTTCGCGCCCACCGCACCGGCCGGGCTCAGCGGCCAGGTCGCGGGGCAGCACGGGCCCGCTTCCCGCGTTCACAGCCGCCGACCGCCGAGCCGGCGGGAGCAGGCGCCGTCGTGGCCATCGGGCAGCAGACAGCGCCGGCCGCCGGGCAACGGCAGGTCGCAGAAGACCCGATGCCGTACGTCCTGCTCGTCCTCGGCCGACACGGTGGTCTCCCCCGGGTCGGCGGGCGGCAGCACCAGCGCCCAACGGGCCAGCACCCGGGCCAGCCGCTGCGCGGCGGGCAGGTCACGGGCCACCACCGGCAGGTGGACGACGTAGCGGCCGGTCACCGCCGGGACTCCTGGTCCAGGACCGCCCGCCGGGCCTGGGCCTGCTCGGACTGCCAGCGGCGCAGCGCGTCCTTGACCCGGTCGGTCTCCCGCCGGCTGCGCGCCAGCGCGTCGTAGACGGCGGCCAGGTCACCGGCGACCCGGTCGAGGAACTCCCCCACCTCGTGCGGGTCCAGCCCGCGCCGCCCCAGCGGCGTTGATCGGAACCGCCGTCCCCGCACCTGCCAGGGCCACAGCGGATCGTAGGCCGCCGAGCGGTAGCAGGTCGGCCAGAGAACCGACCGCCGACGACGCCTGGAACGCCGGAAGAAGACGCGCATGACAGCACCTGCCCCTCACCGTCGAGATTGAGCTGTGGAAGGGGTAGGCCCATCGGCCCACCCCGCACCGACGGACCCACCCCGGCACCTGCCACCGCAGCCCCGATCGGCAGTACGGCAGCAGGGCCAGCCGAGCAGCCTCAGATGCGAGCGTCACTTGCAAATCAGTCGATCCAAGGCCTCACTCATCGTGCAGCGAACCGCACCCTTTCCGCAACTCCCGATTAGAAACCGAGTCGTTGCGATGTTCGTCCGGTTCCGACATACTGACGTCCATGACTGCGAGCCCGACTGTCCGTCGTCGACGTTTGGCCGCTGCACTGCGCCGCCTTCGCGAGCAGACGGGCATGACCGCCGACCAGGCCGCCAAAGAGGTTGGCATCTCGAAGTCCGCGCTCAGCCGGATCGAGAACGCCCAGGTCTCGGTGATGCCGCCGGTCGCCCGTGGCCTCCTTGAGCTGTACGGCGTCGAGGGCGAGGAGATTGACGCGCTCGTCCAGATCGCGCGGGACGCCCGCAAGCGCGGCTGGTGGCAGGCGTACGACGATGTGCTGCCGGACTGGTTCGGGGTCTACGTCGGGCTGGAAGCCGAAGCGTCGGAGGTCCGCGCCTTCGAGCCGCAGCTGATTCCCGGGCTACTCCAGACCGCCGACTACGCCCGCGCCGTCATCCGTGCGGAACACCCGGACTCCTCCAACGAGGAGGTGGACCGTCGGGTGGAGTTGCGGATGCGCCGCCAGGAGTCCAACAATTCGCCGAAGCTCTGGGTGGTGCTGGACGAGGCGACGCTACGGCGACCTGTCGGTGGCGTCGACACCTTCCGCGCCCAGCTACGGAGACTGATCGAGGAGTCAGACCGACCCGGCAACACCGTGCAAATCTTGACCTTCGGTGCCGGCGAATACGGTTCGATGGGCAGCGCGTTCAGCGTGCTGAGCTTCCCGGAGTTAGCGGACTCGGGGGTCGTCTACGTCGAAACGCGAGCGGGTAGCCTCTATCTCGAAGGCCATCAGGTCAGGGAGTATAGCCGGGTCTTCGAGCACCTGGTCGCCACGGCAGCCAGCGCTCGTGAGTCCCGCGACCTGATCCAGGAGGCGATCGACGAGCGGTGAAGGATGGCGCGCGGTGGACGAGATGGACATGACCTGCGTGACCTGGCGGAAGAGCACTCGCAGCAACGGCTCTGGCAACTGCGTCGAGGTTGCAACCGAACTGGCGGGGGAGGTCGGGCTCCGGGACAGCAAGGACCCGAGCGGCCCGATCCTGACCTTCTCCCCGACAGCCTGGGCCACCTTCGTCCGGGCCACACAGACCGAAGGATCGCACCACTGAGGCGGTAGCGCCACCTCCACAAGGTTGCGCGCCCCCTCCCGGACGGGCAGCCTTGCTCTTACCGTCCACGCCGCTGAACGCGGGGCTGCACAAGCTTGGCACATGGCGGATAGTGTTCGTCTCGCCACAGAGACGCGCCTATCCGTCTCGCGCGTCCTCACGATCAAGCGGGAAGGACGCCATGGCCAACATCGAGCAAGTTAAGGCCGCGCACGCCCAGGCAGCCGGGCAGAGCAACGCCACCAAGAACCAGATCCGGGCGGCCATCGACGGCGCCGAGCAGGTGCTCGTCCGGCAAGGACCCGGCCGGCCCGATCCTGACCTTCGCAGCCACGGCTTGGCAAACATTCATCAAGGTGGTGAAGGCTGAAGATCCCAGACCATAGCTCGGTCGTCGCGGGGGCAGCGACATCGACATCTATCGGATAGTGTTCGTCTCACCACGAAGACGCGAACATGCTTCCCGTGCGCCCCTCGCAGTCAACCGAGAAGGACGGCATGGCCGACATCGAGCAAGTAAGAGTCGCGCTCGCAGAGGCAGCCGAGCAGAGCAATGCCACCGCCTACCAGATCCGGGCGGCCGTCGAAAGCACCGAGCAGGTGCTCGTCCGGCTGCGAATGGCGGCCACGGGCACCGGAGGCCCCATCAGCGTCCTGAGCTGCCCGTGAGCGTCGGCGCCGTCAAGGCGACCCTTCGAGAAGGCAACACGTCACTTGAGCAAGCCAGTGCGACGGTCGAGAGTATCGGAGCCGCCTTGGCCGAGGTCGAGACGCTGGTGCTTCACACGCTGCACGGCAGCCAGCAGAGCGATGCCAAAGCGGCCCGCAGCAACATCGCCGACGCCACTCGTGAGGTCAGGTTGCTCCTGCGCACCATCACGGCCGCCCAGCAGCACGCAACTGCCCGCCTCAAATCCCTGGGATGAGCGGTCCGCTCGCCCAGGTCGTGGCGCAGCTCACCTCTACCATCCAGCGGCTGGACAGCCTCGTCGTCGCGGCGATGCGAGCACAGGCGGACATCGAGAAGGGGCACCAGCACTACACCACCGCCGGTCAGGGCAGTGCCAGCCCCGGCATGAAGGCAGCGGTGGACACGAGCCGCACTGCGTCCGAGAAGGCGAACCGCCTCGGCCGGCTCAACAGCCTCGCGGCTCAGCATCTGGCGCGCTATGTGAACATCGTCGAACCCGGCTCCGTCCCCAGCCGCGAGGCGATGGGCTCCGCAACGCCCCCTGGCGAGGATCTGCTCGCCGACAGCCAGCGGCGGGACGTTGCTCGCGCGAACGTGGGCAACTTCCTCAAGCGGCAGGTACGCAAGGCCGACGAGTTGCAGGAGCAGACGACCAACGCTACCCAGGCAGTCCAGCAGTCGATCAAGATTCTCCGGAACCCGAACGGTCCGCGCGGCGCTCAGTCCACCGGAACAGGTACCCCGACTACACCAGCCGCGTCGCCACGGCCGAAGATTGATACCGCAGAGGCCGCCGGAAACCTCGTCGTGGTCGGCCTGCTGGCCGGTGTTGCAGCACATCGGATCGCAGCGGTGATCCGTAGTCGGGTAACAAGCTTGAGGAGACGACGTGACCAAACTGGGCGATCTGATTCGGGCGTTGGCCGACGCTGACTGGGACCACGTCGACGCTCTGGTGGATGAGCTTGACCGCGCCAATTGGGAGGACGGTCTCCAGGTTGTCGGAGCCGCCTTCGCTGTAGCGGTCAACCGCCGCTTCGGGCCCGGCACCACACCCGCCGACGTGGCACGTTACGTCTCATCGGCACGAGCCAACTACCACGACGGCAGCGCCCTACCCGCGCTGGAGATGGAAGGGCTGATCCGCGCTGCTATCGGTGAGCCCGAACTGGCCGACAACATCCCCCCAGCCGTCGCGCTCGGCGTTGAGGTGTTCATCCTCGGACAGCTTCTGCAGGACGCTCACCTGATGCCGGAGCAGCTCGACGAGTTCATCGCCGAGGCCGAACGAACTGCCGCCGAGTACCGGTAGCGCAGGCCGTGACGACTAGTCCTGAGTAACCCCCATATCGAAGGCCACCAGGCAAGGAGCACAGCCGAGTCTTCGAGCACCAGGTGGGTGGGGCCGACCGCGACGTCACCGGCCGCTGCCGCAGCACGACGGTCCGGCCCGGCACGCAGGGACGCGCCGGGCCGGACCGTCACTTACCGCCTACGTCGAGGAGTCCACCGGCCACGGGCACACCCCCGCAACGCTCGCCCGTAGGCCCCGAGGGGCACGAGACATGCGGCACGTTTCTGTTCAGTCGCGCTGAGGGCGTTCGGCGGCACTGCGCAGGACGCAGAACTCGTTACCCTCCGGGTCGGCGAGCACGAACCAGCCTGAGCCGTCCGGGTGGGTGTGGTCAGCGACGTGCGTCGCTCCGATCTCGATCAGGCGGGCAACCTCCTGGGCCCGGGTCCGATCGGTTGGCTCCAGGTCGAGGTGCAGGCGGTTCTTGACCACCTTGTCCTCGGGAACGGCCAGAAACAGCAGTACCGGACCACCCTCGGGCCGCAGGATGACCTCCGAGTCACCGGGTTGGGCCTCCCGAAGGCACCCGAAGACCTGGGCCCAGAAGCCCGCCAGAGCGTACGGGTCGGGGCAGTCGACGCAGATGTTGTGAAAACGTGCGGTCACGGTCTCTCCTCAGATCAATGGGAGGCGCCCCGCACTGAAGGTCAGCGATGCGGGCGGCGGGGCGCGGAACAGTTACTGGTGAACATCGACGCACCCCCTTCCGCCCTTGGGCTGACCCCAAGATCCTTACATCATTGTTGGTTGGAGGCAACCCACCCACGGCAGATCGCCATCCCAGCGCCCTCCATTCCCCCATGGCACGGGGAGAACCTCCGGCAGGGCGGCCTACTCGGATCGGTCGGTCCCGTCGAGTGTTGACCCAACGGCTGTCGGCACCTAGTTTGTTCGCATGGTTCCGAACCAAACAAGCCTTACAGTGGAGCTCGACCCGCCCCAGCGGGAGTGGGTCGAGGCGATCGGATTGTTCCTCGAACGCTCGGGGTTCCCGCCCAGCTCGGCGCGGATCTACGGACTGCTGCTGATGTCGGCTGAGCCCGAGCTGTCCTTCGAGGATCTGGTGTCCACGCTTGGCTTCGGGAAGGCCGCCGTCAGCACGGGCCTACGCCGTTTGCAGGAGACCAATCGCATCAGTGAGCGCACCCGGCCGGGTGAACGGCGACGCTACTTCCGGGCACGACTGGGGCCCGAGATCGGCGTCGACCGCTTCCGTGCCTTCAGCTCCGCGCTGTGTGACCTGCTGGAGAAAGGGGTCGCCCTTCGGGGCAGCAGAGCCGATGCCGAGATCACCGCCGACCTCGAGGCATCGGTAAGGTTCCTTCGCTTTCTCGACGCGGAGCTGGGCGGGCTGCGGGCACGGTGGGAGGCGAACGGTGATGGCTGACCGGCCAGGAATGCTCGATTCGGTCAGGCTGGCGGCCAGGAAAGCGCCGATCTTTCAGCTCTACCGACGCCGGGACCGCCTCCGCGCGACCCTGTGCAGGGTCAACGTGGCCCTCGGCCAGGCGGATCCGCAAGACCCACTCACCCGTCGCCGCGTTCGCGAGCTCGACACCGCCGCGGTCCTGCTCGGCCAGGCCAGGTGGCACGCCGAACGCGCTCGGGCGACCGGCGACACCACCGCGCTGAAGCGCGCACGGCAGGCGTTCACCGAGGGACAACGCCTCGCGGACCGCATCGAGGCACTGGTCGCCGGTGGCAACGGTGCGTACGCGACAGACCGCTTCCCCATCCTGGAGCGGGCGGGCACCGAGATCGATCACTGCCAGGGGGTTCCCCTGGTCCCCGCCATCACGCCGGTGGTCGTCCTGCGGGGCAGCGACGAGGAGATGGGCGCGCAGTACGCCCGGCAGATCGCGGCCATTTTCGGTCGCTGGATTCTCCGGTACGGCGTGCGCCGGCTCACCGCCGACGAGCGTGTTGAGGTCGGCCGGTGGGAGGCTGTCCACGGCGAACACCTGCCCTGGTTGGGCCGATTCGTCGACGGGTGGGTGGCCGGCGCGCGCGAGTCAGGAGTCAACCTGGACCGAGCGTCGATCATGGATCTGTGGGTGGGGCACCGACCACCGGCCACAAGCTGGCTCGACGCCTCCTCCGGGCTACCCGAACTACCCCCGATCGCCTGCACGTCCCTCGCAGCCTGGGGGGAGTCCACGCCGGACGGCGCCTTGGTCGCCGCCGCCACGGGCGATCACGAACTCTCGTACCAGGTAACCGTGGCAGCCTTCCCCGACGACGGCCATCCATTCGTGCACACCATCTTCAGCGCGGCCGGCACACTACCGACCGTCGGTCCCAACTGGTTCTTCGGCCACCCCGGCATGAGTCGATCCGGGCTGGCCTACGTCCACCACGGCGGCGGGCCGAAGTTCCTCGAGCCGCGGCACTCCTGGGGATACGGCCTGCGACGCACGCCATCGGTCTGGCACCTCCTCCGCTACGCCACGTCCGCCCACGACGCCCGCGAGATGGAACAGAGCTGGCCGATCGGTGACGTCGGACGTGGTGACCAGGCGACAGTGGGCGGCTTCTACGCCGACGCCGACTACGCGTACATCATCGAAGGGCGCGACGATCCCGTCGCTGTCCGTGAAGCGGGCCTGCTCGGTGAACGCGACTTCCTGTATGCCAACAACAGTGCCATGCACCCCGACGCGGTCCGCAGCGAATGGATGCGGCGGGCCCCCGACGGGAGCTGGCTCTGGGACCGGGAGGGCGGCTACCGGCCAGCCACACCGCGTGGGATGACCAAGTCACCCGGCATGCTGCTCAAATGGCTCAGTGGACGCATGAGCACCGACGAGCTCCTCGTCGCCGGCATGCAGTTCGCCTACTGGAACAGCTACCACCGCAACGTGTTCCTACGGCGGATGGCCGACGCCCACCACGGCCATCTCGACGTTGGGGCCCTGCGGGCCATATACCGAACCGTGGGTACCGCGCCGACCGGATCCTGGGCGGCGGCCGTCCGCCGCTACCGGCGTACCGGCGAGTGGAGTCGCATCTCCGCGGCGCATGCGTCCAACGCGTTTGTCGCCATCATGAAACCGTCAACCGGGTACTACTCGCTGTGTACCGGACCCGCCCGCAGGGGTGCCGCGCCGATGTCCCCCGACTCGGCGATGATCGTTCGCGGAGAGACCAACGCCTTCTGGGACCTCGAACTCCCCGACACACCAACCGCCCTCGTCGAGCGCGCCGAAGCGCTGGCGGACCGACTACTTGGCCATGCACGCGACACCGTGGCGGGAGCCACGCACGCCGGAGAGACGGCGTCTGACGTTGCGGAATGGCTCGCCGCCGCCCAGACGGACACCTCATCGCCGCGGGACGCCGACGGCATCGAGGCCCTGGGCCGTCGGGTCCGCGCGGCGACCAGAGCCCAGGTCCGGGCCCGGCAGATCCTGCACCTGGGTGACCCGCCACCCGAGTTCACACTTCCCGAGAGACGGAAGCCGCCCCGGCCGTCGGTTGGCACTCCATAGCCCTGCGGGTTGGCGCGGCCGGTGGATCAGGCGGACTCAAGGTCGGGGAATTGGCTACTGGAGCCGTGGAGAGTGGCGGCCAGCATCGGGCCGATGCTCACCCTGACTCGCGGCGATGGCTACCTGCTCAGCACCGCACCCGAGCGGCTCGACAACCGGTCAACGTGGCTGATGGCCGGTAGCAGCGGGCGCTGCTAGACGAGCTGTTCCGAATTGCGGTCAGTGCTCCTGAGCGATCAGTGAGCGGGCGACGGGCTACTCCCCGACCCTACGCCGGCCGTCGAGGGCCGATATCGGCCGGCGCGTCAGGCTGGCGGATCGTCTCGAAAGAGATGTGCTTTAACACCTCGGCCGCCCCAGCGGGTCGCAATGAGTTCGGGACGTGGGCGGGTCGGCTTGGGCACCCAGGCATGTCGTCTGGTGTCGGGTGCAGGGCTGTCCCAGTCGGCGATCAGCGCGAAAGGATCCGTGGCGCGATCAGGCCCATCGTCATACGGCTCCCGGACGACCATCGCTGGGTAGAAGCGCGTCTCCTGGGCCACCCCGCAGTCATCCGTCCGGGAGGCGACCAGGGCACCACAGCCCTCGCAGGCCACACACGGGTTCCACCCAACCAAGGACCAGCAGCCCGTGTGAACGAGGTCGTGGACAAAGCGTGTCCCACGTACGTCGCCGGGTGACAGTACGAAGGTCCCGACGACCTGATCATGGCCATACCCGGCCTCGTCGATCACATAGGTGCCGGGGTCGAGGAGCGGCGGGTTCACGTGATGGTGATCCAGGAGCGACCAATGCAGCCCCTCCGGCAGCTCCACCAACCGGACCGGGACGCTCAGCGTGTTCCCGCAGCTCGCACACCGGAAGCCCTCCACTACGGCATTGTGGCATTCGGGCTAGGCGACGGCATCCGAGAATATGAGTGAGCAGGCGATTGCGTGACGGGCCATCTCGACGTGCTCGCCCTTGGCCCCTGACTTCGGAATGCTCGTCTAGTGCTCCCACCCCGGCAACCGCAGGGCGGAGACCGCGGCGTCGAGGGGGCGGCTCGGGCTAGCGGCTGGACCTGGCGCCCATCGGCCAGCCAGAGTCGGCAACCCGTCCGCTCAAACGACACCACCACCCGCTGCCCGACGTAGTGCTGACCGACCCCGCGCAGCGGCCCGGTCGGGTCCGCCATCGGGGCGACGACGCCGCCCCCGGCGCGGGCACCGGCCGGTCCGGCTCCGGGGCACGGCAGCGAGCAGGTGGCTGTCGAGGTCCTCGACGCACCGGGCCACGGCGAGTTCGACGCTGCCCCCGCAGCCCCGATCGGCAGTATCGCAGCAGGGCAGCCAGCACCTGGGCCGACACGGCAAACCGCGCCCTAGCCCAACTCATGCGGGTCGCGGGCATCCGCTGGAGCATCGAGGCAAGCTTCCAGACCGCCAAGAGCCAGGTCGGTCTGGACCAGCACCAGGTCCGCCGCTGGGATTCCTGGCACCGGTTCACCACCGTCACCCTGGCCGCCCTCGCCGTCCTGACGATCTGCGCCGCCGACGCCGCCGACCAGGACCACACCGTTACCGGCCTGATCACACTCACGGTCAACGAGATCCGCCGCCTGACTAGCGCCTGCATCATCCGCCCGATCAATGACCTCACCCACCGTTTGCACTGGTCAGGCTGGCGACGACGGCATCAGGCCCGAGCCTGACGAGCCCACTACACACGCCGCCTCAGCCTCGAACCCCAGCCGTAATCCCGAACGGCGGCTGCCGTACTAGGTGCAGTCTGTCGGCCCTGTCTGCGGGCCTTGACGCTGATAGCCGCGATAGATTAGAAAGCCCGGCATGAGCTGGGCCTGGGTCCGCACCGCGACCGTGATCGTCGTGGCGGTCGTGCTGGTGCCGCTGCTGACGCTGCACGCCTACCTGCTCTTCTGGTTCTACCCGTATCTGACTTACCACCTCCGGCCAGCGCTGTGGCTTGTGATCTTCGCGTTGACCGCGGCGGGGGCGGGATGCCTGGTGTTCGGCTGGTTCTGCCGGCACCGGTCCGCGTGGTGGTGGGTCTGGCTGCCCTCGGCCGCACTGTGCGTCGCGGCAAGTTGGCCGTTCGTCGCCCGTCTCTAGATTGGACGTTCGGCTGAGCTGCCGCTCGGTGATGACTTGATAGCCTCGCCGCCAACCACGAAGGCGGGGGCGAGGTCTTTCAGGGTGCGGGCCGGGTGGGGGTAGCGCGGTGTGGGATGCGGGTCGACTCCGGCGTAGGGCACCTCGACCGGCTGGGCGTGGCCGGGTTGCGCGGTGGTCGACGACGTGGTCGCCACGATGTAGCCGATGCCGCGTTCGGTCAGGCCCTGGCGGAACTCGGCGACCTGACCGTAGCCGGCGTCGGCGGTCAGCAGCGGCGGACGCAGCCCCCATGCGGCCAGCTCGTCGAGCATCTCCAGGGCCATCATCCAGTTCGGCCGGTACCGCTGCGTGTCGGGGACCTTGGATGCCGCCCGCCGGCGGCAGATCTGGTCGATCTGCTCGGCAGGCGGTAGCTGTTGTCGTACAGGTGACTTCTTCGCCCCGGCTCGCGGCGCAGCCTGCGGGCGTGCGGGTTCGCCGGCTTGCCGTCCGGGCCGGGCACGCAGCCCTCGTCCCAGGACTCCGGCACGAACAACCGCCAGTTACCAACGAACTAACGACTCAGCACACTAGAGGCGATCAACGAACGGCCCAGTGACCGCGACGCACAGCGCGGTCGCCGGCGGCCAGATCCACCACCACGCCGACCGGTGCCGGCAGAACCAGCCGAACACCAGGAATCCCACCGCCGCCGCGGTCAACGCGAAGATAACGGGCCACAGTGCCGGCCGGAGGTGGTAAGTCAGATCCGGCACGAACCCAGGTTCAATTCATGCCGGGCTATTTAATCACAGCGCGATCATCACCATCGTCAAAGGCCGTAGTGAGGGTCGACGGGAGCGGCGAATTGCATTTCATCCGCGACACCTGCTACCGCGAAGACCCCTACCGCGTATACACCCACTCCGGCCCCCGCCTCCTGGTCAGCCGCACCGATATCACCGAAGCAACCCGATGAGCCTCCCGCAACATGACCAGACCATTCACCATCCTCGTCCTCATCGGAGGTTGTCGAAACGGCCGTGTGCACAACCGGGCAGTGTGAATCGCCTGGAGAGCGCGACATGGAAGCAAAGGTGCGGCGGGGCAGGTATTCGATTGTCCGCCTGCGGTCAGCGGTACACGATCGACTGCATGCTGAATCCGAGATCATGGAGTACCACCAGCGGGGCGGCGAGCGGGCCCGCCTCGCGGCCGGCCAGGGCAGGTTGGGCTTCCTGCGCACGTGGGACGTCTTGTCCAGAGTGCTCCCCGATGCGCCCACGGCATTGCTGGACATAGCGGGAGCGACCGACGCCTACGCCGGCACGCTGACGCAGGTCAGCTACCACGTCCAGGTTGTCGAACCGGTGCCCGAGCATGTGGCTGAGGCGGCAGCGCCCCCGGGGGTGACCGCCATTCTCGGGAATGCCAGAGCCCTGCCCGCTGTCGTTAGCAGCGTTGACGCGGTCTTGCTGCTCGGGCCGCTGTATCACCTCCCGGAGCACGCGGATCGCCTTGCGGTATGGCGGGAGGCCGCTCGTGTTGTGCGTGTTGGTGGCATGGTCGTGGCCACCACGATCAGCCGGTGCGCGTCGCTGTTCGACGCTTTCGTCAAGGACTACTTCACTGACGTCCACAGTGCCAAACGCCGGCAGCTCGCCATGGTCGCAATCGACAAGGAGTACGACTCGAAGGGCCGGATGGCAAGGCGACACCTGCACGAGAAGGACACCTCACAGGTCCTGGTCTCCGGACACACACTGGATGTCGGTCACCCCGGTCACGGTTTCGGAAGAAACACCCTCATTCAGCACCTTCCAGCGCGAAACTCACCGATGTGCGGGTTACAGTCCGCTTCGTCGACGACGGTCACACGTGAAGGAGGACCGGCTGGTGAAGGTCACCGTCATTGGGTCGGGACACCTGGGCGCACCCCACGCCGCCGGGATGGCCGACATCGGGCATGAGGTGATCGGCGTCGACATCGACCCGGCGAAGGTCGAGACGCTGAACGCGGGGCGAGGCTGGTTTCATGAACCGGAGCTCGATGTGCTGCTGGCCCGTAACATCGACACCGGAAGACTCCGCTTCACCACCGACTTCGCGGCGGCAGCCGCCTTCGGCGATGTGCACTTCCTCGCGGTCGGCACCCCCTCCGGCCCGGACGGCGCATACGACCTGACCCAGGTCAGCGCAGCGATCGAGCGGCTGGCCCCACACCTCGAGCGCCCCTGCCTGATCGTCGGCAAGTCCACCGTCACGCCTGGAACCGCTGAGCTGATCGAAGCTCAGGCCCGCAGGCTCTCCCCCGCCGGCGACGGCGTTCAGGTGGCTTGGAACCCCGAGTTCCTCCGTGAGGGCACCGCGGTGGCCGACACCCTGACTCCGGACCGCATCGTCCTCGGCGTCGCCACGACCGAGGCCGAGGAGACCCTACGGTTGCTGTACGCACCGATCACCAGCGGCCACGGCTGCCCGCTCGTGGTCACCGACCGGATTACCGCCGAGATGGTCAAGGCGACCGCGAACGCCTACCTGGCCACCCGGATCTCGTTCGTCAACGCCGTCGCCGAGATGTGCACGGTGGTCGGCGCGAACGTCGCCGAACTGGCCGACGCGATCGGCCACGACGCGCGCATCGGGCACCAGTACCTTCACCCCGGCCTCGGCTTCGGCGGCGGTTGTCTGCCCAAGGATCTGCACGCCTTCACCGCTCAGGCCGAGCGGGGCGGCGTGGCCGCCGCCGCCGAGTTCCTGCGCGGCGTCAACGGCGTGAACCTGCACATGCGCACCCGCGCTGTCGCGCTGGCCACCGCCGCGGTCGGCGGCGAGGTGCGAGGACGACGGATCGCCCTGTGGGGCACCGCGTTCAAACCCGGTATCGACGACGTACGTGACTCCCCCGCGCTCGACATCGCGGTACGGCTACACGAAGCCGGCGCGAGGGTCACGGCGTACGACCCGCAGGGGCTGGCGATGTCCCGGCGGTCGGCGCCGCAGCTGAGCTACGCCACGACGGCAACCGAGGCGGCCATCGACGCCGAACTGATCGTGGTGGGTACGGGGTGGCCGGAGTTTGGCGCGCTCGACCCCCACGTGGTCGCCGAGAGGGTGACTCGAAGAGCGCTGCTGGACACCCGTGGCGTGATCTCCGGTCGACGCTGGCGAGCCGCCGGGTGGAGCGTGTACGGACTTGGCTACCAGTCCTAGCCCTCCAGCCACACCTGGTGGAGTGGGAGTCGTCGCTGGTGGTGGGCTGTTCTGTCGGATCAGGCGTCCGCTCCCAGTTCGGGCAGGATCCCGGCTACCTGTTCGAGTACTTCCATGCTTGTGTTGAAGGGCGCCTGTCCTGGAAAGGGCACGACCAGGTCGGTGATGCCCACCCGGCGGTACGTGTCGACGGTCTCCCGGAACACGTCCAGGGAGGCGAGCGCCGTTGGCTCCCGGTTCACGTACATCAACAGCCGACGCTGGGTTGACGGGTCACGGCCGACAGACTCGCAGATGTCGGCCAACTGGCGTACCTGTCCCGCGACGTCGTCGGGTCTGGCAACCGGGGGGACAACTCCGTTACGCGGCGACCGGCCGTTGGTCACCCAGATGTCCCCGTGTCGCGCGGCCAGCGCCATGCCGCGTTTCCCGTTGGCGGCAACCGCCAACGGAATGTGTGGGGGCGGGCCCTCCACCGGCGTGATCGGCGCCTGTCGCGCCCGGTAGTACTGGCCCTCGGCATCGGTGATGGAATTGGACAGCAACTCAGCCATCAACTCCACGAACTCGGCGAACCGCTCGGCGCGTTCATTGGGTGTCCATTCCTGCTCCTGGCCGAGGAAGGTGGCGTCGACTCCACTGCCACCAGCACCGATACCCAGGATGAAGCGCCCACCGCTGAGCTCATCGAGCGTGACGATCTCTTTGGCGTAGGGCACCGGGTGTCGGAAGTTCGGCGACGAGACGAGGGTGCCGAGCGTGATCCGACGGGTAACAACCGCCGCGGCCGCCAGGGTCGGCACCGCCGAGTACCACTCCTTACCGATCATGTCCTGCCAGGCGATGTGATCACTCGTCCACGCGTGGGCGAGCCCCATTTCGTCGGCGGTTCGCCACATCTCCTGGGCCTGCGCCCAGGAGGCCGACGGCAGGATGAGCACCCCAACTCGCATAATCAACCACCGGACCTAGCGGCCTGATGCCCGGGCGATGGCTTCAGGCTGTCCCCCGAGTCGGGTGAGTCTGGCAGGTAACAGCTCAAGGGTTGCGGCAACTGCACACCGCCACCATAACGATTTTGCCCTACTTTAGGAGGAAATTGGCGGTCGGCGGTAGCAGCGGAGCGGCGGGGCGTCAGTCGAGACAGAACTCGTTGCCCTCGACATTCCGCGTCACCAGGCATGACTCGTTGTAGCCGTCAGCGGTCAGGAGTCGCACGCGTACCGCGCCGAGCGCGACCAGCCGAGCGCACGCGGCCTCAAGGGCGGCCACGCGCTCGGCGCCGACGAGGCCGGTGCCGAACCGCACGTCAAGGTGCAGCCGATTCTTCACCGCCTTTCCCTCCACCACCATCCGGCCGTAGCCCGCCTCACTGCCGGTGCAGAGATCGGGTGACAGGCAGGTACGCCGGACCGCGTACAGAGATCGACGCGCCAGAAGGCCGACGACGTCTGTCGAGCAAGCCTCGATGTCAAACGGCGAACCCACCCACCGACTACACGCCGTCACTGCCGAGGGCGCGAGTCGCGCCCATACCGGATCGCGGCGGAAGCGCGTACGCAACAAGGTGCCGGCTGTGCCGGTCTGTGATGGCGGCTTCGGTACGAGAGGTGCCTGGCGACCGACCGGGGTCAGATTCAGTCGGATAGCGTCTCACTGTGTATCAGGCGATCTTGCTGGACGTGTACGGCACGCTCGTACACGATGATGAGAGCTCGGTCAATGACGTCTGCGTGCAGGTAGCAGACTTGATCGCAGTCGATCCGTCTGCTATCGCGGCGGAGTGGTCCCGACGGCTGGAGGCCAGCGCCGAGATGGCGTATGGGGCCGGTTTTCGTACGCTCGCAGACCTGACGCTCGGCAGCCTCACCGAGGCTGTGGCGAACTTCGGGGCGTCCGTGGAGCTTGAGCCGATCTGCCGGAAGCAGCTGCACTCCTGGCGTCATCCACCGTTGTACGACGACAGCCGGCCGTTCCTCGATGCTGTGACGGTGCCGGTGTGCCTGGTCTCCGACGTCGACCAGGACGACCTGACGGCGGTGCTGCGGTGGCACGACATCGCCGTCGCCGCCGCGGTGACCAGCGAAGAAGCCCGCGCATACAAGCCCCGCCCCGAACCGTTCCAGCTCGCGCTGGCCCGCCTCGGCCTGGGCCCCGGCGACGTGATCCACATCGGCAACTCCGCATCGTCCGATGTCGCCGGAGCCGCCGCTCTGGGTATCGACACGGCGTTCCTCGACCGTGCTGGAGACGGCCTGCCGCCGGGGGCCACGGCAACCTACACCGCGGCTACGCTGACGGCGCTGCTGCCCCAGGTGTTGCCATGTTGACAATCCTGGTCAGCGGCTGCCTGGGCGGCGCACCGCTCCGGTTCAACGAGACCGGCGTGCCGGTCTCCTCTCCGATCTGGCAGCGCTGGGCTTCTGAAGGACGCCTCGTGTCGCTGTGTCCAGAACTGGCCGTCGGATTCCCGGTGCCCCGCCCGCCAGCTGAGATCGTCGGCGGCAGCGCAGCCGACGTCCTCGACGGCCGCGCCCAAGTACACGAAGCATCGGGCCGTGACGTCACCGAACTGTTCCAGGCGGCGGCGCAGCACGCGGTCGACAAGGCACTGCAGGCCGGAGTCGGCCTCGCCATCCTGGTCGACGGCAGCCCTACCTGCGGTAGCACCTACGTTCACGACGGAACCTTCACCGGCGTCACCGTCGCTGGGCGTGGCGTCGCGGCCGAGGCGTTGCGCCGCCGGGGTATTCCTGTGTTTCCTCACTACGACCTGGACAGGGCAGCGGCTGCTCTGGCGGAGAAGGAACGGCAGCACGGCAACGGCTGATCCCCGCTCGTCGCAGCGTGCGGTATCACCTAACACACTCATATCGGCAAATCCGCATACCGAGGGAATGGCTGACTCGATAGCACCCGTCACGCACCGTCATCAGCTTGGGACGCCACCAGGTCAGGCGGTGAGTCTCCGGACGTAGACCGACCGTGGCGCCGGTGTGCAGCTTTGCAGCCGTGAGGCCGACGAACGCGGATCACCGAGCAACGCGCGGCTCCCGGCGCACGGCCGGGTCTCATGCCGCTACCCACCGCCCGCTGGGCTGCGCGCGCGTCGCGTGGCGGCAAAGCTTGACCTGCGGCTGTGAGGTGGTGTGGAAGTGTGAGGTGCTGTCAGGTCCTTCACCCACTGCGGTGGCACATAGCACTCCTACGGTCTGACTCATCAACCGCTGCGACGCCGGAGAGAGCCAGGCTGTGAAGAAGTGCGCCTCGACAGCAGTCGTACGCACCGCTACCGCTGTCCTCGCGCTGGCACCCCCAGCGCTGCTCTGTCAGACCGGCTGGTTCACCACCGGTGATCTAATCTCGGGACCGGCTCCAGGCATGGGTGCATCAGCCGCTGACGACCGGCTCTATCACCCTGTTGGCGTACACCGGCGCCTGGCTGCTGTGGGTACTCCTCATGACCGCCGTCGCCGGTCACGCCCACCGGTACCTCGCCGCCCGCCTGCGGTGACACCTCACTCTGCATCTCCCTGGCCCCTTGCGAGCACTTGCGGCGACGCTGCTCGGCACCACCGCCGTCACCACCGCCGCTTTTCCCACCACTGCGCACGGCCACCGAGGCCAGACCGACGCCCGCGCCACAGATCGAAACCCGCCAGGACTATCGACGTCACCGCCGGAGACACCCTGTGGGACCTCGCCGCCCCGCACCTCGATGACATGACCCGGTGGCGGCGCGGGGAAGCCGGTCCTCGCTCCTTCCGACTTCCCCGCACCGACCGGCAGGGCCACCATCGGCACCCGCCGCCACTCACGTTCAGACGACGGCGGCGCCGAACCATCGCTGAAGATGGGCGCGCAGCTCCTCCTGATCGTCACCGACCCACGCCACGTGGCCGTCCGGCCGCAGCAGCAGGGCGGGCACGTCCAGTTCCGTACTGACGTCCACGACGTGGTCGACCCGGTCCCCCCAGCCTGCCGCCGACAGCCGGCCGGTCTGGTCGAGCAGCATTCCGTGGCCACGGTGCATCAGACCGTAGAGACGCCCCTGCTTCAGCTCCACATCGCGCAACCGCCGGCCGAGCAGGTGGTGTCCCTCGCCGAAGTCGTACCGGACCGAGATCGCAGTCACCTTCTCGATCAGGTAGCGATTCACCTCCTCAAAATCCATCAACTCCGCGATCAGCCGGCGCACGGCCTGGGGCCCCGAATCGAGGGCGATCAGCTCTGTCTGTGCGCGGGTGTTCTCCAGTACGGCGGCGGCCACCGGATGCCGCTCCGCTTGGTAGCTGTCCAGCAGTCCGCTCGGCGCCCAGCCGACAAGCTCAGCGGCGAGCTTCCAGCCAAGGTTGAACGCATCCTGGATGCCCAGGTTGAGGCCCTGTCCACCCAGCGGCGGGTGGACGTGCGCCGCGTCGCCGGCCAGCAGCACGCGGCCGACCCGGTAGCGTTCGGCGAGCCGGGTGGCGTCGCCGAACCGGGACAGCCAGCGCGGTGAGTGCGCGCCGAAGTCGGTGCCGGCGGTCACCCGCAGCTGCTGCTGAAACTCCTCGAAGGTCGGCGGGGTCGCACGATCCTCGGCCACCCCGGCGGCGGGCACAACGACGCGGTACAGACCGTCGCCGTCACCGACCGGTCCGGCACCGAACCGGAGCTGGGTCTTACGGACCTCGGTCATCACCGCGGTGACTTCCTCCGGAGCTGCGGTCAGCTCCATGACACCCAGCAACGTCTCGTACCTGGTGGGCTCGCCCGGGAAGTCCACGCCGAGCAGGCTGCGTACCGTGCTCCGGCCGCCGTCGCAGCCGACCAGGTAGCGGGAACGTAGCCGGGTGCCGTCGGCGAGTTCGGCGGTCACCGAATCCTCGTCCTGGCTCAGGCCAACCAGTTCGGAGCCGCGCCGGATCTCCGCGCCGGCCTCGGTGGCGTGTTCGGCGAGCAGCCGTTCCGTACTGGTCTGCGGGATACCAAGGATGTACCCGTGCGCGGTGTCCATGCCGTCGGGCCACGGCTTGCTGATACCGGCGAAGTAGCCACCGATCCGGTACTGCTGGCCGTTCGCGAGGAAGCGCTCCAGCAGGCCGCGCTGGTCCATCACCTCGATACTGCGCACGTGTAGCCCGAGCGAGCGGACAATTACCGGCGGCTTCGTGTCCCGTTCCAGCACCACCACGTGCACTCCGTGCAGCCGTAACTCACCGGCCAACATCATGCCGGTCGGCCCACCACCGACAATGATCACGTCAAACATGAATCGCGCCCCCATTCGTCGACATTTTCGCTTCCGCCAGCAGCCCCGCAGGAATTGATGTCGCACCCGCGAACACGTGCGTTTCGCGAACCCCCGATATCTGCAGGTTCTGGCTTCGACCGACGATTCTGCGGCAATACCCGGGTCTTGCGGCAAGGCCCCCATCGTGCTATATGTTTATAGTGGCAGGAGATAGCGTCCTGCCCGACCAGCGCATCCTGCCAGGTCCACGCCGCGCGTCCCGCCAGGACAGCGCATCGCCAAAACGCCCCGGAGCCGAAGCGGAATCACCGCGTCACGGCAGGGCCCAGCCCATCTGCTGCCGGCAGCGTCACCGTCACCTCCAGGCCACCGCCCGGCTGCGCGATCACCTTCACCGTGCCGCCGTGCGCGTCGCAGACGGCCCGGACGATGGAGAGCCCGAGACCGGAGCCCCGGGCGCCGGTCCGTTCCCGGCCACCCCGCCGGAACGGCTCGAACAGCCCCGGCACATCGGCTTGGTCCACCTCGAAGCCGGTGTTGCCCACCACCAGCCAGGACCGCCGGCCGTCCGAGCCGGTCCGCACCCAGAGCCGGCCGTGCAGATGGTTGTAGCGCACCGCGTTCTCGACGAGGTTCCCGGCGAGCCGGTCGAGCAGCCCGGGGTCGCCGACCACCGGTGCCGACTCGAGTGAGGTCTGCACCCGCAGACCGATCCGCTCCACCTCCCGGCGTACCGCCGTCAGCGCGTTGGCGGTGCCGGCAGCCAGATCACACTCCGTCCGCCGGGCGAGGCGGTGGCCGGCCTGCGCCTCACTACGGGCCAACACCAAAAGCGCGTCCACCAGGCCGTTGGCCCGCTCCGAGGCATCCCGGACAACAGTCGACATCCGGCGGTACTCGGCGGTATCCGCCTCGTCGTCGCTGAGCGTCACGTCGATCTCAGTGCGCATCACGGCGAGCGGGGTCCGCAGCTCGTGTGAGGCGTTGGCGACGAAGCGCTTCTGCGCGTCGAACGCGACCGCGATGCGGTCCAGCATCGCGTCGAAGGTCTGCGCCAGCTCGGCCACCTCGTCGTCCGCCCCCGAGTAGCCGATGCGCTGATCGAGGGTGGTCTCGCCGAGCCGTCGGGCGGTGGCGGTGACCTGGTAGAGCGGGCGCAGTGCCCGACCGGCGACCAGATAGCCGCCGGCCACCCCGACCACGCTGATCGCCAGCAACGCCGCCAGCCCCTTGGCCAGCAGCTCCTGGCTCGCCGTCTCGCCCAGCTGCCGCTGCCACTCGGCGGCGTCCAGGGAACGGCCGTCGGCCAGCACCACCGTCGTCCCGGCGAGCAGCTCGTCGGTGGGGCGCAGCGCGTCGCGCACCAGCAGCCAGGCCAGCAGCACCAGGATCACCCCGGCGCCCACCAGCAGTAACCCGTTGAGCAGGGTCAGCCGCAGGCGCAGGGTAGGCCGCATGCCCCGGCCGGCGGTCACGCCGCCGCCTCGGCCACGCGGTAGCCGGCGCCGACCACGGTTTCGATCAGCGGTGGATCGCCGAGCTTACGGCGCAGCGTGCGCACGGTGACCCGAACGATGGTCGTAAACGGGTCGGTGTTCGCGTCCCAAACCCGTTCCAGCAACTCCTCGCTGGAGACCACCGCGCCGCCGGCCTTGACCAGTTCGTGCAGCACCCCGAATTCCTTGTTGGTCAGGTCTACCGGCACGTCAGCCCGGGTGGCCGTCCGCCGAGCCGGGTCGAGCACCAGGTCGGCCACCGCCAGCACCGGCGGAGCGGCCGGGGTGGCGCGGCGGCCCAACGCCTGCACCCGGGCGACCAGTTCGTCGAAGGCGAACGGCTTGGGCAGGTAGTCGTCCGCACCCAGCTGCAACCCCTCGACCCGGTCGGCGACCGTCCCGCTCGCGGTCAGCATCAGCACCCGGGTCAGGGTGCCGGAGGCGGCCAGCTCGGCGCAGATCTGATCGCCGGGCACGCCCGGCAGGTCCCGGTCGAGCACCACCACGTCGTACCGGGTGACGAAGGCCATCTCGTGCCCGCTGTCACCGTCGTACGCGACGTCCACCGCCATGCCACGCTTCCGCAACCCCCGCGTGATCGCGTCGGCGAGGTTGCGTTCGTCCTCGACAACCAGTACCCGCATCCCGGCCTCCTTGCGCCTGACTCCCCGACAACCTAGTGCTTCACCGCCAGTGGCGAGTCAGTGCGCGACCGAGGACGGACAGCGCGAACCGAGGATGACCGGGGCCGGCAGGTCCGCACCGGGGGCGCCTGTACGATGGCGCGTCGTGCCCGCGCCGATGGTTGACTCCGTGCCACAGACCAGCACCCCTGCGTCCACTGTGGTGGAAACGCCGACCCGGCGTTCCCGGTGGCGACCCGCCCGCGCCGACGTGCTGGCCATCGGCGTCTACCTAGCCCTCGGCGTACTGGTCTGCCTCAACCACTGGGGGGACATCCCCAACCGCGTCTCCGCCCACCTGCCAACCGACCACAGCTGGTTCGAGTGGCTCTTCGCGCACGGAGCGTACTCGGTGGGGAATCTGGAAAACCCACTCTTCAGCACCCGGCAGAACGCCCCGCTCGGGGTGAACATGATGGCGAACACCTCACTACTCGGGGTGACCCTGCCGCTGGCGCCGCTGACCATGCTGGTCGGCCCCCAGGTGATGTACGTGCTGTACCTCGGTGGCGCGCTGGCCGCCACCGCCGGCACCTCCTACTGGGTGCTCTCCCGGCACCTGGTGCGCTCCCGGGCCGCCGCGTTCGTCGGTGGCGCGTTCCTGGGCTTCGCACCCGGCGTCGTGCACCACGCCAACGGCCAGCCCAACTTCGTCTCCAACTTCCTGCTCCCGCTGATCGTGCTCCGCGTACTGCGGCTCGGCGAGCCCGGCCGCTGGCGGCGCAACGGCATCCTGCTCGGCCTGCTGGTGGCTTACCAGATCTTCATCAACGAGGAGATGCTGCTGCTCACGGCGCTGGCCTGCCTCGTCGTCGTCGCCACGTACGCGGTGCTGCGGCCGGGGGCCGCCCGGCGGCAGGCCGGTACCTTCGCCGCCGCCCTCGGCACCGGTGGTGGCCTGGCGCTGCTGCTCACCGCGTACCCGATCTGGTTCCAGTTCAATGGTCCGCAGTCCTACCGCGGACTCCAGGGCGGCGTCTTCCACAGCTGGGGCGAGGACCTGAAAGCTTTCGTCACCTTTCCCAGGGACACCCTGGCCGGCGACCCGGCGGTGGAGCAGACGATCGGCGTGACGGAGCAGAACAGCTGGTTCGGCTGGCCGCTGGTGATCCTGGCGGTGGTGGCCCTCCTGCTGCTGATCCGCCGCAGCCTGGTGGCACGCATCCTGGCGGTGCTGATGGTGGTCTTCACGGTGGCCTCCCTCGGCCCGACGATCCGTTTCGACGGCGTCGAGACCGACATCGACGGCCCGTGGGCCTACGTGTCCGAGGAGCTGCCGCTGGTCGAGATGATGATGCCGACCCGGCTGAGTCTGATCGTGGCCGCCACGGTCGGGATCCTGCTCGCCGTCGCCTGGGAAGCCGTTTCCGGGACCGGCCGGCCACCGGTGCCGGCGCAGCGTTCCGGCCGCCCACCCCGGTTTCCGCGGCGGTGGCGACGCCCGGTTGGCTACGCGGCCATCACGTTGGCCCTGCTGCCGCTGATCCCCCGACCGCTGCCGGTGGAGGCGGTGGCACCCCCACCGCAGTTCATCACCGCCGGTGGCTGGCGGCCGTACGTGCCCGAGGGGCGCACCCTGGTCCCGGTGCCGATCCCGAGCAACGTGCACGGCCTGTCCACGCTGCGGTGGAGTGCGCTGACGCAGCACGCGTTCCCCGTTCCCGGCGGGTACTTCATCGGCCCCAACGAGCAGGGTGAGGGGATCTTCGGGGCGGAGAACCGGCCGACGACCCGACTCATCTACTCGACGATGGGCCAGAACGCCACTCCGGACATCACCGATGCCGAGCGGCGGCAGGTGATCGAGGACCTGCGGTACTGGCAGGCCTCGGTGGTGGTGCTCGGTGCCCACCCCCGGGAGGCGGTGCTGCGCGACCTGATGACCTCGCTGCTCGGCACACCGCAGCGGGTGGACGACGTCTGGCTCTGGGACGTCCGTCCCCTGGTCAGCTAGGAGCGCTGCTGCTCGGCTAACTCGACGCGGAGCTGTTCGCAGGGGAGCGGCTTCCCGGCGTGCCCCGATCGGACTGGGAAGCAGCTCACTGTCACCACGTCCTGGCGCGACCTGAGCCAGCGGCCGTGACCCTGCTGTCGCTGCTGACCCTGCTCACCGAACGCGAAACGCCGCCGGCCTCGTCACCTACCTGGTGCTCTCGATCCCGGAGTTCGTGACATCCCGCTGACGATCGGCCGTCCTGCGGAGTCGACGTGCTCCCGGCCCGTCCCTACCGAGCGCGTCGTTCGGGTTGGCGAGAGCGCACCGCTCCAGGGACAGGCAACCACATCCGATGCAGTCGAGCAGTTCGTCGCGAAGCTGCGCCATCAGCGTCATCCGGGCGTCGAGGTCGGCACGCCAGCAGTCGCTGACCCGCTGCCAGTCCTCCACGGTAGGTGTTCGCTTCTCCGGTAGCAGTGCCAGGACGTCACGGATCATGGCCAGTGGGATGCCGATGCGCTGGGACGCCTTGATGAACGCGATGCGGCGCAGCGCGTCTCGGCTGTATCGCCGTTGGTTGCCAGACGTGCGGCGACTACGGATCAGACCCTGGCGCTCGTAGAAGCGCAGCGCCGATGGGGGTACGCCACTGCGCTCAGCCAGTTCACCCACTGTGAGCCCGTTGACGGCAACGTCGGTCATGGGTGCACGGTACTTGACTTGAACCTTGGTTCAGGGCCGACCGTGAGGGCGTAGCAGCGGTTTGGGGCAGCGCGCCGGATCACTGCCGTCCGCCGTGGCCGGCTGCTCGCCGCGGAGACCGGAGAGCCTGCTCGCTGCCCTGGTGATGGAAGGACCATGCACGATGTCCGTGGAACCACTGAAGATCGTCATCCTTGTTGGTAGCACCCGTAAAGGCCGCTTCGGGCCCGTGGTGGCCAACTGGTTCGCCGCGCAGGTGCGGCAGCGTGACGACATGGAACTCGACCTCATCGACCTCGTGGAGGCGAACCTGCCGTACGAGTTGCCGGACTTCAACGCGAATGAGGAGCCTGTGGCGGTTCGTGCGCTCACCCCCCGGCTCGCGGCGGCGGACGGGTTCGTCTTCGTGACGCCGGAGTACAACCACAGCTACCCCGCCTCGCTCAAGAACGTGGTCGACTGGTACCGGAAGGAGTGGCAGGCCAAGCCGGTCGGCTTCGTGTCGTACGGCGGGCTCGCCGGCGGTCTGCGCTCGGTCGAGCACCTGCGGCCGGTCCTAAGTGAGGTGCATGCGGTCCCGATCCGAGACACCGTCAGCTTCCACGGTGCGGGGGAGCGGTTTGACGGATCCGGCGCGCCGACCGACCCGCGGGGCTGCAATGCCGCGGCGAAGACGTTGCTCGACCAGCTGGCATGGTGGTCCGGTGTTCTGCGGACCGCGAGAGCCGACCATCCCTACGGCACCTGACCGTCCCGCCGTTTCCGCCACCTGCTCATCGTGAGCCGGCCGGCTCACCCGAGTGACCGGAGCTGAGACCCAGTACGCCAAGGGTCCGGGCGTGCTCCGTGACGACAGTGTGCTCCGCAGGGCTTCTGAGATGCCATGGCAGTCCACCTCCTGAGCCGCCCGGCGCCCGGTAAGCCACGACTTGAGTTGAAAAGTGAAAGGAATGCCATGGATGCTCAGGAACCGCAGCGGGCGGGGCGGCGAGAGTGGTGGGGTCTTGCTGCCCTGGCCCTGCCGACGCTGTTGGTGGCGATGGACCTCACGGTGCTGCATCTGGCGGTGCCGGCGCTCAGTGAAGCGTTCAAGCCGAGCAGTTCGGAACTGCTCTGGATCACGGACATCTACGGCTTCCTCATCGCCGGCTTCCTGATCACGATGGGGTCGCTCGGCGACCGGATCGGCCGACGTCGGCTGTTGTTGATCGGCGCGTTCGGGTTCGGCGTCGCGTCGTTGCTGGCGGCTTTCTCCACCACACCGGAGATGCTGATCCTCACCCGGGCGCTGCTCGGCGTCGCCGGGGCCACGCTGATGCCCTCGACGCTGGCGTTGATCCGCAGCATGTTTCAGAGCCCGGCGCAGCGGCCGATGGCGATCGGTGTCTGGATGACCAGCTTTGTCACCGGGACCGCCATCGGACCGCTGGTCGGTGGGGTTCTCCTTGGGTCCTACTGGTGGGGGTCGGTGTTCCTTCTCGGCGTGCCGGTGATGGTGCTGTTGTTGATCATTGGTCCGATGCTGCTTCCAGAGGAGGCGGATCCTGATGCTGGCCGCCCGGACCTGCACAGCGCTCTCCTCTCGCTGGTCACCATTCTGGCCGTAGTGTTCGGCTTCAAGCAGTTCGCCGGGGGGTCCAGCGGTCCGCTGCCGTGGACGTGCGTGGCCCTGGGCGCCGGTCTCGGCTGGATCTTTGTTCGTCGGCAGAGGCTTTTGCGGGACCCCCTGCTCGACCTGGCGCTATTCACCCGCCGTACGTTCGGGGTGGCCGTCGCCACGCAGACCCTGACGGTCTTTGCGATGGCGGGCGTGCAGTTCTTCGCGGGCCAGTACCTTCAGCTCGTCCTCGGCATGTCCCCGCTGCGAGCCGGACTCTGGTCCCTGCCGTGGACGCTCATGGGCGTCGCCGGGGCGATGCTGGCGCCGTTTGTCGTCCGCCGTCTGTCGCGGTCGACAGTGATGGCGGGCGGCCTGGCGCTCGGCGCTGCGGGGTTCGGCGCTCTGGCCGGCATCGACTCGACTACCGGACTCACCTTGCTGGTGGTCAGCATGGTCATCGCATCCCTCGGAATCTCCGGCACGATGACCCTGAGCACGGACCTAGCCGTCGGGGCGGCTCCTGAGGAACGCGCCGGGTCGGCGTCGGCTATCTCCGAGACCGGAAGCGAACTCGGCCTCGCCCTGGGCATCGCGGTACTGGGCAGTGTCGGCAGCGTCGTCTATCGCCAGGAACTGGCCAGGTCCGCGCCCGTGTCAACCCTGCCCGAGTCGATGGAGGTCGCCACCGACACGCTGGGCGGGGCGGTCAGCGTGGCAAACGAGCTGCCCGGCGAGGCTAGAGACGCACTACTCGCCTCTGCCCGGGAGGCGTTCACCACCGGGATGGCGGTGACATCGGCGATCAGCAGTGCGGTGCTGATCGCCCTGGCGATCGCCGTCGGCATCCTGCTGCGCACCGTGGTCCATCGACGAGTCCGGCCTCCTGGACGAAGGCGCATGACCGCCGCGAATCAGCCCGGTCGGCCGGGACCGGCCGACCGGGCTCCGGCCTCAGGCCGTCGGCGCCGGTTCCAGCAACGCGCGAACGTCCCATACCCAGACGTCCAGTTCACGCTTGCCGGGGCCGACCAGTTGTTCGACGGTCAGCCGCAGCGGCTCCGCATGGTGCTGGTCCACCGGTAGGACCAGGATCGCCGCCCGCCAGTGCCGCAGGTCGTCCAGGGCGCGCCGCTGCTGCCGGTCGTCGAGTTGCAGCGTACGTCCGGTCTTGGCGACCTCGCTGAGCAGCTCTCCGAGCCCGCTGGGGCGACCGCCGAAGCGACCCGGGTCGCCGGTGTTGGCGTTGCGCGGAGCCAGGAAGTAGCCGCCGGGGATCTTGAAGTCGAGGTTGACGGCGGCGGCCCAGCGCATGCCGTGGGTGTTACCCATGCTCGGCACCGGGATGGGCACCAGTGTCTGGTCCTCCGCGACGTAGCCGCGCCACCGGTCGGCGGTGATGAACTCCGGCACCGGTGGTCGGGAGGTCACCGCCAGCGGCATGGGCGCGATCGGCAACAACGCCAGCACCAGCCCGGCGGCGGTGCGCAGCCGCAGGGTGCGCCGGGGCAGCGGCAGCCCCCGGGACCGGTCGACCGCGAGCGTCAGCAGCAGCCCGACGGTGACGGTGGTGATGAGCCCGAACCGGGTCGGCACCACCGCGTCCAGCAGCGGCAGCCGAACCAGCCACTCCCATGGCCCGACTCCGATCTCCTGGTCCCACCATGAGATCCGCTCGCCGAGGGAGAGCACCGCGAAGAAGACCCCGGTCGCCGCGAGGGCTCGCACGACCACGTCGTGGCGCAGCCACGCGACGATGCCGACGGCGATCAGGGACAGGCTCCAGCCGAAGAAGGCGTTCTCCTCCGAGTAGTTCGGGGCGAGGCCGGTGTTGGCCGCGTCGTCCCCGCCCAGGGTGGGCGAGCCCGGGGCGACGAACGCGGCGATGTCGTTGCCGTAGTCCCGGACCGCGTCACTCAGCCCGTGGTACGCCATCGGCCCGGCGAACTGCACGTAGAGCGGATACGCCAGCAGCGCGCCCGCCACCGCCGTACAGGTGGCGAGTGCCTTCGCCAGGGGCCGCCACGCCTCCCACCACAGCTGGGGCCGCTGCACCAGTACGGCGGCGAGGAAGACCCCGCACGCCATCGCGGTGAAGAGCAGGATCTCCTCGTTGATGAACGCCTGCACGGTTACCAGCAGGGCGAGCAGCAGGCCATCGCGGTACGGACGCTGGGATCGGGTGATGACGAGCACCCGCCAGACGATGAACGGCAGCAGGAACTGGCTGATGATGTTGGGGTGCCAGTTGGCGTGCGACAGCATCGCCGGGGAGAACCCGCAGAACCATCCGCCGACCGCCGCCGCCAGCCGGCTGCGCACGAGGTGTCGGCTGAGCACCACGTACCAGGCGGTCGCGGTGCCGGCGAGCCCAAGTGTTACCAGCAGCACAAACGTCACCGCTGGACCGAAGAGGAGCGTCACCGGCACCATCGGGATGCCCAGCGCGAGGATGGCCGTGTTGGCCATCAGGTTGACCCCGTCCGGGTAGTTGAACTGTTCGGTGAAGAACGGGAACTCCCCGTGGAGCACCACCCGCACCGAGTGCGCCAGGAAGAACTGGACCTGTGCCGGGTCGCTACTGTAGAGCGCGGCCACCCGGCCGGCCGGGTCGACCCAGATCTGGCTGGTCACCCAGAGCGCGGTGAGCAGAAACCCGCCAACCACCACCAGGTGCTGCCGTCGGGGGGTCCACGGCGGCAGCCGGAGTCGACGGCGGCCCGGGGCCGTCGCCGGGCCGGGCGCTGGCTTCCGGTCCCCCCCTGCGACACCGTTCCGGGGGAACGCACTCGCGCTGTTGAGATCGACCGGCTCGGACGGGGCCTCGGTGGCGGGGTCGGCGCGGGTGTCAGCAGGCGTCACAATCGGCGGAGTCTACCTGAGCGGGAATCACACGAAAGCCACCACACGATCCCTTGTGGGTGGTGCTGGGCGGCACCGCACCGTCTCGTACCATTGCGGTTTCGCACGACCGGCCCGGGGTGAACGGAGGAGCTAACGGTGCTTGCAGCCCGCCGGACCGGCAGGACGACCGCCGCCGCGCTAGCCCTGGTGGCGGCCCTGACCGGCTGCGCAGTGGTCGCCGACCGGGCACCGAGTGACCTGTCGGTGGGGCATGAGAGCCGGGACGGTTCACTCACCGTCTGGCCGGCCCGCGGCTCCCTCGCCGACGAGGCCGCGACGACGACGGCGGTGACCGAGGCGGTCCGCGCCTGGCGGTCGCCGCTCGGCGACCGAGCGTACCTACCCACCTCCGGCATCCTCTGGGTCGGCGAGGTCGACGGCGCGCCACTCGCCCTGGTCGCCGTGGATGTTCCCGGTACCGGCGCCTCCTGGCTGCTCCAGGTTGCCGGGGAGGACGGGCGCCACACCGTCACCCGCGCCGTCGAGCACACCGACCCCGGCTACCTGGTCTACTCCGATGTCCTCCCGGTCCACACCGACGCGGGTCGCCGCTATCTGGTTTCTGCCCGGGTCACCGACCTGACCGGTCCGGATGGTCAGGCGGTGACCATCGAGGGAGGCCTGAGCACACCCGTGGCGGTGCCGGCCTGCTCCGCGGTCTCGATCACCGCCACGCTGCGCGCCACCGAGTCGATGCCGCAGGGGCGACCCACCGATCACTTCCTCGACCTCGGCACCGGTCTGGACACACCGCGCGACCCGCTGGTACGCGACGAGTCCGGCTCCGGGCGGCAGGCCCTGGCCGGATTGGACACCTGCGCCCTCGCCGGCGACCAGGGGCCGTTCGGCAGCATCCAACGCCAGTTCGGGAACCGGAAGTCAGCGGTCTCGGTGCCGGCCTCCTGGCCGATGGCGGGGCTGACCATCCGGACGGTTGGCGAGGGCACGCTCGGTGACGGCCCCCCGGGTGAGGTGCAGCAACTCACCTGGGACGCGGCCAACGACGAAATGACGGCGGTGCTGTATCGGCCGGCCACCGGCGGCGCGACGATGATGTCAGCCGCCGACCGGGCCGCACCACTTCAGGCGTACGTCCTGCCGGTGGATGGGCAACGACTGGGCGTGTTGAGCTGGCAGCCGACGCCGGAGGACTCACTGTCGGTCCCGGCCGGCACGTCCCGCCTCGTTGACCGCCCGGGTCTGGCGGTCCTGCCCCTG
Organism: Salinispora tropica CNB-440; assembly: GCF_000016425.1. Taxonomy (GTDB): domain Bacteria; phylum Actinomycetota; class Actinomycetes; order Mycobacteriales; family Micromonosporaceae; genus Micromonospora; species Micromonospora tropica. The sequence goes on along the minus strand of NC_009380.1, from coordinate 1,699,928 downwards.
GCGGACGAGAAGGTCACGGTGAGCCTGGCGACCATCGAGGAGACCCACTACCGTTCCCTGCCCGCTCCGCGGTAACGCTTGGGGCGGCGGCGTTCGACGCGATGCCGCTGGGCGACGGCGGTTGTCCGCCGTCGCCCAGCGCGGTCACTTCGGGGCGGGGGCCTCGCGCGGGGCGAGGATCGGCTCCACCTGGTCGGAGACCAGCTCCTTCTCGGTACCGGCGGCGTCGACGTCGAGCCGGGAGATCCAGCCGGTGACGTCGCGGGCCACGTCCTGGGCGGTCAGGCCGAGGTCGGTGAGAATCTGGGCGCGGGTGCCGTACGGGTGCCAGTCGACCGGTACGCCCAGGTCCTTCACCGGCACCTCGACGTCGGCGTCCCGCATCGCCTGGGCGATGGCGTCACCGACGCCGCCGGCCCGAACCCCGTCCTCCACGGTGACCACGAGCCGATGCCCGGCGGCCATTTCCACCAGTTCGTCCGGGACCGGCCGGACCCAGCGGGGGTCAACCACGGTCACGCCGTAGCCCTGCTCGCCGACCCGGGCGGCGACCTCCACGCCGAGACCGCCGAAGGAGCCGACCGCGACCAGCAGCACGTCGGCGCGGGTCGACTCGGCGAGCACGTCCACCGGACCGACCCGGCGCAGCGCCGGCAGGTCGGCGGCGACGGAACCGGTCGGGAAGCGGACGATGGTGGGACCGTCGTCCACGGCGACCGCCTCGCGCAGCTCCTCGCGGAGGGTGGCGGCGTCCCGGGGGGCGGCGAGCCGCAGGCCCGGCACCACCCCGAAGACAGACATGTCCCACATGCCGTAGTGGCTGGGCCCGTCCGGGCCGGTGATCCCGGCCCGGTCCAGCACGAAGGTCACCGGCAGCTTGTGCATCGCCACGTCCAGCAGGACCTGGTCGAACGCCCGGTTGAGGAAGGTCGCGTAGACCGCGACCACCGGGTGCAGACCGCCCAGCGCCAGCCCCGCCGCCGAGGTGGCGGCGTGCTGCTCGGCGATGCCCACGTCGTAGGTGCGCTCCGGGTACTTCCGGGCCAGCTTGGCGATGCCGGTCGGCTCGGCCATCGCGGCGGTGATTCCTACCACGTCCGGCCGCTCGTCGGCGATCGCGACCAGTTCCTCGGCGAAGACGTGGGTCCACTTCACCGACGGCGTCGCGGTGGCCTTGCCGGTCTCGGTGTCGAAGGCACCGGGGCTGTGGAAACAGTCCGCCTCGTCCTCCTCGGCCGGGCGGTAGCCGTAGCCCTTGCGGGTGACCGCGTGCACGATCACCGGGCCGCCGAAGTTCTTCGCCGCGCGCAGCGCCCCCTCGACCGCCTCCAGGTCGTGCCCGTCCACCGGGCCGACGTACTTGATGCCGAGGTCCTCGAACATCGCCTGCGGGGCGACCGCGTCCTTGATGCCCCGCTTGACCGCGTGCAGCACCTCGTACATCGGCCGGCCGACCAGCGGGGTCGAGCCGAGCGCCTCCCGGACGGTGTCCAGCACCCGCTCGTAGCCGGGATTCAGGCGCAGCGTCGAGAGATGGTCGGCGAGCCCGCCGATGGTCGGCGAGTAGGAGCGACCGTTGTCGTTGACCACGATCACCAACGGGTTGCGGGTGGTCGCGATGTTGTTCAACGCCTCCCAGCACATACCGCCGGTCAGCGCGCCGTCACCGACCACGGCCGCCACCGCCCGGGACTCGCCCCGCAGCGCATACGCCTTGGCCAACCCGTCAGCGTAGGAGAGGACGGTGGAGGCGTGCGAGTTCTCGATCAGGTCGTGCTCGCTCTCGGCCTGGCTCGGATAGCCGGCGAGCCCACCGCGCTGGCGCAGCTTGTCGAAGCCACCCTGCCGGCCGGTGAGAATCTTGTGTACGTAGGCCTGGTGGCCGGTGTCGAACAGGATCCGGTCCCGGGGGGAGTCGAAGACCCGGTGCAGCGCGAGGGTCAGCTCCACCACACCCAGGTTGGGGCCGATGTGCCCGCCGGTGCGGGAGACCTTGGCCACCAGGAAGTCACGGATTTCGGCGGCGAGGATGTCCAGCTGCTCGGTGGACATCCGCTTGATGTCCTGCGGACCGCTGACGGTGGCCAGCTGCCCCGGTTGGTTTGCCGGGTCCCGTTCAACACTCATGACCGGAGAGTCTATCGGCCGTGCGACAGCTCGCAGTCCGGTCGGGAGCACCCTGAACAGTCCGCAGCACACCGACGACGCTGAGCTGGTAGTCAGGCCTTGGTCCGCCGCCGGTGCGGCAGCAGCAACCCCACCAACTCCACGTGCTGGGTCATGGGAAACAGGTCGAAGCCACGCAGCGCGGTGAGCCGCCAGCCCAGCTCGGCGAAGCCACGTACGTCTCGGGCGAAGGCCGCCGGGTCGCAGGCCACGTACGCCACCGCGCGCGCTCCGGTGCCGGCCACCGCCCGTACCACCCCGGCCCCGGCCCCGGACCGGGGCGGATCGAGCACCACCACGTCCACCGGGCCGGCGACCTGCCCGCGGGCCAACACCGGGGCGACCCGGCCCGAGACGATGCCGGCCTGCGGCAGGTCCCGCAGGTTCTGCCGAGCCGCGGCGACGCCGGCTCCGGCCGCCTCGACGAGGGTGACCCGACCGGTGGTGCCGACCCGCTCCGCCAGCGCGGCGGCGAAGAGGCCCGCCCCGCCGTACAGGTCCCAGGCGGTCTCCCCCGGCCGCGGATCGAGCTGCGCCAGCACGGCGTTGACCAGGGTGTCCGCCGCCGCCGGGTGGACCTGCCAGAACGCCGATGGGGACAGCGTCCACCGACGTCCGGCAGCCTGTTCGTGAACCCGTTCCGGCCCGCTCACCGGCCGCGCCGCCCCGTCGGCGACAGCGGTCACGGTCACGTCGCCGCCGGTGGTGGCGACCGACTCGACGGCGTCCGCGTCCGGCCACCGCACGCCGAGCACCGGCAGTTGTTGAATCGCCGGGTGGGCTATCCGGCACCGGTCGATCGGCACCACCTCGTACGAGCGGTGCTTGAGCAGACCGGCCCGACCGGCGCCGTCGACGGTGTACCGCACCCGGGAGCGCCAGCCCAACGACCCGCCGGGCAGCGCCTCGACCTGGATGCCCAGCGCGTCCAGCTCCGCGCCGGTCAGTCCACCCAGTCGGGTGAGTTGCTCGCGGATCACCCCCGCCTTCCAGGTCAGCTGCGCCTCGGGGGACACGTGCTGTAGGTCACAGCCGCCGCAGCGGCCTGGCTTCGCGTACGGGCAGGGGGGCTCGACCCGCTCCGGCGCGGCCTGGAGCACCGTCACCGCGTCGGCCCGGACGAAACCGCGGTGCACCTCGGTGACCTCGGCCACCACCCGCTCACCGGGCAGCGCATGCCGGACGAAGACCACCTGGCCGGCAACCCGGGCGACGCAGTGGCCACCCGGGGCCACCGCCCCGACGGTCAACTCGACCCGCTCGGCCTCCGCCAGCCCCTCGTCGCCGGTCACCGGGCACCCCCGTCGGACGGGTCCGGGCCGCTCCTGGGCGGCGGAGCGGGGACCGTTGGCGGGGCGGGTGCCGGCTCCGGGCCGCTGGGCGTCGCCCGGGGACCGCGGGCCGGTCCTCGGCTGAGCGTCTCGTCCAGCCGGTCAAGATCTTTGCCCTCGGTTGAGGCGAGCTGCCACGGCACGCTGGTCACCATCACTCCCGGTTCGAAGAGCAGCCGCCCCTTGAGCCGCAGTGCGCTCTGGTTGTGCAAGAGGTTCTCCCACCAGCGACCGACCACGTACTCGGGGATGAAGACGGTGACCACGTCACGGGGCGAGGACCGACGGACGCCAGCCACGTAGTTGAGGATCGGGCGAGTGATCTCCCGGTACGGCGAGTCGATCACGGTCAGCGGGACCGGCACGTCCCGCCGTTCCCACTCGGCCTGCAACCGGCGGGTGTCCTTGTCGTCGACGTTCACCGTCACCGCGGTCAGGCTGTCCGGCCGGGTGACCTGCGCGTAGGCGATCGCCCGCAGGGTCGGCTGGTGCACCTTGCTGACCAGTACGACCGCGTGGTTGCGTGCCGGCTTCACCGGCCGCCCCTCGTCGGGGGTGAGTTCGGCAAAGACCCGGTCGTAGTGCCGACGGATCCCCAGCATCACCAGATAGATCATGATCATCGCAGCGATGGCGATCCACGCGCCGAGCAGGAACTTCGTGACGACCACGATCACCAGCACGCTGGCGGTCATCGCCATGCCGAAACTGTTGATCGCCCGGGAGCGGATCATCTGCCGACGTACCTGTGGGTCGCGTTCGACCCGCAGGTAGCGGTTCCAGTGCCGGATCATGCCGGCCTGGGACAGCGTGAACGAGACAAAGACGCCGACGATGTAGAGCTGGATCAGCCTGGTCACCTCGGCCTGGAAGCCGACGATCAGCACGATCGCGAAGCCGGCCAGGAAGAGGATGCCGTTGGAGAAGGCGAGCCGGTCGCCCCGGGTGTGTAGCTGTCGGGGCAGGTAGCGGTCCTGGGCGAGGATCGACCCGAGCACCGGGAAACCGGTGAAGGCGGTGTTCGCGGCCAGGAAGAGAATCAGGGCGGTGACGCCGACGACCACGAACAGCAGCAGCGACCCGGAGCCGAAGATGGTTTCGCCGAGCTGCGCGGTGACGGTCTTCTGCACGTACCCGTCGGGGCCGGCGACGATCTGTCGGGCCGGGTCCTCCACGAACTGCAAGCCGGTCAGCCGGGCCAGCCAGACGATGCCGACCAGCATGGTCACCGCCACCACGCCGAGCATGAGCAGGGTCGTCGCCGCGTTGCGGCTCTTCGGCGCCCGAAAGGCGGGCACCCCGTTGGAGATCGTCTCGACGCCGGTGAGCGCGGCGCAGCCGGAGGAGAAGCTCCGGAGCAGCAGGAACGCCATCGCCCACCCGGTCGTGTCGCTCCACTCGGCGGCGATGACCAGATCCGCGCTGGGAGCGCGCAGGTCATGGCCGAGCAGCACCACCCGGACCAGCCCGGTGAGGATCATGCCGACGATGACGATCATGAAGCCGTAGGTGGGGATGGCGAAGGTGGTGCCGGACTCCTTGATTCCCCGCAGGTTGACGGCGGCGAGCAGCACCACCGCGCCGACGGCCACCGCCACCTTGTGGGTGGCCACGAAGGGGATCACCGCGCCCAGGTTCGCCACCCCGGAGGAGACCGACACGGCGACGGTCAGCACGTAGTCGACCAGCAGGGCGCTGGCCACGCCGACGCCGGCACGGCGCCCCAGGTTGACCGTGGCCACCTCGTAGTCGCCGCCGCCGGACGGGTAGGCGTACACGTTCTGCCGGTAGCTCGCCACCACAGCGAGCATCACCACGACCACCGCCAGAGCGATCCACGGCGAGAAGACGAACGCCGAGGCCCCGGCGAACGAGAGCATCAGCAGGATCTCGTCGGGGGCGTACGCCACGCTGGAGAGCGCGTCAGAGGCGAAAACGGGCAGGGCGATGCGCTTGGGCAGCAGGGTGTGCTGGAGTCGGTCGGACCGGAACGGTCGACCGACGAGCAGTCGCTTCACCAGCGAGGCGGGGCGGGCCACAACCGCCAAGCGTACGACCCTCGGCCACCCGCTCCCCCAGGTGGCCGAGGGTCGGAGGGTGTACCGACGGAGTACCGTCGGTCCGCGTCCGCCCCCGAGGACGTGGCAGGCTCGTCCAACAGCCGGAACGGCTGGTGCGGGCGGATGTTGAGGAGGGGCACGGTGCATGTGGTGATCATGGGCTGTGGGCGGGTTGGGTCGACCCTCGCGCACGGTCTGGAAGCCCGCGGGCACTCGGTCGCGGTCGTCGACCAGAATTCCGACGCCTTCCGCCGGCTCGGCCCGGACTTCGCCGGGATCACGGTGACCGGCGCCGGCTTCGACGGGGAGGTGCTCCGGCAGGCCGGCATCCAGCGGGCGGACGCCTTCGCGGCCGTCTCCAGCGGCGACAACTCCAACATCATCTCTGCGCGGCTGGCTCGGGAGACCTTCGGTGTCACCCGCGTCGCGGCCCGCATCTACGACCCGCGGCGAGCCCAGGTCTACGAGCGCCTCGGCATCCCGACGGTGGCCACCGTCCGATGGACGGCCGACCGGATGCTGCGGCACCTGGTGCCGGAGGGCAACGAGGCGCTGTTCCGGGACGCGACGAGCACCGTCTCGATCGTGGAGGTGCCGGTCCACAAGGACTGGGTCGGCCGGTCGGTGCCGACGCTGGAGAAGGCGACCGGCGCCCGGGTGGCCTACCTCACCCGGTTCGGCATCGGCACGTTGCCGACGCTGAGCACCGTCGTGCAGGAGGGTGACCAGATCTTCATGCTGGTCACCGACGACATCGTCAACGCGGTCACGTCGGTGGCGGCGCTGCCGCTGGAAGGGGGGCAGTGACCATGCGGGTCGCCATAGCCGGCGCCGGGAACGTGGGCCGCTCCATCGCCCAGGAGCTGATCGAGAACGGTCACCAGGTGACGCTGATCGAGCGGCAGCCCACGATGCTCCGGCCCGACCGAGTGCCGGACGCGGAGTGGGTGCTGGCCGACGCCTGTGAGCTGACCAGCCTGGAGGAGGCCGAGCTGGCCAACCGTGACGTGGTGGTCGCCGCCACCGGGGACGACAAGGTCAACCTGGTGGTCTCGCTGCTGGCCAAGACCGAGTTCGCGGTGCCCCGGGTGGTCGCCCGGATCAATCGGGCCGAGAACGAGTGGCTCTTCACTGAGCAGTGGGGGGTGGACGTTGCGGTCAGCAAGCCACGGGTGATGGCCGCCCTGGTGGAGGAGGCGGTGACGGTCGGCGACCTGGTCCGGCTGATGACCTTCCGGCAGGGTGAGGCGAATCTGGTCGAGATCACGCTGCCGACGAGCGCCCCGTACGTCGGTCAGCCGCTGCGGGCGGTGCCGCTGCCCCGCGACGCGGCGCTGGTGGCGATCCTCCGCGGCAAGCGGGTGCTGGTGCCCAGCCCGGACGACTCGATCGAGGCCGGCGACGAGCTGATCTTCGTGTGTACGGCGGAGGTGGAGGACGCCGTCCGGACGGTGGTGCTCGGCCCGGACAGCGTCGAGCGGACCCGCAAGGCCTGCTGAACCCGCGGCCGGCCGTCAGCCGACCGGGGTCTGGGGTGTGTGCCGGGTCACCCGACGCACCGTCCAGACCGTGATCAGCAGGAGCAGCACGTACGGCGGGTAGCCGAGCAGGAGCCGGGCGACGCCGAGCGCGGTGTCCTGGTGAGCAAGGTAGAGCCCAGCCTGCACCCCGACCTTCGCCAGCCAGACCACCCCCCAGAGCACGGTCAGCCGGGTAAAGGTCCGCACCAGGAGCGGATCCTGACGCCAGTCGGAGGCGCCCTTGGCCACCAGAACCGACCAGATCCAGCCCACCAGGGGCTGCCGGATCGCCGCCGAGAGCAACAGCACCACGCCGTAGCCCATGCCGTAGAGGATGCCGGGCAGGTAGAAGTCCCGCTCATTGCCGGTGCGCCAGGCGATCGCCGCGCCGATCGCGATGCCGAACAGCCCGTTCACCGCGTGCCGCACCGGTCGCCGCTGGGCCAGACGCAGGGCCGCGATGAACACCGCGACCGCCACCGCGGCTATCACCGCCGGACGCAGCTCACCGATGATGTTGGCGACCACGAAGACGACCACCGGAATGCTCGACTCCAGCAGCCCGCGCCAGCCCCCCAGCTGGTCGGCCATCTGCTCGGCGATGGTGGGGAGCGGTTCCTCCTCTCCCGTGCCCGGCTGCGCCGTTGGGCGTTGTCCCGTCGTCACTTCGGCGGCTCCAACTCGTAGTACGGGTTGTAGATGACCTTACGGTCACCCCGGATGGCGACCCGGCCCCGAGCGGTCAGGTGCCGGCCCGGTTCGATGCCGGCGATGTGCCGGCGACCCAGCCACACCAGGGTCACCACGTCGCTGCCGTCGTACAGGTCCGCCTCCAGCGTCGGCTGGTTGGTCCGCGGCGTGTAGACCACGGTGCGGAGCCGGCCGGAGACCGCGACCACCTGGCCCCGGCAGCACTGGCGGGCCGGCACGCCACCGTGTTCGGCGCTCTCCCGGCGCAGCTCCTGCGCCTCGATCTCCGCCTCGGTCGCGGTGAGCCGACGCAACACGCGCCGCAGCGATCCCCGTCGCTCGTCGGTCGACATGGCCTCCGCGTCACCCTTTCCGGGCTGGGCCGGCCTCCGGGGCCGGCGGTGGAGCGGGCCCGCCGCACGCCGGGACCGCTCCGCCAGCGTACGCCGACGGAGTGGTCCCCAGCGGTTGGTGGAGCGCCGTCAGGCCTGTTGGGCCGGCTTCGGCTCGGCGGCGGAACTGCCCGCAGCCGCCTGTTCGGCGGCATCCCGGGGCAGGCGCAGGGGCAACGGCTCGCGCACCGGCCGAGCCTCCTGCCCCCGGTCGACGACGAGGCCCTCCAGACAGACGGTCAGCGGGCCGGCCGCATCCGGGTCGGTCGCCGCCTCGCCCTGGTAGACACAGCGGACCATCCAACGCGGCCCGTCGATGCCGACGAACCGCAGGTCGGTACGGCCGTCCTGGGTAGGGACCTGGGCCCGTAGCTCGACGCCATACGCGCCCATGACCTCGTTGACGGCGGCACCGTCGTGGGACAGGGAGCGGTGGATCTCCTCGCGTACCTCGTCCCAGATGCCGGCACTGCGCGGGGCGGCGAAGACCCCGAGCTGAAGTGCGTTCTGCCCGTGCACGAGTACCACCTGCTGGACAACGCCCTGCGGGTCGGCCTGCACCCGCACCTCGACCCCGGCGACTGCGGGAATCTGCAGACTCCCCAGGTCGAGCCGCTGCACGTCGGCGGGCGCCTCGCTCACGTCGTAGGGGCCGGGGGCCGGCGCCACCGAATCCGTCGGTTCGTGCGCGTCCGGGGCCTCGGGCCGCTGGTCGCGCGGGCGCCGTTCGGCACCGGCCCGCTTTCGGGAGAAGATCACTGCGTACACCCTCCGCTGTTCACGCTGTTCACGCCCACCCTGTCACTTTCCTCCGCTCCTGGCGGCGCGCCCGCGCCGGGTGTCACGACGCCTCCGGCACCGGCTGCCGGCCATCGGTCCCCGCCGGGGCTGACCCCAGGCCGGCATGGCCACCGGTGGAACCGTGCCCGCCGGCACCCCGCTGGGACGCGGGCAGCTCCGCCGCCGGCTGGAACCGCGCTCGGGCCACCCGCTGCACAACCAGCTGTGCGATGCGGTCACCGCGAGCGATCCGCGCCGCCGACTCCCGATCATGGTTGATCAGGTTGACCAGGATCTCACCCCGGTAGCCGGCGTCGACCGTACCGGGCGCGTTGAGCACGGTCACGCCGAGCCGGGCCGCCAGACCCGAACGGGGGTGGACCAGGCCCACGTACCCCTCGGGCAACGCGATGGCCACCCCGGTCGGCACCAGGGCCCGACCACCGGGGGGCAGCTCCACATCCGCGGCGGCCACCAGGTCCGCCCCCGCGTCGCCGGGGTGGGCGTACGCGGGGAGCGGCAGCCCGGGGTCGAGCTGCCGCACAGGCACGGGTACGACGTCGGTCACGGTTCCCTCTTCCATCCGGTTCCTGGGTGACCTGCCCATCCTGCCCGGTACTCCCCACGACACGCGCCGTACCCTTCACCTCGTGCGCGTCTCCTCGTCCCCGCCTGCCCGCTACGCCGAACGGCTGAATCTGCCGTGGTGGCTCTGGCTGGGCGGATTCGCCGTGGCCGGGATGCTCGCCGCCGAGATCTGGCTGGGCGCGTCGGGCGTCCGGGCGTGGCTACCGTTCGTGCTGCTGCTCCCGGCGTGCCTGGCGGGCCTGCTCTGGCTGGGCCGAATCCGGGTGGCGGTTGACGACGGCGAGCTGAGGGTGGACGACGCGCGGCTGCCGGCCCGGTTCGTCGCCGATGTCATCCCGTTGGACGCCGCAGGGCGACGGGAGGCGCTCGGTGTCGGCGCGGACCCACTGGCGTTCGTGATCCAACGGCCGTGGATCCCCGGTGCCGTGCAGGTGGTGCTCGACGATCCGGCTGACCCGACCCCGTTCTGGGTGGTCAGCACCCGACGGCCGGTGGAGTTGGCGGAGGCGCTCCTCGCCGCCCGCGACGCGGCCGACACCGCCCGGGACGCGGCCGACACCGCCCGGGACGCGGCCGACACCGCCCAGGACTGAGTCGGTCAGGGCTCAACCGGCTGACAGCGACCTGGGAGCAGGGCCACCGACGGCCCGGGCTCACGGTGGTTGGGGCTCACGGTGGGGCGGGGGGTGCCCCACCCCGGCGTCGGAGATCAACGCGAAGGAGTTCGGCCATCGCGCGGGTGGCCCGTCGGTTGAGGTAACTCGCGACGGCCGCGCCGGTGAGAAACGGGCCCAGCGTGGTGAGGTTGCGGCCGAAGCGTCTGACCAGCCTGTCCCGCAGCTCACGGCGGGCTGCGGCGCCCAACACCGCACTCACTCCGACACCTGGCTTCATCGGGTTGATCCCTCGCCGCCCGGACCATGACACGACGAGCGCCACCGCCCGCTGGGTGCCACCGGTGGGCAGCGGCACCCCGTACGCCTCGTGCAGCTCGCCGACCAGCTTCAGTTCGATCGCGACCACCGCGACCGTCTCGGCTGCCAGTAGTGCCGGCGCCGTGAGCAGGCTCGGCGGCACCGTCCACTCGACAGCGGCGACGCCACCACCGGCAGCCCCCACTCCGGCGCTCGCGCGGGCGGCGTTGCGGACGAGACGTTCGGCCAGCGCCTCACCGTCCAGGTCGGGGAAGTGCCGGCGGAGTGTGACCCGGTCCCGGACCGGCACGTGCGGGGCGATCTCGGCGACGGTGTCGACCATCCAGCCGAACGCCGCCCTCGCCCGGAACAGGTCGCCGAACCCGCGGGTCCGGACCTGTCCGACCAGGCGACCGAGGAGCTGCCCCCGCCGGGCCGGTGGGACATCGTCGGCGGTCAGCTCGGCGACGGTGGCACCGAGGCCGTCGGCGTCAGTGACCGGTCCGTCGACCGCGCTGTCCGGCTCGGGGTGGACCCGTTCGGTCATGGCACCGGACCTCCCGCGGGACTGGGCCGCGCTGGCGGCCGGCCGAGTCGGGTGCAGCGCTGCCCACCGGACCGCCGCAGGGCGACCGGGGTGTGCGGCGACCCCGACGAGGAGCCGCCGCCGGTGCTGAGATTCGCGTCTCGGTCAGACGCACTCTCGGCAGATGAGGTCGCCGTTACGCTGGACCGCCAACTGGCTGCGGTGGTGCACCAGGAAGCAACGCCCACAGCGGAACTCGTCCTGCTGCATCGGCAGCACCTTGACCGTCAGCTCCTCGTCGGCCAGGTCGGCGCCGGGCAGCTCGAAGCTCTCCGCCACCTCAGCCTCGTCCACGTCCACGGCGCCCGACTGTGAGTCGACGCGTCGGGCCTTCAGCTCTTCCAGGCTGTCCTCGCCGAGGTCGACCTCGTCGCGACGCGGGGCGTCGTAGTCGGTGGCCATCGGTTCACTCTCCCATATCGATGTTGTCGCTTCCGGTTGTAACGCCGGACGACGTTGTTTCGGTTCCGCTGGGCGGCCACCACTTGTGTCGTTCACCCGACCCGGTAGTGGTCGGATCGACGCCGCCAGAGAACTCCCCCAGCGAGCGCGGTACCTTACCTCCACTGCGGGCGTGGCATGTATACCGCCCTCGCGGAAGAGATGTACGCCTCCGCACGGGAAGTTGTTCCCGATGTGACTCAGGCGACATGAAGATAGGGGTAGTACTACCTCGTTCCCGGCCGGCACGCCGGCATGTCCGGCTGTTTCCACGCCGCCGCCGGACAACCGTTAACCTCAGCGGCGTACCGGACGACCGTTCGGGTGGTTCACCCGCCTCTGACGGCCGTCGCCCTCCTCCGTCCCGGGAGCACCCAGATGAGCTTTGCGCGAGTGCGAGCACTCGTCGTCGTCGCCCTGTTGGCGATCCTGGCGCTGATCTTCACCGTTGTCGCCCTCGTCCGGGACACGCAGAGCGACGCGGGGCTCGGCGCCGGCTGCCAGGAGGGCTGGCCGAAGGCGGATGTGACGCTCCGCGAGCCCGCCGAGGTAAAGATCAACGTGCTCAATGGGACTGACCAGGTCGGCCTCGCCAGCAAGATCGCGGACGACTTCCAAAATCGGAAGTTCCAGATCGAGAACAAGGGCGACGCGCCGAAGACCGACGACATCGCGGTTCTGCGGTACGGCCCGAAGGGGGTCGGTTCGGCGCACCTGCTGCGGGCGTACTTCCTGAACAACGCCGTGGTCGACTACGACCCGGAGCGCGCCGACGCCACCGTGGACATCATCCTGGGCAGCGCCTTCCAGCAGCTCGCCACCACGACCGAGGTCAACCAGTCCCTCGGTGATCTCGGGGCACCGGTGGCACCGCCCGACACCTGCCCCGTCCAGGAGGAGTGACCAAACCTCCGGTCGCTCCCCCTCCGGTCGGTCTTTACGGGCCGCCGGCGGCGTCGAGGCCAGCCAGCCGGTCGTGCAGCGGCGCGAAGAGCTCCGCAGGCGCGGCGATCACCAGCTCTGGCCCGGCCGCCGCCCCGGCCAGCCCGCCGACCCGGAGTCCGGCCTCGGTGGCCACCAGTCCGCCCGCGGCGAGGTCCCAGGGGGCGAGCCCCTTCTCGTAGTAGGCGTCCACCCGCCCCTCTGCGGCGAAGCAGAGATCGAGGGCGGCCGCGCCGAACCGACGGATGTCCCGGACATGTGGAATCAGCTCGGCCAGCACGCGGCCCTGGTGCTGCCGACGGCCCGGGTCGTACCCGAAGCCGGTGGCCACCAGCGCCTGGCCCAGATCTGCCTCGGTGGAGCAGCGCAGCCGTTGGCCGTCCCGCCAGGCACCGTCACCGACGGTCGCGGTCCACTCCTCACCGGTGACGACATTGCGCACCACCCCGGTGACCACCACCCCGTCAACCTCGGCGGCGAGCGAGACCGCGCTGTGCGGGATGCCGTACAGGTAGTTGACGGTGCCGTCGATGGGATCAACGATCCACCGTACGGCGCCACCGGCGCCCGCCTCCCCGTACTCCTCACCCAGCACGGCGTCCCCCGGCCGGAGCCGGCGCAGCACGTCGTGCACCTGCCGCTCCACCGCCCGGTCGGCCGCGGTCACCACGTCGGTGACGGTGCTCTTGGTCGCGGCCACCGAGACACCCTGGATGCGCATCCGGTACGCCGTCGCGGCCGCCTCCCGCGCCACCTCGGTCGCGATCTCCAGCAATTCCCGCGGCTCTGGTACCGAGCGGACCATTCTCGTCCCCTTCCCGCACGACCGGGGTGGTCGCGGCCATATGCGGGTATCATCCTTTCAAAGTCCACATCCGCACCAAATCGGCGGTCCAACCAGCGGTCCGGCGTGCGCCGCCGAATGATCGCCGTGGACAGCGTTACAATTCACCCTGCCCACGCGCCACGGACAGCCACCAACCGGCTGGCCCGCGACACGGGGGTCCTCAACGACTCGCCCGGCACCGCGCTCCGCCCCACGCCGGACGACCCTGCCGTGCTCGCACTTCGCCACCGGAAGGTCATTCGTGACAGAACCCCGCCAGACCGGCGCCGACGTTCGCTCGCTCACCGACACCTTGATCGCACACGCGCAGAGCGCCGGCGGTCAGCTCACGTCGGCACAGCTCGCGCGCACTGTCGAGTCAGCCGAGGTGACTCCGGCCCAGGCCAAGAAGATCCTCCGGGCGCTCTCGGAGGCGGGGGTGACCGTCGTGGTCGACGGTTCAGCCAGCACCGCCCCACGCCGACGGGTCGCCGCCGCCCGGTCGACCACCCCGGCATCCCGGGCCACCACCGCCAAGACCACCAAGAAGGCCGCCACGCCTGCGTCGAAGGCGGCACCGACCGGGGCCGAGGCACCGGCCCCAGCGCCACGGAAGGCCACCGCCCGCAAGGCGGCCGGTGCTGCCGCCGACGGCGCCAAGGCCACTCCGGCGAAGAAGGCCACCCGGGCGACCAAGGCGACCGTGGCCGCAGCGACCGGGCCGGCGAAGGCCACGACGAAGACTGCGAAGGCCACGAAAGCCACGAAGGCCACCAAGAGCGGGGCTGCTGGCGAGGTCGACGCGGAGGAGTTGGCCGCCGAGATCGAGGATGTGGTGGTCGACGAGCCGGCGGAGCTGACCCGGGCCGCCGAGGCTGACGCGGCGAGCTCCGCCAGCGACAACGACTTCGAGTGGGACGACGAGGAGTCCGAGGCCCTCAAGCAGGCACGCCGAGACGCGGAGCTGACCGCGTCCGCCGACTCCGTCCGGGCGTACCTGAAGCAGATCGGCAAGGTCCCGCTACTCAACGCCGAGCAGGAGGTCGAGCTCGCCAAGCGGATCGAGGCCGGCCTCTACGCCACCGAGCAGCTGCGCGCGGCGGAGGAGGGCGACGAGAAGTTCAACCGCGACATGCAACGCGACATGATGTGGATCTCGCGGGACGGAGAGCGGGCAAAGAACCATCTCCTGGAAGCGAACCTCCGCCTGGTGGTGTCGCTCGCCAAGCGTTACACCGGCCGTGGGATGGCCTTCCTCGACCTGATCCAGGAGGGCAACCTCGGCCTGATCCGCGCGGTCGAGAAGTTCGACTACACCAAGGGCTACAAGTTCTCCACCTACGCCACCTGGTGGATCCGCCAGGCCATCACCCGCGCCATGGCCGACCAGGCCCGCACCATCCGCATCCCGGTACACATGGTCGAGGTGATCAACAAGCTCGGCCGGATCCAGCGCGAGCTACTCCAGGACCTGGGCCGCGAGCCCACCCCGGAGGAGCTCGCAAAAGAGATGGATATCACACCGGAGAAGGTGCTGGAGATCCAGCAGTACGCCCGGGAGCCGATCTCGCTCGACCAGACCATCGGCGACGAGGGCGACAGCCAGCTCGGTGACTTCATTGAGGACTCCGAGGCCGTGGTCGCGGTCGACGCGGTGTCGTTCTCGCTCCTCCAGGATCAGCTCCAGCAGGTGCTACAGACGCTGTCCGAGCGCGAGGCCGGCGTGGTCCGCCTCCGGTTCGGCCTGACCGATGGTCAGCCGCGCACGCTGGACGAGATCGGCCAGGTCTACGGGGTGACCCGGGAGCGCATCCGACAGATCGAGTCCAAGACGATGTCCAAGCTGCGCCACCCGTCCCGGTCGCAGGTCCTCCGGGACTACCTGGACTAAGGGGGCGCTTGGGACCGAATCCATGCCCGAAGTCACGGCAGATGTCAACCAGGCGTGTCGGTTTGAGCACTCTCCGCGCAACCCCCGTCCATTGGACGAACGGTTGCACGGTTGTGATCGTTGACGTGGCACCCTTGGTGCAGGGACGCTGTCGGAGTCAGGTGTGACCTCGGTCCCCCGCGGGCACACAGGGAACGCGCACCCTGATCGGGGTGTTGCACGATAGGTGAGCAACGACCGAAGAGAGTGTTCATCGGTGACGACCAGAGGAGGAAGGCGATGACCCCGACCCTCACGCCGCCGCCCGAGACGGTGAGCCCCCCGGCCGCCGATGAACGGTGCGACCGCTGCAATGCTGCCGGCAAGCTCCGCATCACCCTTGCTGGCGGCGGGGAACTGGTATTTTGCGGACATCACGCTAACAAGTACGCGGAGGATCTCGTCAAGATCACTGTGCGGTACGCGGCGGACCCGGAGTTCAGCTGGCGTGGCGCCGATCTGATGACCAACTAGGGATCCGCAACCCGAACATAGTCGCCGGCCGGGCCCATGAGGGCCCGGCCGGCTTTGTCTGGTCCGACACCCGCCGGCCCGTCCGACACCCGCCGGCCCGTCCGACAACCGCCGGCCCGTTTCGGCACCCGGCGGCCTGATCGCGGATCCGGTCAGAGGGTCTGCACGGTGGCGATCCGCTCCTCCAGCTGCTCAATCGTCGCCTGGGCGCTGGGCGGACCACCGCAGCGGCGGCGAAGCTCCGCATGGATCTTGCCGTGTGGTTGACCGGTGTGGTGATGCCGGGCCGCCACCAAGGCGTTCAACTGTCGGCGCAGCGCCACCCGACGCTGCGCCGCACTCAGTGGCGCCGGTGGAGCGGCAGCAGCCGCCGCGGCCGGTTCGGCCGGCCGGGTGGCGGCCCGGCGTCGCGACGCGGCAAGCTGCTCGGCCTGCCGCTTCGACAGCAGCATGGCCACCTGATCGGCGGTGAGAAGACCGGGTAGGCCGAGGTACTCCTCCTCCTCCGGAGTACCAGCCTGAGCGGCGGTGCCGAACGATGCACCGTCGAAGATCACCTGATCCAGCTCGGCGGTCGCGGAGAGCGCGGCGAACCGCTTCTCCAGTTCACCGCTGGCCTGGTCGTCCCGCTGGGCGCGCTCCAGCAGGTCGTCGTCGAAGCCCTCCCGGTCCTTCGGCTTGCCCAGCACATGATCCCGCTCGGCTTCCATCTCGCTGGCGAGGCCGAGCAGATGCGGGACGCTGGGTAGGAAGACCGACGCCGTCTCCCCCGGCCTCCGCGCCCGAACGAACCGCCCAATGGCCTGGGCGAAGTAGAGCGGGGTACTGGCGCTGGTGGCGTAGACGCCGACGGCGAGACGCGGGATGTCCACCCCTTCGGAGACCATCCGGACCGCCACCAGCCAACGCTGCTGCGCGGCCGTAAACGCCGCGATCCGGTCCGAGGCACCCGCGTCGTCGGAGAGCACCACGGCGGCCTTCTCCCCGGTCACCTGCTCGATGAGCTTCGCGTACGACCGGGCAGCCTGCTGGTCACTGGCGATCACCAGCCCGGCGGCGTCGGGCATCCCAGCGTTGCGCAGCACGGTCAACCGGGCATCCGCGGCCCGCAGCACCTGCGGCATCCAGTCACCGGCCGGGTCGAGCGCGGTTCGCCACGCCTGCGCGATCAGGTCCTGGGTCATCGGTTCACCGAGCCGGGCCGCCAGTTCCTCACCCGCGTTCGTCCGCCAGCGAGTCTCACCCGAATAGGCGAGGAAGAGCACCGGGCGTACGACGCCGTCGTGCAGCGCGTCGGCGTAACCGTAGACGGAGTCGGCGCGGGAACGCAGGAGGCCGTCCCCGCCCCGCTCATAGCTGACGAACGGGATCGGGTTGTCGTCGGAACGAAACGGGGTGCCGGTGAGCATGAGCCGGCGCTCCGCGCCTTCGAAGGCCGCCTGCACCCCGTCCCCCCAGGTCCGGGAGTCGCCGGCATGGTGGATCTCGTCGAGGATGACCAGGGTGCGCCGGGTCAGGGTACGCCGCCGGTGCACCTGCGGCGCCATCCCGACCTGGGCATAGGTCACCACAGTTCCGTGGAAGTCGGCCGACGAGTGCAGATCCGCGTTACGGAAGGCTGCGTCGAGCTGGATGCCGACCCGGGCGGCAGCCTGCGCCCACTGGGTCTTGAGGTGCTCGGTCGGGGCGACCACCGTGACCGCCTCGATGCTTCCGTCAGCGAGCAACTCGGCGGCAACCCGAAGGGCAAACGTGGTCTTGCCGGCCCCCGGCGTGGCCACCGCGGTGAAGTCCGGCTCCCGACGACGGAGGTACTCCACCAGCGCCCGGCGCTGCCAGGCGCGCAGGGCTGGGAACGTCTCGAGCGTTGGCGTCCGGGCTGCCACGAAGCTCCTCTCACCGCCGGCGGGACGGCCCCGACCGTGGATCGCGGGCTACTCACGCCCCTGAGCCGTACCGGCATCGGCCCGCAGCCGCCCATGAAAACGCCCTCGCGCACAGTGCCGCGAGGGCCGGCCCAGCATAACCAGCGAGCGCCGTACGTCCCACTCGACGCCACGGTCAACGCAGGGGGACGTAGCGGGGAGCACCGCCACAGGTCGCACGGGCGGCGGAACCGCCCGAGCCATCGTCACTCGCGCAGCGAGTCGTAGATCTCCTTGCACTTGGGGCAGACCGGTGAGCCCGGTTTGGCCGACTTGGTGACCGGGAACGTTTCGCCACAGAGCGCCACGACGTAGGTGCCCATCACGGCACTCTCGGCGATCTTCTCTTTGCGCACGTAATGGAACATCTCGGGGCCGGTGTCGGCGTCCTTCAGCTCGGGACGCTCGAGAACCTGTGTGCTCACTTCCATACCTCCACCCGCCAAGTTTGGCAGGTCACCCTTTGCCCGGTCTACTTCGAGCCCGACGGACGGACGCCGTACGGTTGGACGCTGTGACCACCTTTCACCTCCGACACGGCGTTGAAGTCGCCGACGCGCTCCGCGTCGGCCGTCCCGTGGTAGCGCTCGAGAGCACGATCGTCTCGCACGGCCTGCCCCGACCGGACAATCTTCGGGTGGCCCGCGAGATCGAACAGACCGTCCGAGACGCCGGCGCGGTGCCGGCCACCATCGGTATGGTCGCTGGCCAGCTCGTGGTCGGCCTCGACGACGCCGAGCTGACCCGACTCGCCACCGTGGACGACGTGGCCAAGCTCTCCGTACGCGATCTCGCTGTGGCCGCCGCGACCGACGCGGACGGCGCCACGACCGTGGCCGCTACCAGCGCGGTGGCTGCGGCGGCGGGGATCCGGGTGTTCGCCACCGGCGGCCTCGGGGGTGTGCACCGCGAGGCGGCCCAGAGCTTCGACGAGTCCGCCGACCTGACGACCTTGGCCCGTACGCCGATCGCCGTGGTCTGCGCCGGTGTGAAGTCGATTCTGGACTCGGGCGCCACGTTGGAGCGGCTGGAGACTCTCGGGGTCGGTGTGGTCGGCTACCGTACCCGCCGTTTCCCCGGTTTCTACCTCACCGACGGCGGGTTCGACCTGGACTGGTCGGTCGACTCTCCGGAGCAGGTGGCGGCAGCGCTCGCCGCCCAGGAGCAGCACGGACTACACTCCGGCGGCCTGGTCGTGGCCAACCCGCTGCCCACCGACGAACAGCTCGACCCGGCGCTACACGATCGCACTCTGGCCGAGGGGCTGATGCTGTTGCGGCGCGAGGGGGTCACCGGCAAGGCGGTGACTCCGTTCCTGCTGGCGCACTTCCACTCCGCGACCGAGGGCGCCAGCCTCGCGGTGAACATCCGGATCATCCTGCGCAACGCCGACCTCGCCGCCCAGATCGCGGTCGCGTCGGCGGCCCGGCAGGCATGACAACACCCCGGGTGGTCGTCGTCGGCGACCTGATCACCGACGTGGTGGCGGTGCTGGCCGGGCCGCTCATGAACGGTTCGGACACGCCGGCCGAGATCCGGTTCACCGGAGGCGGCCAGGCGGCGAACACCGCGGCCTGGCTGGGCGCGTTGGGCGTGCCGGTGACGCTGGTCGGTGCGGTGGGCGCCGACGGTCCCGGCCGGGACCGGGTCGCCGAGTTGGAGCGCGGCGGGGTCGACTGTGCGGTCACCCAGGTGCCCGAGGTCCCCACCGGAACGGTCTTGGTGCTGGCCACCGCCGAGGAACGCACGATGGTCACCGAGCGGGGGGCGAACCTGCGGCTGTCCCCGGCGGCGGTGGACGCCGCTCTCGACGCCGCGCCGGACGCCCGGCATCTCCACCTGTCCGGTTACACCCTGCTCGATGCCGGGTCCCGACCGGCCGGGCTGCGCGCCCTGGCCGCGGCCCGCGAGCGGGGGCTGTCGATCAGCGTGGACGCGGCCTCCGCGGCGCCGCTACAACGGGTCGGCGCGGCGGCCTTCCTGGGCTGGGTACGCGGCATCGACCTACTCCTGGTCAACGCGGCGGAGGCCCGAGTGCTCGCGGGCGGGCTCGACCCGGCGGCGCAGGGGCGGGTGCTCTCCGCCTCGGCGCGGTGGGTGGTGGTCAAGCGGGGAGCGGCCGGCGCGGTCTGGGTGGACCGGGACGCCATGATCGCGGTAGCCCCGACCCGCCGGATGTCGGTGGTCGATCCGACCGGGGCCGGCGACGCGTTCGCCGCCGGCCTGCTCTCCACCTGGCTGACCGGGGCGACCCCGGAGGCGGTGCTACAGCGGGCCGGTGACCTAGGCGCGTCGGCGGTTAGCCAGGTGGGGGCCCGACCACCGGCCTGATGCCCGGTCACTGCTCGGCATCGATGACCTTGTGCGGCCGCTCCTCGGCGGCGAGGCTCATCGGCGGTGACTCCTGCGAATCGCGGGGCCGGAGCCGGCCACCGAGGCGGTGCTTGTCCTTCGGTGGCCGATCGTTGGCCAGCAACACGGCCAGCCACGGAATCAGGATCATGCCCAGGCCGGCCAACGGCAGCCAGAGCCAGAGCATGGGGGCCTCCGCTCCGACCAGGATCGCGCCGACGATCAGGCAAGCGACCCGGACGCACATCATCAGCACGTACCGCTTCTGGCGGCTGGTGAGCTGATCGTCCTGGCTGCGCGGGGCGTCGGTGATCAGGATCGGCTGGTACGCCGGACGCTTCACACGGACCTCCTCAGAATCCCCCTCATCCTGTCACCCCGCCCTCCAGCGCAGCGAGGGTCCGCCGATTCCTGCGCGCGGGGTCGCACTCCCCTGGCTGGTCGGCGGGCGTCCGGGCCGTGGCGGTGCTGACCGGCCTGGCAGTGCGGCCCGGACCTGAAGCGCTGGGCGACCCGGCCGCGCCGTGGGCCGGGGCGGACACGGACCTCGCCGTGGGCCGGGGCGGACACGGACCTCGCCGTGGGCCGGGCCGCCGCCCCCGACACCCCTGGTTGACACCTGCGGCCGAAGTCCGGCGGGTGGCGCCCACGACGATGGCGATGGCGGGCAGGATGGCGACGTGGACCCAGATGACATGCTGTTCTCCCCCGCTGGCGTGGCGGCGCTGCGCAGCGCCCTCACCAGGGCAAACTTCACCTCGAACGGGATCGCCGGCCGGCTGGGGTCGCAGGCGACCGGCGGCATGGCCCGCAACGACTTCCGTGCAGCGCTGCGCGCCACCGAGGACCGCGATCCCCTCGCCACCCTGATCCGACTCTTCGTCTGCGAACAAACCGAGCCGTACGAGGCGGTCGCCACCGCGCTCGCGCCGCTGCCGATCAAGGAGGCGCTGGCCGGTGGTCTGGTCGAGCGACACGGCGACGGCCTGCGGATGGGCCTCGACCTGGAGCCATACGGGGACGACTGGTGGGTGCTCGCCGACGCGCCCGCCAGCACCCACCCCGGTCGAGCGTTGCAGGCCGAGCATGTACTCGGCATCGGTGGCGCCACCCAGACCCTGATCGGGGCCACCGTCCGGCAGCCGGTGGAGACCGCGCTCGACCTGGGCACCGGCTCCGGCATTCAGGCCCTGCACCTCGCCACTCACGCACGGCGGGTCACCGCCACCGATCTCTCCGAACGAGCGCTCCGGTTCGCTGCCACCACCGCCGCGCTCAACGGGCAGGACTGGGAGCTGCTCCGCGGCGACCTGATCGCGCCGGTCGCCGGGCGTCGCTTCGATCTGGTGGTCAGCAACCCGCCGTTCGTTGTCGGGCCGGGCACCACCACACACGTCTACCGCGACTCCGGGCGGGTGGGCGACGCGATCGCCGCCGAGCT
This sequence comes from Salinispora tropica CNB-440, assembly GCF_000016425.1. GTDB lineage: Bacteria > Actinomycetota > Actinomycetes > Mycobacteriales > Micromonosporaceae > Micromonospora > Micromonospora tropica. The sequence goes on along the minus strand of NC_009380.1, from coordinate 1,678,570 downwards.
GGCCGCCGCCGCCCCGGACCTGCTCACCGAGGGCGGCACCATGCAGTACCTCGCGAACTGGGTGCACGTCGCCGGTGAGGACTGGGCCGAGCGGGTCGCCGGCTGGTTCGCCGGCAGCGGATTGGACGCCTGGGTGATCCAACGCGAGGTCGCCGACCCGATGGCGTACGTCAACCTGTGGCTTTCAGATGTCGGCGAGACAACCAGCCCGGAGCGGATGGCCGAGTGGCTGGACTGGTTCGACGCGCACAAGGTCGAGGCGATCGGCTTCGGCATCGTCTCGCTACGCCGCTCCGGCCACGACAACCCCGTCGTCCGGGTGGAGGAGCTGCGCCAGCTGGTCGAGGCGCCGCTCGGCGACCGGGTCGCTGACTGGTTCGACCGCCAGGAGTGGCTCCGGGTACGCGACACTGATGCGCTGCTCGCGGCGCGTTACCGGTCCGCCGCCGACCTCCAGCTGCGGCAGGAGGCCACCATGGGCGACGAGGGGTGGTCGGTCGACCGGCAGGTGCTCGCCATGCCGCGCGGCCTACGCTGGACCGAGGAGATCGATCCGATCGTCCTGGCCCTGGTCGGTGGGGCGGACGGGCGGTTGCCGCTGCGCGATCAGCTCGCCCTGCTCGCCACCGCGCACGACGTGCCCCCCGGCGAGCTGGCGGAGGCGGCCGGCCCGATCGTGGCCCACCTGGTCGAGCGCGGTTTCGTCGAACCGGTGGTGGAGTGATGCGGGCGGTGGTGCAGACGGTCGGGCGGGCCCAGGTCACAGTGGACGACGTGGTGGTGGGGGCGATCGACGACGGCCTGCTGGTGCTGCTCGGGGTGACCCACTCCGACACGACGCAGACCGCCCAAACCCTCGCCCGCAAGGTGCACGAGCTGCGAATCCTCGACGGAGAGCGGTCGGCCGCCGACCTCGGTGCCCCGATCCTGGTGGTCAGCCAGTTCACCCTCTATGGGGACGCCCGCAAGGGCCGCCGCCCGAGTTGGACCGCCGCCGCGCCGGCGGAGGTGGCCGAGCCCCTGGTCACCACGGTCGTCGAGGAGCTGCGCGCCCGTGGGGCCAAAGTGGAGACCGGTCGCTTCCGGGCCCAGATGCTGGTGGAGAGCGTGAACGTCGGCCCACGCACCATCCTGCTCGACCTCTGATCACGGCGCCGACTGACCGGCACCGGGGTCGCCAGCACCCGAAGATCATATCACTAGGGTAACCGACCCCTCACAGAGTGTTTACCTTTCCGGGAGCGATAGGTAGAACTATGCCTATGTCTTCCCATCCAAGCCCCTTCGCGGCTGGCGGATCACGGCGGCGGCTGATCGCCGCCGTCGTGGCAGCCGGGATGATCGCGGCCTCAACCGCCGCGATCGATCCGGCCGCCGCGACCGCCGGCCCGCCCCCGACAACCGCCCCTCTCGCCGCCCCGGAGACGCACACCGTCACCCTGGTCACCGGCGACGTCGTCACCGTCCGGACCCTCGCCGACGGCAAGACGCTCACCGAGGTCGACCAACCAGACGACGCCACCGGCGGCTTCAGCGTCCAACAACACGGCGACGACCTCTATGTCCTGCCCGACGAGGCGATACCCCTACTGGCCGACGATCAACTCGACCAGCGGCTGTTCAACGTCACCGACCTCATCGAGATGGGCTACGACGACGCTGGCACGAGCCAGCTGCCGCTGATCGCCACCTACCCGGAAGCGTCAGTCCGCACCACCGCCGCAGTGCGCGGCACGCGAATCGTCCACGATCTACCCGCCATCAACGGCCACTCCCTCACCACCGACAAGGAACAGGCCCGGACCCTCTGGTCCACCCTCACCAGCGGCTCCGGCTCCAGCGCGAACCGCGAAAGCAGCGGCATCACCAAGCTCTGGCTCGACGGCCAGGTACACAGCACCCTCGCCGACAGCGTCCCCCAGGTCGGCGCCCCCGAAGCCTGGGACGCCGGCTACGACGGCGACGGCGTCACCGTCGCCGTCCTCGACACCGGCATCGACCCCACCCACCCCGACCTCGCCGACCACATCCAGGACACGGTCAGCTTCGTCCCCGACGAAGACCCCACCGACCCGCGGGGGCACGGCACCCACGTCGCCTCGATCATCGCCGGCACCGGAGCGGCCTCCGACGGCGACAACACCGGCGTCGCCCCCGGAGCCGATCTGATCATCGGTAAAGTCCTCAACAACAACGGCATCGGCTACGACTCCTGGATCATCGCCGGCATGCAGTGGGCCGCCGAATCCGGCGCCGACGTGGTCAACATGAGCCTCGGCAACGCGGCGCGCACCGATGTCCTCGACCCGATGACCCTCGCCGTGGATGCCCTCTCCGCCCAGCACGACACCCTCTTCGTCATCGCCGCCGGCAACAACGGAATGACCATCGGCACGCCCGGCAACGCCGAAAGCGCCCTCACCGTCGGCGCCGTCGACAAACAGGACCTACTCGCCGGATTCTCCAGCGTCGGACCACTGGCCTACAGTGGAGCCGTCAAGCCCGACCTCACCGCCCCCGGCGTCGCCGTCAACGCCGCCCGCTCCCAACAGAGCACCGGTGACGGCATGTACGTGAGCAAGACCGGCACCTCCATGGCGGCTCCGCACGTGGCCGGAGCCGCGGCCATCCTCGCCCAACAACACCCCGAGTGGACCAACACCCAGCTCAAAGACGCCCTCATGAGCAGCGCCGAGGATCTGGGCGACAGCTACACCGCGTTCCAGGTCGGCACCGGACGGCTGGATGTGGCAGCGGCCGTGGACAGCACCGTACGCGCCGCCGGCTCCGCGTTCATCGGTTACTTCGAATGGCCACACCAGCCCACGGACGCTCCCGTCACGGAGCCGGTGACGTTCACCAACAGCGGTGCCACCGCCGTCACCCTCGACCTGGCCACCACCGGCAGCAACGCGTTCACCCTCGACACCCCGACGGTGACCGTGCCGGCGGGCGGCCAGGCAGACGTCCCGGTGACGGCCGACCCGAATGGGATCGCCATCGGCTCGTACACCGGCTACCTCGTCGGCACCGATCCGACCACCGGTCAGACCGTCACCCGCACCGCCCTCGGGCTCCTCAAGGAAGACGAACGCTACGGCCTGACCATCAAAGCCCGCGACCACAATGGCGAGCCCATGCGGGCGTTCGTCCTGCTGCGGGCGGACGGCGAGTGGTTCCCCCGATACATCGACGTCGATGGTGAACGAACGCTACGCCTCCCACCGGGGAACTACACGATGGAGACGAAGGCGGAGGTGCCAGGTGAACGAGCGGACTCCCTCGGCCTCGCCCTGCTGGCCGCCCCGGAAACCGTGCTCGACAAACCAACCGAGGTGACCCTGGACGCCAGCCAGGCCCGTCTCCTCGACACCACCACACCCCAACGCACCCAGGACCGACAGCGCCTGCTCCAGTACACCATCGACCACGGAGCCGGTACCGGCCCGTACTATTACCTCCATTCTATCGCGCCGGAATACGATGACGTGTACGTCCTACCGACCGAGAGGAGCGTCGAGAACCCCTTCGCCATGGCAGCGAGATGGCGCAAGGGTGAGCCGGTCCTGAGCCTGCGCGCCCTCGGCCTGCTCCCGATCGACGCCGTGGTCCAACCCGGCAGCACCATCACCACCGGCAAACAGTGGCTACGCCCCGTCTACGCCGGCACCGGCGCACCCAAGGACTACACCGACCTTGACGTCGACGGCAGAGTCGCCGTGGTAACCCGCAGCGACGAGGTCAGCGCACCCGACCGGGCCGCCGCCGCGGCAACCGCCGGAGCCGAACTACTCCTGGTCGTCAACGACAGCCCGGGAATCCTCTACGAGCACGTCGGCGAATCGCCCATCCCCGTCGCCAGCATCCACCGTGACATCGGAGAACTCCTGACCACACTCGCCACACACGGGACACCGCCGCTGAAGGTCGACCAGGAGAAGTACCCCGACACCATCTACGACCTGGCCCAGGTCTGGCGGGAACAGGTGCCCGACCAACCCCTCACCTACCACCCCAGCCACCACGACCTGGCCCGCATCGACGCCCGCTACCACGCGGACCAGGACACCGAAGGTTCCGGCTACCGCACCGACACGGCCATCGGCGTCCCATACGCGAACCTCGAGCCGGAGTGGCATCCCGGCACCCGCACCGAATGGGTCACCCCGGACATCCCCTGGGTCGAGAGCCACCGACAGCGTGATTCCACAGTCGTGGCGGACCCGCACACCTACACAAAGGGCACGACCACCAGGCTGGACTGGTTCGCACCCGCCATTCGACCGGCCTTCAACCAGTCAGCCTGGACCAAAAACAGTCGGTATCAGGACCGGATGACCCTCAGCCCGCACCCATGGAGCCCGTCGGGCACCGTGCTCGACTACCGCGGGATTATGAGGTATCCCACGGCGCAGGAACACCTCAAGCTCTATCAGGGTGACACCCTGCTGCACGAGGACGAGAATTTCTCCCACCTGATCAAAAGAGAGGTGCCGGCCGGGACGCTGCCGTACCGGCTGGTACTGGACGCGTCCCGCCCGGCTGACGAGTGGCGGCTGTCCACCCGTACCCACACCGAGTGGGACTTCATCTCCAGCACCAACCAGGCTGGGCCGTCCGAACCCCTCCCCATCACGCTGCTCCAACTCGACTACGAGTTGGAGACCGACCTGCGGGGCGACGTCAAAGCCGGCACCCGCCAGGAGATCAGCATCACGGCGAGACCGCAGCCCGGCGGCTCCGGCACCGGCATCATCACCGCGGTGGAGCTCGAGGTCTCCTACGACGACGGCACCACCTGGCAACCAGTCACCCTCACCCAGGGCGACAACGACCGCCACACCGGCACCCTGAAGCTGCCAAAAGACCGCGACGGCTTCATCTCCGTACGAGCCACCGCGCAAACCGACACCGGCTTCGCCATCCGCCAAGAAATCATCCGCGCCTACGGCCTGCGATGACCTGACCGGCGGGGTCCCCGGGACCGACAAGGGTCCGGGGACCCCGCCCGGCCTGCCTCACGCAGACCACCCGCCACCGAACTGGCCACGCCGGCCCTTCGAAGTCACCGTCACACGGTGGCGGAGTAGCGCCGTGGCGGCTACCCGCCGATAGAAGGCTGTTCACCTGACCGAGCAGTGTCAGTAGAACTAGATCCATGTCTTCCCATCCAGAACCCTTCGCCGCTGGCGGGTCGCGGCGGCGGCTGATCGCCGCGGTCGCGGCAGCCGGGATGATCGCGGCTACCGCCGCCGCGATCAGTCCGACCGCCGCGACCGCCGGCCCGCCCCCGACAACCACACCCGCCACCGGCACAGTCGCCGGCACACAGACCGTCACACTGGTCACTGGCGACGTTGTCACGGTCCGGACCCTCGCCGACGGCAGGACCATCGCCGAGGTCGACCAACCAGACGACGCCACCGGCGGCTTCAGCGTCCAGCAACACGGCGACGACCTCTACGTCCTGCCCGACGAAGCCAAACCCCTACTGGCCGACGATCGACTCGACCAGCGGCTGTTCAATGTCACCGACCTCATCGAGATGGGCTACGACGACGCCCACACCACCGAAATACCACTGATCGCCACCTACCCCGAAACAGCGGCCCGCACCACTACCGCACCACGCGGCGCAACCCTCGTCCACGACCTACCCGCCATCAACGGCCACTCCCTCACCACCGACAAGAAGGAGAGCCGGACCCTCTGGTCCACCCTCACCAGCGGCTCGATCGCAAACCGCGAAAGCAGCGGCATCACCAAGCTCTGGCTCGACGGCCAGGTACACAGCACCCTCGCCGACAGCGTCCCCCAGGTCGGCGCCCCCGAAGCCTGGGACGCCGGCTACGACGGCGACGGCGTCACCGTCGCCGTCCTCGACACCGGCATCGACCCCACCCACCCCGACCTCGCCGACCACATCCAGGACACGGTCAGCTTCGTCCCCGACGAAGACCCCACCGACCCGCAGGGGCACGGCACCCACGTCGCCTCCACCATCGCCGGCACCGGCGCCGCCTCCAACAACGACAACACCGGCGTCGCCCCCGGAACCGACCTCATCATCGGCAAAGTCCTCAACAACAACGGCATCGGCTACGACTCCTGGATCATCGCCGGCATGCAGTGGGCCGCCGAATCCGGCGCCGACATCATCAACATGAGCCTCGGCGACTCGTCCCGCACCGACGGCCTCGACCCGATGACCCTCGCCGTGGACGCCCTCTCCGCGCAGCACGACACCCTCTTCGTCATCGCCGCCGGCAACAACGGAACGACCATCGGCACACCCGGCACCGCGGCCAGTGCGCTGACGGTCGGCGCCGTCGACAAACAGGACCAACTCGCCTGGTTCTCCAGCGTCGGACCACTAACCGGGACCGGAGCGCTCAAGCCCGACCTCACCGCACCCGGTGTCGCCATCAACGCCGCCCGCTCCCAACACAGCCCCGGCGACGGTATGTACCAAAGCCTCGACGGCACCTCCATGGCCGCTCCACACGTGGCCGGAGCCGCCGCCATCCTCGCCCAACAACACCCCAACTGGACCAACACCCAGCTCAAAGACGCCCTCATGAGCAGCGCCGAGGCTCTGAGCGACAGCTACACCCCCTATCAGGTCGGCACCGGACGGCTGGATGTTGCGGCAGCGGTGAACGGCACCGCGCGGGCCACCGGCTCCGCATTCTTCGGCTTCTTCGACTGGCCACACGACCCCACCGACGCCCCCGTCACCAAGCCGGTCACCTTCACCAACACCAGCACCACCCCGGTCACCCTCAACCTGACCACCACCGGCAGCGACGCATTCACCCTCGACACCCCCACCATCACCATCCCAGCCGAAGGCCAGGTGAACATCCCAGTCACCGGTGACCCACACGCAGCCGGCATCGGCGAACACACCGGCTACCTCACGGGCACCAACCCCACCACCGGCGAAGCCATCACCCGGACCGCACTCGGCCTTGTCAACGAGGACGAACGCTACGACCTCACCATCAAGATCCGCGACCACAACGGCCAGCCCACCAACTCACGTGTCGCGGTGAAGAAGGCCGGCGAGCTGTTCCCCTGGTACCTCGACGTCGATGGTGAACGGATCTTGCGCCTCTCACCTGGGACCTACACCGTCGAGACGACGGTAGACGTTCCGGGTGAACGGGCTGACTCCCTCGGCCTCGCCCTGCTGGTCGCCCCGGAGACCGTGCTGGACAAGCCGGCCGAGGTAACACTGGATGCCCGCAAGGCCCGACTCCTCGACACCACCGCTCCTCGACGCACAGAGGACCGACAGCGCACTCTCAACTACGCCGTCGACTTTGCCGGCGTTGACAGTTTCCGTTCTGCCTACAGAGTTCCGATCTGGTATGACGACCTGTATGTCCTGCCGACCGAGAAGGGCACCGAGAGTTCGTTCACCATGGGGGCTCGGTGGCGCAAGGGTGAGCCGGTCCTGAGCCTGCGCGCCCTCGGCCTGCTCCCCATCGACGCCGTGGTCCAACCCGGCAGCACCATCACCACCGGCAAACAGTGGCTACGCCCCGTCTACGCCGGCACCGGCGCACCCAAGGACTACACCGACCTTGACGTCGACGGCAGGATCGCCGTGGTAACCCGCAGCGACGAGGTCAGCGCACCCGACCGGGCCGCCGCCGCAGCTGCCGCCGGAGCCGAACTACTCCTGGTCGTCAACGACAACCCCGGAGTCCTCTACGAGTACGTCGGCGAATCGCCCATCCCCGTCGCCAGCATCCACCGTGACATCGGAAAGCTACTGGCCAAACTGGCCGAATTCGGGACGCTGCCGCTGAAAGTCAGCCAGGAGAAATACCCCGACACCATCTACGACCTGACCCAGTCCTGGTCAGAGCAGGTGCCGGACCAACCCCTCACCTACCACCCCAGCCACCACGACCTGGCCCGCATCGACAACCGCTACCACGCCGTCCAGGACACCGAAGGTTCCGGCTACCGCTACGACCTGACCTTCATCCCCGCGCTGGGGAGCTCCGAGTCAGAGTGGCACCCCGGCACCCGGACCGAGTGGGTCACCCCGGACACGGACTGGCACGAAAGTCATCAACAGGGCGACTGGGAGGACCGGGCGTTCATCAACACGTACGCCAAGGGCACGACCACCCGACAGGACTGGTTCGCGCCCGCCGTCCGACCCGCCTTCGGCCGCGGGTACAGCGTCGGCAACAGCCGATACCAGGACTACATGACCCTCAACGTGCAGGCCTGGAGCGCGTCGGGCACCCAGCTCGAACACGGCGGAAGCATCAGGTACGGCTCGGTGCCGATGAACATGAAGCTCTACCAGGGCGACACACTCCTGTACGAGAACACCAGTTACTCCTATCTGCCCAACAAGGAGGTGCCGGCCGAGACGCTGCCGTACCGGCTGGTGCTGGACGCGTCACGCCCGGCCGACGAGTGGCGGCTGTCCACCCGTACCCACACCGAGTGGGACTTCATCTCCAGCACCAACGACGCCGACGGCGCCCCCGAACCGCTCACCCTGCTCCAGCTCGGCTACGAGTTGGAGACCGACCTGCGGGGCGACGTCAAAGCCGGCTCCCGCCAACAGATCAGCATCACCGCCGGACCACAGCCCGGCGGCTCCGGCACCGGCACCATCACCGCGGTGGAGCTCGAGGTCTCCTACGACGACGGCACCACCTGGCAACCAGTCACCCTCACCCCGGGTGACAACGACCGCCACACCGGCACCCTGACACTGCCCAAGAACCGTGACGGCTTCATCGCCCTCCGCGCCGCCGCGCAAACCGACACCGGCTTCGCCATCCGACAGGAAATCATCCGCGCCTACGGCCTGCGATGAAGTGGCCGGCGGGGTCCCCGGACCGGTATCGTCCGGGGACCCCGCCGGGGCCCCTGGCCAGCGCGGACGACCGTTCCAGGTGCATCCGGGTGGCTCATGCCCAGGCCGCAGCGGGCCGAGGGAGGCAGCCACTCATGCTGGGCGTGTTGGGATTCAGCCCCGACGACGAGGCGGTCTACCACCTACTCGTCCGGAGAGGTCAGGCCGACCCCGTCGAACTTGCCGACGCGCTGCGGATGCCCCTCTCGACCGTGGCGGCGGCGCTGTCCCGCCTCACCGACCGCGGCCTGACGAAGCAGGGCTCCGACGAAGCGTTCTTGGTGGCACCGCCCGCGGTCGCGCTCGGGGCGCTGATCGGCGAGCAGCAGTCCGCACTGCGCGCCGCGGAGTTGGCCCTCGTCACACTCGCGGAGGAGTATCGCGGGGCGACCGCGGGGCGCACCATCGGAGAACTGATTGAGCTGGTCACCGGGGTCGACGCCGTCCGCCACCGCTTCGCCCAGGTGCAGCACGCCGCCCAGCGGGAGGTTCGCAGCTTCGTCACCGCCCCCTTCGTCGCCGTACCGCCGGGCAGCAACACGGTGGAGTCGGTCGCGGTGCGACAGGGCGTACGGTTCCGGGTGGTGATTGACCGGCCGGCGCTGGCCGAGCCAGGCGTGGTCGCGGAGACCCTGGAGTCCCTCCGCGACGGTGTGCAGATACGGGTGACAGAGTCCCTACCGATCAAGCTGATCCTCGCTGATGCCGCGCTGGCGCTGGTCCCGTTAGCGGCCATAGCCGAGGGTGAGCCCGGTGCGGTACTACTGCATCGCACCGGCCTGCTGACCGCGATGGACGCGCTGTTCGAAGCCGTGTGGCGGGACGCCCACCCGCTGACCCTGTCGGCGGCGAGCACGCTGAGCGAGGACTCCGACGGCGACGTCGACACCCCGACGGAACTGGACCGCCAGATCCTGACCCTGCTCTTGGCCGGGCTCACCGACCCGGTCGTGGCCAGCCAGCTCGGCCTGTCGCTGCGTACCCTGCAACGGCGTCTGCGCCACCTGATGGACCTCGCCGGGGCAGCGTCCCGAATGCAGCTTGGTTGGTACGCCGCACGAGAAGGCTGGGTGTGACCACGAGCACCCCGAATCCGGCCCCGGCGGGATTGCGCCTCACTCCCGTTTCACGCCCTGCACACCAAGCTAACTGTCAACCGGCGGAACCGCGCCGGTTCACGGCACAGACGTGGATACGGGGAGAGACGAAAGATGGCTCTGCAGATGATGGATCACGGGATGCGCCCCACCAGCGGCGCCGACACCCTCACCGATCTGGATGCCACTGACGAGCGCGGTGTCTCCACCGATCTGGTCCGGGCCTACCTCCAGGGCATCGGCAGGACGAAACTGCTGACCGCCGCCCAGGAGGTCGAACTGTCCCGCCGGATCGAGGCCGGGCTCTTCGCCGCGACCAAGTTAGCCACCTGCACGCCGGTCTCCGTCGCGCTCCGCGCCGACCTGGAGCTCGTCGCCGCCGAGGGGCGCGCCGCCAAGGATCACCTGCTGGAGGCGAACCTTCGCCTGGTCGTCAGCATCGCCAAGCGCTACACCGGCCGTGGGATGGCCTTCCTCGACCTGATCCAGGAGGGCAACCTCGGCCTGATCCGCGCGGTCGAGAAGTTCGACTACACCAAGGGCTACAAGTTCTCCACCTACGCCACCTGGTGGATCCGCCAGGCCATTACCCGCGCCATGGCCGACCAGGCCCGCACCATCCGCATCCCGGTACACATGGTCGAGCAGGTCAACCGCATGGTGCGGACCCGGCGCGAGCTGTCGGTCTCGCTGGGCCGCGAGCCCACGGTCGCGGAGGTGGCGCGGACGCTGGACATCCCGGAAATCCAGGTGATCGAGCTGATCTCCTACGACCGTGAACCGGTCAGCCTGGACCAGACCGTCGGCGAAGACGGCGAGAGCCCGCTCGGCGACTTCGTCGCCGCGGTGGACTCGACGGCCGGGACCGACGACACCGTCAGCGGTGGCGAGTTGCGCCAGGAGATGTGCGGTGTGCTCGCCACCCTCTCCCAGCGGGAGCAGGCGGTGATCCGGCTCCGGTTCGGTCTGGACGACGGGCGGCAACGCACCCTGGACGAGGTCGGTCGGGAATTCGGCCTGTCCCGAGAGCGGATCCGCCAGATCGAGAAGGGGACACTGCACAAGCTACGCGCCCCGGAGCGGGCACAGCGGTTGGAGGCGTACGCCTGCTGACCAGCACGGCCGACGTCTGAGCCGTCCACTCCCAGCCCTGGCCGGGATCGGACTCGCGTCACAGGCGGCGAGGGCCGGTGTCCGGGCGCACGGCAGCGGAGCCGAGCCGTACGTTGGCGTGCAGCACCGACAAGCCGTCCGGCCGGGCCAGCACCGGGTTCAGCGTCAGGGTGCGGGCTCGGGGCTGCTCGTCGGCGAGCCGCCCGACCCGCAGCAGCAACTCGGCCAGGGCCTTCCGGTCCACTGGCGCCGCCCCACGATGCCCCCGCAGCAGTGGGGCCGCACGGGGCTCGTCAACCAGTTCCGCAGCGTCGCGGTCGGTCAGCGGTATCGCCCGCCAGGCCCGGTCACCAAGCAGCTCCGTGGCGACACCCCCCACGCCGAAGCCGACCACCGGCCCGAACGCCGGGTCCTCCACCAGCTCCACCACACAGGCCACTCCGGGCGGAACCATCGGCTGGACCAGGACCTCCGCACCGAACTCCGCCGCCATCCTGGTGTACGAGCGTCGTACCCGCGCCTTGTCGGGCAGGTGAAGGCGGACCGCGCCAAGGTCCAGCCGGTGCCGCAGGCCGGGGGCGGCGGCCTTCATCGCCACCGGGTAGCCTAGCTTTCGCGCCGCCTCGACGGCCTCCCGCTCCGAGGCCACCAGCACCGACTCGACCACGTTGATCCCGTACGCGGCGAGCAGCCCGGCCGGGTCGAACGTCTCCGGCCGCAGCGCCGCCTGGGCCGCGTGCCGGTCCACGTCTGACAGTTCAGGGTGCGCGCCGGTGGGGCGACGTAGCCATCCGGCGTACGCGGTCACCCGCCCCAGGGCACGCACCGCCTCCTCCACGCTCGGGTACGCGGGCACGCCGGAGGGGGCGCGTCCGGCCAGGAACGTCGCCACGGTGGGCTTGCCGCCGGCGAGCACCGCGGGTAGCGCCGAGGTGAAGTCGGCCTCGGCGTCGGGTAGCTGGCCCGGCAGCGGTGGGGCGAAGACCGCCACCAGCGCGTCCACCCCGTCGTCGGCCACGGCGGCGCCGAGAGCGGTGGCGAAGTCGGCCGCCCCGGCGTCTGGCCCGACATCGCGGGGGTAGCCGTCGGCGACGGTGAGCCCCGCCGCCGCGGCGGCGGAGGCGGCCAGCCCGGTCAACGCCGAGGAGTTACCGACGACCCCCACCCGGTCCCCGGCGGGCAGCGGCTGGTTGGCCAGCAGCACGCCGACATCGAGCAGCTCGGCGACGGTATCCACTCGAATCACCCCGGACTGGGCGAAGAGCGCGCTGACCGCGGCCTCGTCCGGGCCCGCCGCACTGGGGCCCGCCGCACCCATACCGGCCGTGACCTCATCCAGGCCCGTCAAGGGGCCGAGATCGAAGGCGTGGGCCGACGGCGCCAGCGCGACGATCGGCTTCTCCCGTCCGATGCCCCGGGCCAGTCGGGCGAATTTGCGGGGATTACCAAAGGTCTCCAGGTACAGCAGGATCACGTCGGTGCTCGGGTCGTCCTGCCAGTACTGCAACAGGTCGTTGCCGGAGACGTCGGCCCGGTTCCCGGCCGACACGAAGCTGGACAGCCCCAGCCCCCGCCGCTCCACCTCGGCCAGCAGGGCCACCCCGAACGCACCGGACTGGCTGAACAGACCAACCCGACCGGGGATCGGCAGCCGCGGGGCCAGCGTGGCGTTCAGGCGTACCTCGGTGCTGGTGTTCGCCATCCCCAAACAGTTCGGGCCGATGATCCGCATGCCCGCCGCGTGCGCCGCCCGAACCAGCCGGCGCTGCGCGACCGCGCCGTCAACCCCCGCCTCGGCGAAGCCCGCACTGATCACCACCAGGCCGTGCGCCCCGGCGCCGGCCGCGTCGGCGACGACCGTCTCCATCGCCGCCGGCGGCACCGCCACCACCGCCAGGTCGACCGGCAGGCCCGCCTCAGCGGCCGACGGGTACGCGGGCAGCCCGGCCACCATCCGCGCGCTCGGGTGCACCGGGACCACCGCACCGGTGAACCCGTAGTCGCGTAAGTGCCCCAGCACCGCTGCCCCGACGCCCTGCCCGGTGGCACTGGCCCCGTAGAAGGCGACCCCCCGGGGCGCGAGCAGCCGGGCGACCGAGCGGGCCTCGGTGCGGTGCTCGCGGCCCCGCTGCACCTCGAGGGTCGCCTCGGTCGGCGCGATCGGAAAACTCAGGTGTACGACGCCGTCGGCGAACTGACGCCGCACCTGGTACCCGAAGTCGGCGAAGACCCGGAGCATCGCGTTGTTGGCCGGCAGCACCTCCGCCACGAAGGTCGGAATGCCGACCCGTCGGGCCGCGTCGGCGAGGTGTTCCAGCAGCACCGATCCGATCCCCCGGCCCTGGTAGGCATCCTCGACCACGAAGGCGACCTCGGCTTCGGTGGCGGCTGGACCCAGCCGCTCGTACCGGCCGACCGCGACGATCTGGTCGCTGGCCAGCACGACGAACGCCTCCCGGTCGTGGTGGTCGACGTTGACGAACCGCCGCAGGTCGCGCTCCGGAATACGGGGATACGGCGAGAAGTAGCGCAGGTAGCGGGTGCGCTCGGAGAAACGCGAGTGCATGGCGACGATGCCCGGTCCGTCCGCTGGCCGGATCGGCCGTAGCCCGACGGTGGTGCCATCGCTGAGCAGCACATCCACTGGCTGTTCACCTGTGGTCACGCGAGCGTCCTTCCTCCCGGCCGCCGTCGCGCCGGTGTCGTCGAAGGTCAGCGCGACCGGACGGGGACTCGACACGGCCCTAGTCGCGCGGGTCGTACGGGTCGAGCCCGAGCAGCGGGAACACCGCCTTGCGCGCGGCCACGATGGCCCGGTCCACCGAGTTCGGCTCCCCGGAAGGCTGCCACGGCTCGTACGACGGGTTGACCTCGTCGGTCATTCGCAACGGCACCTCCTGCCCCGGACGGCGGGCCTGGGCGAGCTCGCGCCAGGCGGGCGGACAGAGCGTGGCCGGCGCGAGCGGTTCACCGGTGGCCACCGCGAGTAGGTGGGTCCAGGCCCGGGGCACGACCTCGACCAGCGCGTATCCCCCGCCGCCGGTGGCGACCCAGCGACCTGCACAGAGCTCATCGGCGAGCGCCCGCAAAGCGATGTAGGTGGCACGCTGCCCGTCAACCGACAGGCGCAGGTCAGCGAGAGGGTCGAGCCGATGCGCGTCCGCGCCACACTGGGTCACCAGGATCTCCGGCTGGAACGCGCGCAGCACCGACGGCACGATCGCGTGGAACGCCCGCTGCCAGCCAACGTCCTCGATCCCGGGTGGCAGCGGCACGTTGACCGCGGTTCCCTGGGCCTGCGCACCGCCGGTCTCGTCGGGGAACCCGGTGCCCGGAAAGAGCGCGAGTGGAGTCTCGTGCAGGCTCACCGTGAGCACCCGCGGATCATCCCAGAAGACCTGTTGCACCCCGTCGCCGTGGTGAACGTCCACATCGACGTAGGCGACCCGACGCGCGCCCAGGTCGAGCAGGCGGGCGATGCCCACGGCCGGATCGTTGTAGACGCAGAAGCCGGCGGCCCGCGCGGGCATCGCGTGGTGCAGCCCACCCGCCACGTTGACCGCCCGACGTGCCGTGCCCCGCCAGACGGCCTCGGCGGCCGCGACGGTGGCCCCGGTGACCAACGCGCTGGCCTCGTGCATCCGCGGAAAGACCGGATTGTCCGGGGTACCCAGCCCGAACCCGGTGAAGAACGGATCCTGCGGGGCGTTTCGCACGGCTTCCAGGTAAGCCGGGTCGTGCACCCGGGTGAGCAGTTCGTCGTCGACGGGCTTCGGCTCGACCAGCCGCACCCCGGAACGCCCGAGCACACCCAGCTCTCGGGCGAGCGCGACGGTCAGCTCGACCCGCACCGGGTCGAGGGGGTGGTCGCCGAGGTTGTAGGAGAGCAGGTTCTCGTCCCACACCACCACTGTGTCGTCCGGCATTGGCCTATCGTCGCACGAGGACTCCGCCGGGCCGTCACACGCGTTGCCCACGCCGCCGGTGTCGGCGCGACGTGGGCAACAGGTACCGGCGAGACGTGGTGACCACCGGTGGCGTGGGGTCAGGCCGGGGCTGCCCCGGGCTTCTGTGCCACCGCGACGGGGCGGGACGGGTCGGCGACCCAGTTGCTCCAGGAACCGACGTAGAGGGCGACGTCCGGGCGACCGGCCAGATGCAGGGCGACGACGGCCTGTGCGGCGGTCACGCCGGAGCCGCAGTAGACCCCGATCGGCTCGGCCGCTTCCACTCCGGCAGCGGCGAACCGCTCTCGCAGCACGTCGGCCGTGGGGAAGCGGCCCTCGGTCACGTACTCCGGTGCCGGCAGGTTGACCGCACCCGGCACATGTCCGGCAACCGGATCGACCGGCTCGGTCTCCCCCCGGAATCGGGGCGCGGCCCGGACGTCGACCAGCGTCCCCTCCTCGGCCGCTGCCAGCCGGGCGGCCTCGGCCGCGACCAGCACCGGCAGGGAACCGGTGCGCACCTCGACGTCACCGGGGCGCGGTGTGGGTAGCTCGGTGGAGGTGGGCAGCCCCGCCGCGACCCAGGTGGAGTGACCGCCGTGCAGTAGGCGTACCTGCCGGTGGCCGGCCCAGCGCAGCGTCCACCAGGCGCGGGCCGCGGACATGCCGTCCCCGCCGTCGTAGACCACGACCGGGTGGCCGGCCCGGACGCCGGCGGCTCGGAGCGCGGCCTGGAGGATGGCGGGGTCGGGCAGCGGATGCCGGCCGGCAGCACCGGGCGGGCCGCACAGTTCGGTGTCCAGGTCGACGAAGACCGCTCCGGGCAGGTGCCCGGCGGCGTAGTCGTCGCGCCCGGGCGGGCCGGTCAGGCGCCAGCGGACGTCAAGCAGGGTCGGCGGATCGTCACCGTGCATTTCGGCGGCGAGCTGGTCTACCTCGACCAACAGGCTTTCGGTAGCGGACATGGCGCCCAGTCAACACCATCCACTCGCATAGAATCCGCGGGTGGACGTGGTCGCCGCCTGCCGGGCCTTCGTAGCCGTCAGCGGCCACGGCAGCTTCACCTCCGGTGCGGCCGCGGCGGGAATCCCGCAGTCGGTGGCCAGCCGACGCATCGCCACCCTGGAAGAACACTTCGGCGCCCGGCTCTTCGACCGGTCGTCCCGGGCGGTCCGGTTGACACCATTCGGGCAGGACATGCTGCGCACGGCACGCCGCCTGGTCGACCTCGCCGACGCCATGACCGAGGACGCCGAGCGGGCTCGGTTGCGCCCGCTGCGAATCGCCGTACCCGACAGCTGCCCACCCAACCGTCTGGCCGCCCTGGTGGCCGCCGGCCGGCGGCAGCGGATCCACCTGGAGGTACGGCCGGCCGACCCGGCAGGGCGCGAACGACTCTGCCGGACTCTCGAGGTCAGCGCCGGGATCGTCGCGGTTCCGGCCGAGATGGCGGTATGGCGGGTGCCGCTCGGGCTGGCCTCCCGGACCCCCTTCCCCGCGCAGCTGGTGTTCCTGGAGACCCTGCGCACCGGCCGTACCGGCGCGCAGGCACGACGGCGGATCCTCATCCAACCCGAGGACGACGTCGCACACCTGCGGGACCCGCTGACCCGGGCCGGCCAGTCCGTCGGTCTGGCACTGACCCAGGTGGCGGTCACACCGTCCCTTGTCGATGCCGCCGCCCAAGCCCTCAGCTCCCCTGACCTGCTGCTCTGTTCACCTCAGCAGGCCGAGGACTTCGGGCTGCACTG
This sequence comes from Salinispora tropica CNB-440, assembly GCF_000016425.1. Classification (GTDB taxonomy): domain Bacteria; phylum Actinomycetota; class Actinomycetes; order Mycobacteriales; family Micromonosporaceae; genus Micromonospora; species Micromonospora tropica. The sequence goes on along the minus strand of NC_009380.1, from coordinate 1,661,772 downwards.
GTGCACCCTGGCTGACCTCGGGCTCCACCGCGGCTACGACATCGCCGCCGGCGCGCGCGAGGACCTCGAACAGCTGCGCGCTGTCCTCCACCCGGACATCGCCCGCTGCCTGGGCGCCCACGTCGGCCCCCGGGAATCATCCGGAGGCCGACAATCGGACATGCCGCCGGCAGGGGAGCCGAGGTGAGCGTCTCCGCCGTGCTGCGCAACGCGCGCGAACTACTCGAGGAGGCGGGGCTGCACGGAGCGTTCCTCGTCCGCAACCTCGACACCGGCGACGAGATCGGCCTCGACACGGACGTCCCCTATCCCGCGGCATCGCTGGTGAAGGTGCCGCTGGCAGTGGCTGTCCTGGAACGGGCGGCGCGCGGTGAGCTCAACCTGGCGACGCCGGTCGACATCGCGCCCGGCCGGATCACCACACCGGGTACCACCGGACTGAGCCGGTTCCGCCACCCCGCCCGGGTCGCCCTGGACGACCTGCTCTACCTGAGCATCGCCATCAGCGACGGGGTCGCCGCCGACGCCCTGTTCGACCTGACCCCACCGGCCGCGGTCGCCGCCGAGCTGCGGCGACTCCACCTCGAGGGCATCGCCGTGCGGCACCGGATCAGCGACCTCACCGACACTCCGGCGGAACGGCTCCGACCGGATGAGGCACACCTGGCTCAGGCTCTCGCCATCGGCGCCGCGACCGCTGGGCACGGTCACCCGGTCGCGCAGCTCGACGTCACCCGCGCCAATGCCGGGTCAGCTCGGGCCTTCGTCGACCTGCTGCACGCCGTCTGGCGACCCACGGCGATCGACGAGGCCACCGCAGCCCGGGTACGCGACCTGATGGCCGACAACGTGCTCCGGCAGCGACTCGCACCCGACTTCACCTCCGACGCCTCGCGCTGGTCCTCGAAGACCGGCACGCTGCTACACCTGCGGCACGAGGTGGGAGTGGTGGACCACGCCGACGGGCAGTCGTACGCGGTCGCCGCGTTGACCGCCTCCCGCGTACCCGCCGTCGCGCAGCCGGGCAGCGAGGCGACCATGGCACATGTCGCGCGGGTGCTGCACGGCTACCTGCGAACGGGCACCCCGCCGTGGTGGGGTTAGGTTCACAGCTGGGCGATCACCACCTCCGTGGCCTGGGCGATGAGGGCGTTGTCGTAGCTGGCGTCCTGCTCATCCCGGCTGGACAGCACGGCGAGGACGATCGGCGCACGATCCGGTGGCCAGATCACCGCGATGTCGTTACGAGTGCCGTACCCGGCCGCGCCGGACTTGTCCCCCACAACCCAGCCGTCGGGGACACCGGCGCGGATCAGCTCCCCGCCGGTGGTGTTGCCGCGCAGCCACCCGTTGAGGGTGTCGCGGTCCCCGGGTTCGAGGGCGTCGTCGACGGCGTACTCCCGTAGGTCCTCGGTGAGGGCTCGGGCGGTGCTGGTGTCTCGCGGATCGCCCGGTGTCGCCTCGTTGAGGTCGGTCTCGTATCGAGCCGCGTCGGTGACCGTGTCACCGATTCCCTTCAGTTCCTTCTCGAACCGCTCCGGCCCACCGAGGTGGTCCAGCAACAGGTTGCCGGCGGTGTTGTCGCTGTAGCGAACGGCAGCCTCGGCGATGGCCCGCAGCGTCATGCCCTCGGCGACGTGCTGCTCGGTGATCGGCGAGTAGTCCACCAGGTCGTCTGCCGAGTACCGCACGACCTGCTCCAGTTCGGCGTCGGTGGTCTCGTCGAGGACCTCGGCGGCGGCCAGCGCCTTGAAGGTCGAGGCGTAGGCGAACCGCTCGTCGGCCTGGTACCGCACCGTTCGTCCGGTGCCGGTGTCGATCGCGTAGATCCCCAGCCGTGCGTCGAACCTCTTCTCCAACTGCCGGAACTCGTGGTCCAGGTCCACTACGGCTGATGCACCGACGGTCACCTCACGGCCGCGCGCCCGATCCTCGGCCGCATCCGCGGTGACGCACCCGGACAGCGCGATGAGTGCCGTCGCCGCGGTCACCGCGGCCACCACACGGTGTGTCGAAATCGTCATCGTGACTCCCTACCTGTTGGTGGCCCCGACCGCGGAGGATGCCGCCCGGGCCGGACTCGACCCTGACAGGGGGTTGGGGATGCCGTCGAAGACGGAAGCCGTGAGGTTCATGCTGATCTGGCATAGGAGCGGTCGGCGTCGAGCGCGTCGGTTGGCCTGGATCCACCAATGCGGGACACCGGCTCCGATACAGGTGATTCGTCGAACACGTGCCGAGGGGCGACGAAACACCAGATCGGACCCGTCAGCGCCAGAGTTGACCACAATCTGTTGGAGTGGGTCACGTGGATGACTGGGGTTCTGCGTGAGACACTTGCCGTCCGATTTGTTTCTCGCTAACGGGTGATTGAGATCATCGCGCACTCACTGGTCGACACGACCGAGATGTACCTGCGGACCATCCTCGAGCTCGAGGAGGAGGGTGTGCCGCCGCTTCGTGCCCGCATCGCCGAGCGGCTGCGCCAGAGCGGCCCCACCGTCAGCCAGACCGTCGCCCGGATGGAGCGGGACGGCCTGCTCACCGTGGAGGGCGACCGGCACCTGACGCTCACCGACGCCGGCCGCGACGCGGCGGTCTCCGTGATGCGTAAACATCGGCTGGCGGAGCTCCTGCTGGTCAACGTGATCGGAATGCCCTACGAGGAGGCCCACGAGGAGGCCTGCCGGTGGGAGCACGTCATGAGCGACGCCGTCGAACAACGGGTCTATGACCTGCTCAACCGCCCGACCCGGTCGCCGTACGGCAACCCGATCCCCGGGCTGGAGGCGCTGGGCTCAGCAGGCCCCTCCGCTGCCGAGCCCGCCGAGGGCGAACGCAACCTGGCGTTCCCCGGCCTCTCCGGCACGGTCGTGGTCCGACGGATCTGCGAAAGCCTGCAAACCAACTCGGATGTGTTACGCCAGCTGCACGCCGCCGGGGTCGATCCGGGTGCCACGGTGACGGTCGCTCAGGAGCGGGACGGCGTGTCGATCGACCGCTACGGCGACCGCGTCCGCCTCCCCCGCGAGGTGGCCTCCCGCGTCTTCGTCGCCGCCGGCTGACCGCGGCTGCCGGGCAACCACGCGCCGCGCCGGCACGGCCACTCCACCCGGCTGAGTGTGTTCAGTCGAGGTACGGGCAGTGGCGGCAGCCGCGACCGCAGCAGGTACCCCGGCGGGCGAGGAAACCGGCGGTAAGCACGAACAGGCCGGTGGTCGGGTCGGGGTAGCCGGCCTCCCCAGCCGCCAGAGCGGCGGCGTGGGCGGCGCAGATCCGCTCCCGTTGCGGGTCCTCGGGCGGCAGTCGAGACGGATGCGGCTCGGTCAACGGCCGATTCGCCAACGGTCGTCGCTCGCCACCCACGCCGGGCAGTGTAGGGCTAACCGAACCAGGCCGCTGCCTGCCCGTGCGCCTGGGCCCACGCCAGTGGCTTGCCGTCGAGCGCGAGCACATTGTTGAAGCCGGCACCGGGTGGGTCGGGCAATCCGTCGTAGGACAGCGTTCGCGACGACTCCGCGGCGATCCAGTTGCCGGGCAGCCCACGAACCAACTCGACGAAGGCGGTGCGGCGGCGCTGCGGCACCTGGTACAGGACGGTCGTGTGGAACACCACCAGGGTCGCCCCGGATGGGGCCAGTGCGGCCACCGCCGGCAGGTCGTCCACCAGGTCGCCGCGGACGAGCAGCGGTGGATCGGCCGCGACCAGGTTCGCCGCCGCCCGCAGCCGCGCCCGCCGGTGAGCGTGCTCCGGCCAGATCAGGGCGTCCAGCCACGCGACGTCGTCCGCGTCGGTCACGTCCAGCGGATTGAGGTCCAGCCCGGCCCGCCACACCACGGTGGGGACCCGGCTCGGGGGCAGGGTGCCGGTGAGGGCGCAGTCGAGGACCGGGCGGCCGTCGCCCAGGAGCTGGCGGTCGTAACGGTAGGCGTAACGGTCGGGGTAGAGACAGAGCCCCGCCGACGCGCCGACCTCCAACAGTGCGAGTGGTTGGGGTAGCGCGGCGAGCAGCGGCAGCAGGACGGCGCACCGCCCCGCCTCGTTCGTCTGGGTCGCCCTACGCCGGATCTCCGCCTCGATCGCCGGCCAGTTCGCCAGGACATAGGCGTGGAAGGCCGCCGGGTCCTCGACCGGACCACCGAGCAGCCGAACCACGCCGAAGAGCAGATTCGGTTGCCGCTTGGCCGGCGGAAGCCGCTCGATCAACGCGAGCAGTTCGGCGTCACCGGACACCGCCAGCGCCAGGCGCTCGTACGCCGGTGACACGCCACACGCTTCCCGGGTAGCGAAGGTGCGATAGGTATCGGCTGCCGTCATGCCCGCATAATCGCATTACAGTGGACTGTCCGGGGCGTCACGGCGGACGCCGGGCAGCGTGACCCGGGACACCACCGCCGCACCGTCATCCGCCGGCGGCGGGTGCCTCCGGGGATGCCAGCGGCAGTTCGAGGGCGACCGCCTCCCCGACCCGCACCGCGGAGTGCGCAGGCGGCGGCCTTCCGTCCCGAGGCAGACGGCTGTGCATCCGGCCGCTGCCGGTTGGGTCGGATCGCCCGGTCACCTCGCAGGTCACCATGAGGATCGGCGGCGGCGGTGCGACAAACCGGCCGGGCCCCCAACGCACCCACAGCGGGATGCGTCCCGCATCCGCCTCGGCGAGCAGCTTCGCCCAGGTACGGCGACGGGTGCCATGGTCGACCTCGACGACGATCGGTGGCCCGCCTGGCCGGGCACAGGCCACATCGAGCACCGACTGCCGCGCAGACATCGGCGGTGGCAACGGCAGGACACTTGGCGCCCGTCGGTAGACCCGCCAGCCCTGGTTCCCCGCCCAGCCGGCCACCGTGTCGATCAGCCGGGCCGTGACCTGGTCGGTGGTCAGGTCGGTAAAGCTGAGCGCGTCGAGCCGATCAGCCAGCGATGCCGCGAGCTGCTCCACCTGCTCGCTGACCGTCATCGCCGCAGGGTAACCGCGCGCCACCGGGTTGCGCCAACGCGGCAGGGGGAGGAGGAAGGGGAGCCCGCTCGCGCCCGGCTCCCCTTCTCCTTGTACCACTCCCCGCGCGTTGCGGCCGAGGCGACTCGGGCCGCTACCAGCCGCGTACGTCAGCTACAACCGCTGGTGGAGCCGCAGCCCTCGCAGACATAGCAGCTGCCGGCCGGGCGCATCTTCGTACCGCAGGTGAAGCAGAGAGGTGCGTCGGCAGCCTTACCGATCACCGCTTCCAGCAGCTCGGTACTCGAACCGACCGACGGCGCCGGCTGGGCCGCCGCGACGTCGGCCAACTCCTGGGCCGGCTGGGCGACCGGGCCGACCTTCGGCTCCTCTGGCCTGTTCTCAACCGGGGCGGAGGAGGCCATCGCGGTGAGGTCCGCCGTGTTCGCCTCCGCCTCCGCCTCGGCCGCGAGCTGGGCGGCCCGCTCCTTGGCGGTGAAGATGCCCAGCTCCGCGCGGCGCTCGTACGGCAGGAAGTCCAGGGCCAGGCGGCGGAAGATGTAGTCCATCACCGAGGCCGCCATCCGCACGTCCGGGTCGTCGGTCATTCCGGCCGGCTCGAAGCGCATGTTGGTGAACTTGCTGACATAGGTCTCCAGCGGGACACCGTGCTGGAGACCGATGGAGATGGCCACCGAGAAGGCATCCATCACCCCGGCCAGCGTCGAACCCTGCTTCGACATCTTGAGGAAGACCTCGCCGAGGCCGTCATCCGGGTACGACGACGAGGTGAGGTAGCCCTCCGCCCCGCCGACCGAGAAGGAGATCGTCTCCGACGGGCGCTTCTTCGGCAGTCGCTTCCGCACCGGTCGGTACTCGACGACCTTCTCCACGACCTTCTCGACTGCGGCCGGTGCCGCTTCCACCGGGGCGGGAGCGGCGGCCTTCTCCTTCTTCGCCACCGACAGCGGCTGGCCGACCTTGCAGTTGTCGCGGTAGATCGCCAGCGCCTTGAGGCCGAGCCGCCAGCCCTCGAAATAGATCTTCTCGACATCCTCGACGGTGGCCTGCTCGGGCATGTTGACCGTCTTGGAGATGGCACCGGAGATGAACGGCTGGACGGCCGCCATCATCCGCACGTGGCCCATCGGGGCGATGGACCGCTCGCCCATCGCGCAGTCGAAGACCGGGTAGTGCTCCGGCCTGAGCCCCGGGGCGTCCACCACGTGACCGTGCTCGGCGATGTACTCGACGATCGCCTCGACCTGCTCCTCCGGGTAGCCGAGGCTGCGCAGGGCGCGCGGCACGGTCTGGTTGACGATCTGCATCGAGCCGCCACCGACCAGCTTCTTGAACTTGACCAATGCCAGGTCCGGCTCGACGCCGGTGGTGTCGCAGTCCATCATCAGGCCGATGGTGCCGGTGGGCGCCAGGACGCTGGCCTGCGAGTTACGCCAGCCGTTCCGGTCGCCGACCTTGTTGCCGAGGGTCCACTGCCGGGTGGCCTCCCGCTGCACCGCCGTGGCCACGGCGCCGGTGGGCTTGATCTCGTCGTTGGCGGCAGCGTGCTTGCGCATGACCCGCTTGTGCGGTTCGGCGTTACGGGCGTAGCCGTCGTACGCGCCGACGATGCCGGCCAGCTCGGCGGAGCGCCGGTACGCGGTGCCGGTCATCAGCGAGGTGATCGCCGCGGCCAGCGAGCGACCCTGGTCCGAGCCGTACGGCAGTCCGGAGGCCATCAGCAGCGCACCGAGGTTGGCGTACCCGATGCCGAGCTGCCGGTATGCCCGAGTGGTCTCGCCGATCTTCTCGGTGGGGAAGTCGGCGAAGCAGATCGAAATGTCCATCGCGGTGATGACCAGCTCGACCGAGCGGACGAACTTCTCCACCTCGAAGCCGCCGTCGGCGCGGAGGAACCGCATCAGGTTGAGCGAGGCCAGGTTGCACGAGGAGTTGTCCAGGTGCAGGTACTCCGAGCAGGGATTCGACGCGGTGATCCGCCCGGTCTCCGGGCAGGTGTGCCAGTCGTTGATGGTGTCGTCGTACTGGAGCCCCGGGTCGGCGCACTCCCAGGCGGCCTGGGAGATGGTCCGGAACAACGACTTCGCGTCAATCGTGTCGATCACCGTACCGTCGAGGCGGCCACGCAGGTCGAAGGTGCCGCCGTCCTGCACCGCCGTCATGAACTCGTCGCTGACTCGGACCGAGTTGTTGGCGTTCTGGTACTGCACGCTGACGATGTCCGCGCCGCCCAGGTCCATGTCGAAACCGGCGTCGCGCAGGGCGCGAACCTTGTCCTCCTCGCGCGCCTTGGTGACCACGAACTCCTCGATGTCCGGATGGTCAACGTCGAGGATGACCATCTTGGCCGCCCGCCGGGTCGCGCCGCCGGACTTGATGGTGCCGGCCGACGCGTCGGCACCGCGCATGAAGCTGACCGGGCCGGAGGCGGTGCCGCCGGAGGAGAGCAGCTCCTTCGAGGAGCGGATCCGGGAGAGGTTGACCCCGGAGCCGGAGCCGCCCTTGAAGATCAGCCCCTCCTCCTTGTACCAGTCCAGGATGGAGTCCATCGAGTCGTCAACGGCGAGGATGAAGCACGCGCTGACCTGCTGCGGCGAGGACGTGCCGACGTTGAACCAGACCGGCGAGTTGAAGCTGAACACCTGGTGGAGCAGCATCCAGGTCAGCTCGTGGGCGAAAATCTCGGCATCATTCGGGGTGGCGAAGTAGCCGTACTCCTCACCGGCGGTGCGGTAGGTGGCCACCACCCGGTCGATCAGCTGCCGAAGCGACCACTCCCGTTCCGGGGTCCCCACCGCACCCCGGAAGTACTTGGTGGTCACGATGTTGGCCGCGTTGACGCTCCACTCCTGTGGGAACTCCACGCCACGCTGCTCGAAGTTGATCGAGCCGTCCCGCCAGTTCGTCATCACGACGTCCCGACGCTCCCAGGTCACCTCGTCGTACGGGTGGACCCCCTCCGTGGTCCACACCCGCTCGACCTTCAGACCCGCTCCCGCCTTGCTCCGCGACTTGCTTGTTGTCACACCGTCCCCCGGCATCTCATCGCCCTCGTCCGCGCCCCACGCGCGGCCTTACCGTCAAACCCGTCCGCGTCTCACACGCGGCCCTACCGTCAAACCCGTCCGCGTCTCACACGCGGCCCTGTCCTGGAGCGGGCAGCTGTCCCGACCGCCTCAGCCTCCCTCGCGGGCCTGGGCCGCGGTCCGCAACGTCTCGATCTCCCGCTCGAAGTCGGCGAGTGACTCGAACGACCGGTAGACGCTGGCAAACCGGAGGTAGGCCACCTCGTCCAGGTCCCGCAGCGGCCCCAGAATGGCCAGCCCCACCTCATGGCTGGGGAGCTCGGCAGCGCCCTTGGCCCGCACGGTCTCCTCGACCTTCTGCGCCAGCAGGGCGACGGAGTCGTCGTCAACCGGCCGGCCCTGACACGCCTTGCGCACCCCGCCAATAATCTTCGTGCGGCTGAAGGGTTCGGTGACCCCGCTACGTTTGACGACCGCGAGAATCGCCTCCTCCACCGTGGTAAACCGTTTGCCGCACTCCGGGCAGGACCGCCGTCGACGGATCAGCTGGCCGTCGTCGGCTTCCCGAGAGTCGACGACCCGGGAGTCGGGGTGGCGGCAGTACGGACACCGCATGGAGCCCGACCTCCTTCATCGGCCGTGGGGCCGAACCGGGCCGCACCCCGGACACACGTCACCACGGCGGAGCCGTCCTTTCGACGGTCTTCGCCGTGCTGGCGGAGGAAGTGCGGTCCGTAGTCAGACCCAACCTATAGGCAGCTAATGCCCAACGACTACTACATCTAGGGGTTGACCGTATGCCGCCCGAGAACTGTGGTCAAGTTGGCGAGCCTGTCCGGCGCGTCACCAAGCGACCTGGATCACCCCGCCTGCTCGGCCCGCACCAGCGCCACCGAGAACTCCAACCCCGTTCACCCCCGAATCGCTACGGGCGGCTTGGGCCAACCACCCTCGCGAGCGAAATTAGAACATAAGTACGATCCCCCGTACTATTTACCAGAACATGGAGTGCGGCCCAGGCGAGAACCACCCGACACGCCGGCCAAGGTCGTACAGATGTTTGAAGAAGGCTGATCTCGCCTATACGGTCAGGGACGACCGGCTCACGACGGCTTGCGCCGCGAGCCAACACCACGAGCGACGGGGCACCTAAGCGCCGACCAGGGAGGACGGACGTGACCGAGGACCGGACCAACCGGCCGAAGAGCCCGCAGGAGATCACCGAGGCGGGCACGGCGAGCACCCGCCGTCGACGTACCGCGCGGAGCCGTACCGGTTCGCCCGCTGTGCGTCCGGTCACCCCCGTCGTCAGCGCATACCCGGAACCGGCGACCGTCGACCTCACCGCCCGGCAGCGTCGGATCCTGGAGTTCATTCGCACCTGGGTCGAGCAACACGGCTACCCACCGAGCGTGCGCGAGATCGGTGAGGCCGTCGGGCTGGTCTCACCCTCCAGCGTTGCCTACCAGCTCAAGGAGCTGGAGAAGAAGGGCTTTCTGCGCCGCGACCCAAACCGGCCGCGCGCCGTCGACGTCCGGCCCCCCGGCGACGCCCTCGACGACGAGGCCGCACTCGCACAGCGGCCGGCCCCGGCCTATGTGCCGATGCTGGGCCGGATCGCCGCCGGCGGTCCGATTCTCGCCGAACAGGCCATCGAAGACATCTTCCCGCTCCCCCGCGAGTTGGTCGGCGAGGGGGAGGTCTTCATGCTCCAGGTCAAGGGCGACTCGATGCTGGACGCGGCGATCTGCGACGGCGACTGGGTCGTCGTCCGACAGCAACCCACCGCCGAATCCGGCGACATCGTGGCCGCCATGCTGGACGGCGAGGCGACGGTGAAGACCTACCGACGGCGAGACGGACACGTCTGGCTGATGCCGCAGAACCCGGCCTTCGACCCGATAGCGGGCGACGATGCCACCATCATGGGCCGGGTCGTCACGGTACTCCGCCGTATCTGACCAGTGGCGGCCGCGTCCCGTAGCGGCCGCCGTACGGCCCGGATCAGTAGCGGCCGCCATGGCGGCCGAAACCACCGCCTGACTCCGGCCCGGGCCCGCCCGGGCCGGAACCGGACTCGCGGCGCCGACCATCGCGCGGAGCTGCCCCACCGCGGTCGCGGCGCGGTGGCTGGGCACGACCACCGCCGTGCACGCCACCACCGCCATACACGCCGCCGCCACGGCCCCCATCGGCCGCACGACCGCCGCCAGAGTCCTGGCCACCAGCAGCAGGACGGGGCCCACCAGCACCACCGGCAGGCCGCCGGCCGTAGACACCGGCAGCGGGACGGCCCCCCTCCCCCGGGCGGCCACCGCCATACCCACCGTTGTCGGCCGGAGCTGCCGCATGGCCCGGCTCCCGACGCGCCCCGTGGGCCCCGGCGGCCGGTCCGCCGCCGTAGACAGCGCCGCGGGGACGGTCGGTGGAGCCGCGTGAACCGTCGTCACCGGCTGACCCGCCGGCACCCGTGCGCTTGACCGGTCGCCGCCGGGCTCGCACGACGCCCGTCACGCCGACCCCGACCAGTCCCACACCGATCAAGCCCACAGCGGCGATGACCAGGTACGCGGTCTCCTGCGTCGAGAGGCTGTCGAACCAGGAGGCCGTCGACTCCTCCGATCCGTCGGCGTTCGCCTCCGAGGCTGACTCCGACCTCGGCGTCGGCGCGTACGACAGGACGTCGATCGGCTCGCCGGCGTCGAGGGTGCCGCCGTCGGAAACGGTCAGAAAGGTCGTGCCGTCCGGGGTGTAGGCGATCGCCTCACCAAACGGATCCGCGAGCGGAGTCACCCGCGGTTCCGTCGTCGTCAGCGCCGTCACAAGGTCGCCGTCGGCAACGTCGTACTCGAAGGCATCCGCATAGGTACGCAGCACCACCCGACCGCCATCCGGTGAGCGGGCGGCACCGGTGATCGCCGTACGCCCGGCCGACCCGAACGCGTTCTCGGTCTCGGTCGTCGGCAGCTCCACCTCGCCGAGCTTTTTCATCTTCCCCGGTTCGGTGTCGCCACTGGGTAGCTCACCATCAACGGTGAAGATCTCGGCCTTGCCGAGAGCGACCTTGGTAACGATCACCGGGACGCCGTCATCGTCGATAACCAGGGCCTCGGCGTCCCGCGGCTCGCCGTCCGGGTAGGCGAGGCGGTGCAGAACCGGCCTTTCGTCACCGCTCACCGGCATGCTCCACACCGCCACCCGCTCACGACGGTCACCGGTCACGTTGTCGCCGGTGTCGGCGATCCAGAGGGTCTCTCCGTCCGGCGACAACGCCAGGTCCTCGGTGTCCAGCGGGCCGCCGACGGAGTAGCGGACCGGTTCCCCGACGACCTCGCAGTCGGCGTCCAGGAAGAAGACCCGCTTGTGACTCTCCACGTCGGTGCCGTCGTTGATCACGATGTAGCCGGTTTCGGTGGCCACCAGCCCGGACAGCTCCCGCAGCCGGTCGTCGGTGACGGTGCAACGCTTCTGCCCCTCCGCCGCAGCCGGCGACGGCACCACGACCAGGACTACACCGATGGCTACCGCGACTGCCCCCAGCAGGCTGAGGGCACCCGTGATCAGGGCGAGAAAGCGACGCATCCGTTTAGTGTCGCATGCCGGTGGATCACCGCCGCCCAACACTGAACCGCTACGAACGCGCCCCGGATCCCGCCGCCGCAGGCGCCGGCATGGGCCCGGGATCGGTCGCCTCGATCGACTGGAAGGGCGCCAACTCCGCGGCGAGCGCCGCACCGACCCGGACATGCAGCAGGGTGCCCTCGGGCAGGTGCGCCGTGCTGAGCACCTCGCCCTGCTGGTACACCCGGGCCACCAGGTCACCCCGGTCGTACGGCAGGACCGCGCGGACCTCCACAGCCGGGCGGGGCAGCCGGGCCTCGACCGAGCGGCGGAGGTCGTCAACGCCGTACCCGGAGTGCGCGGAGACGAAGATCGCCTCCGGCCAGAGCCGCTTCAGCCGGAGCAGGGTCTCCTCGCCGGCGGCATCGGTCTTGTTGACCACCAGCAGCTCCGGCAGCCGATCAGCGCCCACCTCGGCGAGCACCGCACGGACAGCACGAACCTGCTCTTCTGGATCCGGATGGGTGCCGTCGACAACATGCACCACCAGGTCGGCCTCCGCCACCTCCTCAAGGGTGGAGCGGAACGCCTCGACGATCTGGTGCGGCAGATGCCGGACGAAGCCCACCGTGTCGGAGAAGGTGAAGTTGCGCCCGTCTGAGGTGGTCGCCTTCCGGATGGTCGGGTCCAGCGTGGCGAAGAGGGCGTTCTCCACCAGCACCCCGGCTCCGGTCAGCTGGTTCAGCAGGCTGGACTTGCCGGCGTTCGTGTAGCCCGCGATGGCAACCGCCGGCACCTCGTTGCGATAGCGACGGGCACGTTTGGTCTGGCGTACCGTGCGCATGCCTTTGATCTCCCGGCGCAGCCGGGCGATGCGGTGCCGGATCCGCCGCCGGTCGGTCTCCAACTTGGTTTCACCAGGGCCACGCAGGCCCACGCCGCCGCCGGCACCACCGCCCCGGCCTGATCCACCGCTCTGCCGGGAAAGGGTCTCACCCCAACCGCGCAGGCGGGGTAGCAGATATTCCAGCTGAGCCAACTCGACCTGCGCCTTACCCTCCCGGCTCTTCGCGTGCTGCGCGAAGATGTCCAGAATGAGGGCGGTGCGATCGACGACCTTCACCTTGGTGCGCTGCTCCAGATTTCGCAGCTGGGACGGGGAGAGCTCCCCGTCGCAGATCACCGTGTCGGCGCCGCTGGCGAGCACGGCCGCCCCCAGGTCATCCACCTTCCCCCGGCCAACGTAGGTGGCCGGATCGGGCCGTTGCCGGCGTTGGATCAGCCCCTCAAGCACCTGTGAGCCCGCCGTCTCGGCCAGCGCCGCCAGCTCCACGAGGGAATTCTCGGCGTCCTGCTGCGAACCCTCGGTCCACACGCCGACCAGGACGACCCGCTCCAGTCGGAGCTGACGGTACTCGACCTCGGTGATGTCGGTCAGCTCGGTGGAGAGGCCAGGGACCCGCCGCAACGCCTGCCGCTCCGACAGCTCGAACTCGCCGGTGGTGGCGTCGAACTCGTCGCCTTCGTCGGGAAGGAAGGTCTCCTGCTCTCGCAAACCGCGCCTCCTGTCTGTTTGCCGTCGGCTGGCCGTTTACCCGCCGTTCTGCCGGGAAATTGCGGCCGGCTCCCAGCAATCCTGACATGTGGCAACGCCACCCGCACCAGCAATATGCCCGGGCTACCGGCTGGTAACGGGGCCGGATGCGGCCCGGCTTCCAGAGGCGAGTAGAAATGCGGGGCGAGTCGTTCAGCGTCATCGGAAGGAACTGTGTGGCCACCACCCGACTGCCGAGTGCCGGATTCTCGATCACCGTCCGGATCGCAGTAACCGCGGACGCTTCCTCCATTGGGCGGTTGACCACCACGGTCGGTGAGGCCGGGGCAATTGTCACCGCGCTCGACGTGGTCGACTCCGACCACACCCACGTCACCGTCGACTTGACCTGCGACACCGCCGATGCCAACCACGCCGATCAGGTGGTTGACGCGCTCACCGCGCTCGACGGCGTCGACGTGCGTAAAGTCTCCGACCGCACGTTCCTGCTACACCTCGGCGGCAAGATCGAGGTCAGCCCGAAGGTCGCGCTACGTACCCGAGACGAGCTGTCCCGGGCGTACACCCCGGGGGTGGCCCGGGTCTGCCAGGCCATCGCGGAGAACCCGGCGGACGCACGGCGACTCACCATCAAACGCAACACGGTCGCGGTGGTCAGCGACGGCTCCGCCGTGCTCGGCCTGGGCAACCTTGGGCCGGCGGCGTCGCTGCCGGTGATGGAGGGCAAGGCGGCGCTGTTCAAGCGTTTCGGCGGGGTGGATGCCTGGCCGGTGGTGCTCGACACCCAGGACACCGACGAGATCGTGGCGATCGTCAAGGCGATCGCACCCGCCTACGGCGGGATTAACCTGGAGGACATCGCCGCACCGCGCTGCTTCGAGATCGAGGCACAGCTGCGCGCGGCGCTGGACATTCCGGTCTTCCACGACGACCAGCACGGCACGGCAATCTGCGTACTGGCCGCGCTGACCAACGCGCTCCGCGTCGTCGGCAAGGAGCTGGCGCAGGTACGGGTGGTGGTCTCCGGCGCGGGCGCCGCCGGCACCGCGATCATGAAGCTGCTCCTGCGTCAGGGCGTAGGCGACATCATCGCGTACGACCGGCGGGGTGCGCTGCACCGCGGGATGACCGGGCTGAACCCGGCCTGGCAGTGGCTGGCCGAGCACACGAACCGGGAGAACTACTCCGGCGACCTGGCCGGGGCGGTACGGGACGCGGACGTCTTCATCGGCGTGAGCGCCCCCAACCTACTCACCGGTGACGACATCGCGGCCATGGCCAAGGACGCGATCGTGTTCGCGCTGGCGAACCCGGACCCGGAGGTCGATCCGCGGGAGGCGCGCAAGCACGCCGCCGTGGTCGCCACCGGCCGCTCCGACCAGCCCAACCAGATCAACAACGTGCTTGCCTTTCCCGGTGTGTTCCGGGGGATGCTGGACGCCCACGCGGAGGAGTTCACGGAGGAGATGGCGATCGCCGCGGCCCGCGCCATCGCCGATGTCGTCGGCGAGGAGAAGATCAACCCGACGGTGATCGTCCCCAGCGTCTTCGACTCCCGGGTAGCCCCGGCTGTCGCCGCGGCCGTCCGCGCCGCCGCGCAGAACCCGGCAACGACCCCGCCGCCCGCCGCCGACCCCGGCCCGGCTGACCTACCCGAGATCGCCGCCAACGCGAGCGCCACCCCCTAGGCCGCCACCCACCGCACCGGATCACCTCGGCCAGCAGGTGGTCCGGGCGTACGCCACCAGCGTCAAGCCCCTCCGCTACGGCACATCGCCGCGTATCTCAGCGACCGCGGGCACCGAACCACGCGGAGGGGTGGCACCGGTTTGGGCCACACCACAGCTGATAACCGCATCTCACCAGTCCTCGGCAACCGCAGATGGTGGGATACCAAGCGATGACCAGCACACTTCGGCGACGCCTGCTGGCTGAGTTCACCGGAACCGCCCTGCTGGTCACCGCCGTGGTCAGCTCGGGAATCATGGCCACCACCCTCGCCCCCGACGATGTCGGCCTTCAACTACTGGCGAACTCGATCACCACCGCCTTCACCCTCGGCACGCTGATCCTGATCTTCGGACCGGTCTCCGGGGCTCACTTCAACCCGGTCGTCTCCGCCGCCGACTGGTTCCTCGGGCGGCGTTCCGGCACCGGTCTGACCGCCGGCTCCCTGGGCGCCTACGGAGCGGCCCAGATCCTTGGTGGGATCGCCGGTGCGGTGCTGGCGCACCTGATGTTCGACCTCGCCGCGATCGACTTCGCTGGCAAGGAGCGGGCCGCCTGGCACCTCTGGGTGGGAGAGGTTGTCGCCACCTCCGGACTGGTCCTACTGATCTTCGCCCTCGCCCGTTCCGGGCGCGCGTCGGTCGCCCCGGCCGCCGTCGGCGCCTACATCGGGGCCGCGTCCTGGTTCACCTCGTCGACCTCCTTCGCCAATCCCGCGGTCACCATCGGGCGAGCGTTCTCCGACACCTTCGCCGGCATCGCCCCCACCTCGGTGCCCGGTTTCATCCTGGCCCAGCTGGCTGGACTCGCCCTCGGCGTCGGCCTGCTCACCGCCCTCTACCCCGACGCCGGTGCCGCCGCCGACCAGGTCGTCGTCCCCGCCGAGCCGGCAGCGACGGGAAACCAGGGGCCACCGACGCGTCGAGCGGACCGCCGCCGCCCCCTGGTCAGGTCGTCGCCCAGCTCACACCAGATCGACGAGGAGCGCCTCGGGGTCGACAGGCCCACTGTGTTGTTCATCTGCGTCCACGACGCCGCAGGCTCGCAGATGGCCGCCGGTTGGCTACGTCATCTCGCCGGCGACACCGTCGAGGTGCGCTCCGCCGGCTCCGCCCCCGCGCGGCAGATCGACCCCGCCGCCGCAGTGGCCATGTGGGAGGTCGGCATCGACATCACCGGCCAGGTCCCGGCGCTCCTGCGCTACGCGACCGCGGCGTCCGCTGACGTCATCATCACCATCGGTCGCGACAGTGACTTTCCCGACTTTCCAGGCGAAAGCTACGAAAACTGGAGTCTCGACGACCCCGCCGGCCCGGGCGTCGAGGCGATCCGCCCGATCCGCGACGAGCTCCGGGACCGGGTGGAGCACCTGATCGCGGAGCTGCGCCCCACCGCGTGACGCCGATGTCGTCCAACGCGAGAAGGTGACATCTACCCCTCACCCAGCCGGCCTGTCCGATGGTCACACCAGGGCCTCGGCCGCGACCTCGCCGGTCGCCACCAGCACGGCGGGCCCCGCCAACCAGCAGGCCTGAGCGGTCTGGGTCACCACCAGGCGACCACCGGGCACGTCCACGGCGACCACACCGGTGTCCCGGCCCGCGTCCCGCAGGACAACCGCGGCCACCGCACACGCGCCGGTGCCGCAGGAGCGCGTCTCCGCGCTACCCCGCTCGTAGACCCGCATCCGAACGTAGCCATCGGTGCCGCCCGTCGGGTCCCCGGGGGTGATGAACTCAACATTGACTCCGGTGGGGAAGATCACCGGGTCGATCTCCGGAGCCCGGTTCAGGTCGAGAGCGGCCAGCTCCAGCCCCGCGGGCACCGGGCACACCAGGTGCGGGTTGCCGACATCGACGGCCGTGCCGGGCAGGGCCAGCCCGTCGAGCACCGCGATCGATGCGCCGGCCAACCGAGGCCGCCGCATCTCGACCGCCAGTTCCTCCCCCTCGACCCGCGCCCGCACGAGGCCGGCCCGGGTGGCCACCGGGAACGCCGCGCCCGACGGTACGGCCAACCCGGCTTCCAGCAGATAGCGAACGAAGACCCGGGCGCCGTTGCCGCACATCTCGGCCACGGAGCCGTCGGAGTTCCAGTAGTCCATGAACCACTCGGCCGCACCGGCGAGGGCCGCCCCCTCGGGGTGCCGCGCGGCGCGGACCACCCGCAGCACGCCGTCCCCACCGATCCCCTGCCGCCGGTCACACACGGCCGCGACCAGGTCCGGGGTCAGCTCGAGCGTGCCGTCGGGATCGGGCAGAATCACGAAGTCGTTGCCGGTGCCATGCCCCTTGGTGAACTCCACGACCCCATCATCGCGCAGCGGGCCGGACCACTCGCAGCGCCTCTGCCACCAGCCCGGACCCAGCCGAGTCGAGCCAGGTGATCCTCGGATCCCGGCGGAACCAGGACCGCTGGCGACGGACAAACCGGCGGGTGGCGCGGATCGTCTCCTGGTACGCCTCGGACTCGGTCAGCTCCCCCGCCAGGAATCGCAGGACCTGCTGGTAGCCGAGGGCACGGCTGGCCGTACGCCCCTCGGCCAACCCCTGGTCGGCCAGCAACCGGGTCTCGGCCACCAGGCCGTCGGCCCACATCCGGTCCACCCGCAGCGCGATCCGCTCGTCGAGCCGAGCGGTGTCCAGGTCAACGCCGACCTGCACCGACCGGTAGTACGGGCTGGGGTCGGGCAGCGCGGCGGTGAAGGGCGCACCGGTCAGCTCGACCACCTCCAACGCGCGGACGATCCGCCGGCCGTTACCGGGCAGAATGTTCGCCGCCGCGTCCGGGTCGACCGCGCGTAGTCGCTCATGCAGGGCCGCCGGGCCGGCCTGCGCCAGCTCCGCCTCCAATCGCTGCCGGAGCACCGGATCCGTGCCGGGGAACTCGAAGCGTTCCAGCACGGCGCGGAGGTAGAGTCCCGAACCGCCGACCAGCAGCGGCACCCGTCCCCGGGCCAGGATGTCGTCAACCGCCGCGCGGGCGAGCCGCTGGTACTCGGCGACGCTCGCCGGTTCGGTCACCGGCCAGATGTCCAGCAGGTGGTGCGGCACCCCCGCACGTTCGTCGGTGGTCAGCTTGGCGGTGCCGATGTCCAGGCCACGGTAGAGCTGCATCGAGTCGGCGTTGACAACCTCACCGTCGAGCGCATGGGCGAGGGCGACACTCAACGCCGACTTCCCGGCCGCGGTTGGACCGACCACGCCCACCACCGTGCCCGCCGCCAGGTGAGCACCGTCCGCCGCTCCCGCAGCCGCGTCGACGGCGCTCACCGGGCCACTCCCGTCGGCGCCCAGGAGGCGACGAGGTAGGTCACTCCGTAGGGTGCGGCGGCGTAGGCCAGCTCGCCACGCCAGGGGACCCCCGCCGCCCGGACCGCGCCGGCCAGCACCTGCCAGGGCGCACGGCCGGTGGCCTTCAGCCCCGCCGACAGCTCCGCGTCCAGAGCACCGAGGGCAACCGTGTCCGCGCCGGCCAGTGCCCGCGCGACGGCCTGGTCATACGGCTCGGCACGCGGATCGTCGTAGCCGGGCGACCACTCAACCCGGCAGGCCGACCCATCACCCAGGACAAGCAGTCCGAGCCGGCAGGACGAGTCGCCATCCGAAGTGTTCCCCGTCACTGAGCCGAGCAGGTCCGCGTTGAGCGGGTCTGCATCGAACAGGTCCGCATCAGGCAGGCCCGCGCCGAGGGTTGCGCAGCGGGCGGCGGGCTCGTCGGGCGCGACCGCCACCGCGGAACGGGGCAGCGCCGTACCAGCTCGACCGAGTAGCCACGCCCCGATTGTCAGGCTAAGCGGCAGGCGCGCCGGCCCGACAGCAGCTTCACCGGTGCGGTCCGTGGCGTCGATCGGCGACAGCGGGACCCGCCGGTTGACCCCGTACCGGCGGAACGAGCCGTGCTCCGCTGTGCCGAAGGTCATGGTCTGCGGCCCACATCCGATCAACACGATCCGGTCCGGCTCGGCGGCGAGCAGTCGGGCCACGGCCCCGTCACAGGCGGTACGCAGCTCGTCCAACTCGGCGGATGCGGCGCCCGCCACCTCGGGGACAAGCAGCGGCGGATGCGGGCAGACGGCAGCGGCGACCAGGGGCACGAGGGCCACGGTAGCGGCTGGTCCGGACGCGCCGCCGCGCGCCTTCCCGGGACCCGACCCCGGGATTCCGACTACCGACGAGTACTCCAGACGGAGGTTCCGACACTCGCCCCATGCGGACCCATCGGGGCGCTAGGACACCGTATGGTCACGGTCGGCGATAGGCGCTCGACGGAGGCGGGGGCACACCTGTGACAATGCCGTGGAGAACGTTGGCTGCGCCGTGGCGGCACTCGCGGGACTGACCCGTGAGGCCGGGAGAACGAGGATGGGCACATGAGCGACTGGACTGCCTTCGGACGGGTGGACGCGGACGGCACCGTCTACGTGAAAACCGCTGAAGGCGAGCGGGTGGTCGGTTCCTGGCAGGCGGGTGCACCGGAGGAGGGGCTGGCGCACTTCGCCCGCCGGTTCGCCGATCTGATCACTGAGGTGGAGCTGGCCGAGGCCAGACTCAACTCGGGTGCGGCTGATGCGAACCACTCGCTCAACACAATCCGCCGGCTACGCGCCTCGCTGGCCGAGGCGCACGTCGTCGGCGACATCGACGGCCTCGCCACCCGGTTGGATCGGCTCGCCACCCTCGCGGAGGAGAAGGCCACCGAGGCTCGGGCCGCCCGCGACGCCGCCCGCAGCGAGGCCCTCGCCCGCAAGACCGCGCTGGTTGAGGAGGCCGAGAAGCTGGCCGCCGAGTCGACCGGCTGGAAGACAGCCGGCGACCGGCTCAAAGAAATCCTCGGGGAGTGGAAGTCGATCCGCGGGGTGGACCGGAAGACCGACGGTGAACTGTGGAAACGGTTCGCGGCGGCCCGGGATGGCTTCACCCGCCGCCGTGGCGCCCACTTCGCCTCGCTAGACGCGCAGCGTAAGCAGGCGCAGACGATCAAGGAAGAGCTGGTCGTCGAGGCCGAGAAGCTCCAGGACTCGACCGAGTGGGCCCACACCGCCAACCAGCTCAAGGAGCTGATGAACCAGTGGCGTGTCGCGCCACGGGCGTCGAAGGAGGCCGAGCAGCGACTCTGGGAGAAGTTCCGGGCCGCGCAGGACGCGTTCTTCACCCGACGCAGCGAGGTCTTCTCCGCTCGGGACAACGAGCAGCGCGCCAACCTGGAACGCAAGCAGGCGCTCCTGGCGGAGGCCGAAGCACTGGATGTCGACGGCGATCCGAAGGGCGCCCAGGCGAAGCTCCGGGGCATCCAGGCGCAGTGGCACGAGGCCGGTCGGGTGCCCCGGGAGGCGGCAGGGGGCCTGGAGCGTCGACTGCGCGCGGTCGACGACAAGGTTCGCGAGGTGATGGACTCCGCGTGGCGGCGCACCTCTCCGCAGGACAACCCCCTGCTCGCGCAGATGCGGGCACAGGTCGCCGAGGCCGAGGAGCGGCTGGCCCGGGCCAAGGCCGCCGGGGACGCCCGGCGGGTCCGCGACGCCGAGCAGGCCCTCAGCTCCAAGCGTCAGTTCCTCAGTCTGGCCGAGCAGTCCAGCTGATCCGTTAGGCCGCCCCGGGCCCCCGGTTCCTCGTGAACCCGGGGGCCCGGTGCACTCCGGCCACAGGCCGAGGGGATGCTGCACGGGTAGCCGTGCAGCATCAGCCCCGGTGTCAGCAGGAGCAGGCGGACGAGGCCGCGGGGGGCATCGGCGGCGGAGCGCCGACCGTGGGCAACCCGAGCGACACCCCAGCCGTACGAGGTCGCTGCCCCGCCTCGGCCGCGTCGCCGGCCCGGGTACGCCGGTGCGCGAGCGGCTCACCGTCGGCGTTGAGGTGGTGAGGGGCGGCGTAGGTGACGACGGTCTGCACGATGTCCCCGGGGCGGACCTGCCCGGCGAGGCTGCCGGCGTCGAAGTGCACCAGCCGGCCGTCGCGGGCCCGCCCGGACAGCCGGCCGGTGCGCTCGTCCTTACGCCCCTCACCGACGGCCACCAGCACCTCGACGGTCTTCCCCAGCAGCCGCCGGTTCTCCGCCCAGGTGATCTCTTCGACGCAGTCGATCAGCCGCTCGTAGCGCTCCTGCACCACCGCTTTTGGCAGCTGATCAGCCATCGTCGCGGCGGGGGTGCCGGGACGCTTGGAGTACTGGAAGGTGAACGCTGAGGAGAACCGCGCCGCGCGGACCACGTCGAGGGTGCGTTCGAAGTCCGCCTCGGTCTCGCCGGGGAAGCCCACGATGATGTCCGTGGTGATCGCCGCGTCCGGCATCGCCGCCCGCACCTTCTCGATGATGCCCAGGTACCGCTCCGACCGGTACGAGCGTCGCATGGCCCGCAGCATGTCGTCGGAGCCGGACTGCAGCGGCATGTGCAGCGAGGGGCAGACGTTCGGTGTCTCGGCCATCGCGGCGATCACGTCGTCGGTAAAGTCCTTCGGGTGTGGGCTGGTGAACCGCACCCGCTCCAGACCGTCGATGTCGCCACAGGCGCGCAGCAGCTTGCCGAAGGCGTACCGGTCACCGAACTCGATGCCGTAGGAGTTGACGTTCTGCCCGAGCAGGGTCACCTCCAGCACACCCTCGTCGACCAGGGATCGCACCTCGGAGAGGATCTCGCCGGGGCGGCGGTCCTTCTCCTTTCCGCGCAGCGCCGGCACGATGCAGAACGTGCAGGTGTTGTTACAGCCGACCGAGATCGACACCCAACCGGCGTAGGTTGACTCCCGACGCGTCGGCAGGGTGCTCGGGAAGACCTCGAGGGACTCCAGGATCTCCACCTCGGCGGCGGCGTTGTGCCGGGCCCGCTCCAACAGCACCGGCAACGACCCGATGTTGTGCGTGCCGAAGACGACGTCGACCCAGGGTGCCCGACGGACGATCTCGCTGCGGTCCTTCTGGGCCAGGCAGCCACCCACGGCGATCTGCATCTCCGGGTGCTGGTCCTTGCGGGGACGCAGCTGGCCGAGATTGCCGTAGAGCCGGTTGTCGGCGTTCTCCCGCACGGCGCAGGTGTTGAAGACGACCACGTCCGGGGTGTCGTCGGCGGCCCCGGCCCGCAGGTAGCCGGCCTGCTCAAGAAGCCCGGCGATGCGCTCGGAGTCGTGCACGTTCATCTGGCAGCCGTAGGTGCGCACCTGGTAGGTGCGCGGGCTGCTCGCCGCTGCGGTAGTCATGACCACGACAGCCTATCCGGGGCACCCGGAAGCATCGGAGTCGAGCCACCACCCCACAGTTCGGGCAGAGTCCCGGCTGTCTGTTCGAGTACGTGTCGAGGGTCTCCCGGAACACATCCAGGGAGGCGAGTGCCGATGGCTCGCGGTTCAGGTACAGCGTCTCGTCATGATCAGCGGAGAGGTATCTGACCGTCCGTGGGGAGAACCCTGGCCACCAGCGGGGCGGTGAATGGCAGCCTTTGGGGATCTTTCGCTGGCCGCCGACAATCAATTGACCGATCCTCACGTTCAACCCACAATCGATCTCGCGTCGCTACCGACGATCACCCCAATATCCGGAATCGGAGCCATGACCGAGACATCCAGATCCGGCGACAGCCCTGCGGACAAGCCTTCGGTCAGCCCACCACCGGGCACCAGCCGCCGCGAGCAACGCGACGAGGCACCACCACACGCCGCCGGAAAGCCGAGCGCGACGTGGCGCTCCGACGCGGAGATCGACAACCTACTGAACCAACTGGACGGCCCACCCCGTTCAGCCAGCCCACGAGACAGCCCACCCCGGCCAGGCAAGGCAGAGCCACCAGCAGTCGCCTCCCCACCGATCAGGGCAGCGTGCTCGGATGGCACACCCCCACCAGACAACGCCGCCTGCTCGAACAGACCGTCGGGGTCGGACAGTCCCGGTCGCCGGGCCCTACGCCCCGTCAGATGGCTTGCGGATGTTCGCCGTTCGGCCCCGCCGCAACTGCGGCGTCACCACATCGTCGCGGTGGGCTCCTTGGGGATCATCCTGACCGCGTTTGCCGTCAACGCGCTCCACCACCCACCAAAGGAATCGTCGCCGGCCATCGCCACCGACGCGTTCCCCAGCAATGAGGCCAGGCCGCTCGCCCCGTCAGCTACGCAGTCGCTGCCCCCGTCCCCGACCCCGACCCAGTCTCCGTCCCCGACGCCGACACCCATCAAGATGGCTGTGGGCGCCCGCCCGGCACCGCCCACGAGTCCGCCGCGGACCTCCACGGCATCGGCATCGGCATCGGCATCGCCGACACCGAGTGGGCTACCGGCCCTTCCCCCGTCCGACGCGGCCTGCCAGAAGTCAGTGGACGGCGGCGCCTGGACGACCGTCGTATTCCGCAACGAACGACAGGAGACGATCCAGGTGTACTGGATCAACCACAGCGGGGAACGTCACCGCTATGCGGATGTCGCACCTGGTGAATCATTCACTGTGCACACCTTCCCCGCTCATCCATGGGTGGTGACCGAAAACGACAAGGACCTGGCCTGCTACCGACCCGCGACGGCGAAGGCGACGGCGGTGGTCCGCTAGACCGGACGCCGCCGTCCGCCGTCAGGGCGTCGTCTCCTCCGTACGAGCCGCCTGCGAATTCAGGGCCGGCCCGGTGGGGAACATCGCCAACACCGTGGTCGGCACCGGCAGACGAGCGGCCTGCCCGAAGCCCAGCGCGGAGATCACCTCATCCCCCCCGAGGGGATACTTCACCCCGAGGTCAGTGATCAGATAGACCGTTCCGGTTTCCACGCCGGGGGCCGACTGCCCCATCACCAGCGCCCCGCCGCCCGGTGGCACCTGCACCCGGTCGGCCATCCGACCATCCTGCGGGTCACGGGCGGTGGGTCGCGCCGCAGCGACTCGATCAGCCGAAACGGTCACCAACCGGCCTTCCGTTCCCCGCTCCTGGTCGAAGGACAGCTCGACACAGAGTTCCCGCGTCCCGTCCAACCCCTGTACCGGGCGCGGAGGCGTACGCGGGAGTTCCGCTGACGATGCCACCGTCGCCTCGGGGGCCAACGCCACGGCGGCCACGGTGGTCGGCCGTGGGCCGTCGGGGTTGAGCTCGGCAATCCGTTGGTCGACCAGCAGGAGCGCGAGCTGGGTGTCGGTGACCGGGGCCAGCCCGTCAGCGCGCATCAGGTACTGCTCGGTAGCACCGCCGGGCGTTCCCACCGTGAACAGCTCTCCCACCCGGGTGGCTTCACCGCCGAGCGGCACCCCGGCCTTGCCCTGCCCAGTCACCTCCGGCGCGACGAGGTCAGGCCCGGCGGTCAACGCGTTAAGCCACGCGGCGGACACCGGCATCGGTGGCACACTGCGATAGCCCAACGCCACCAACACGGCCGGATCGCGAATCTGCAGGCGACGATCTTGCCACGCCAGAAAGGTCTCTCCCCCGCCACTAACCAGTACGGCATGCTCCTCAGGCACCTGCTCGGTTGGCCAGCCTCCGTCGAGACTCACCACGAGGCCCGCTTCCCCCGACTCGCCCACCTGGGCACCGCACGCCAGCCATGGGCCGCTACTCAGTGCACCCTCACCCGGCATCGCGTCCGGGGCCCCAGGAATGCCGATCGGTCTTCCCCGGGGGACCTTGTCCAACGACGACCGCGACACCAGTTGCACCGACCCGTCCCCGCCGGCGACCGCCAGCAGCGCCGAGCTGTAGTTGAGAGCCGGTCGCAACTCGCCGTCGAGATAGAGGTAGCGGGTACCGGTCTCTCGTTCGACGACAATCGAGCCGGGTTCCTGCCAGCTGTCGCTGCCACCACCGGCGATCAGGCCGTAAACGCCGAACCCGGCGGTCACCAGGAGCGCGAGGACGAGGCCGATCAGTCCCCCCATCCGGCTCCGCCGCATCGGCTGCTCCTGCGCATCCGGGTCGCCGGTCACCAGTGCGGTAACCAGTCGCCCCGACACGAACTGGTGGGCGTGAAGTCGATCGCGGTTGTCCGACATCGGCGATCAACCAGCCATACCGCGTACTCGGGCGTAGACACCCAGCACGGCGAGCGCCAACGGCGCGACCGCGATCGCGATCAGCGTCTCCAGCAGATCCGCCAACCGCCCCCACCACGGCGACCACCGCTGTTCGGGTAGGCGATGCAGCACAGCGACGAGGACGCTGAGACAGGCAATCCCGGCGACGAGAATGTTCAACCGATCGGCGATGCCCGCACCGGAGGCCAGCGCGAGCGCGAACAGGAGCAGACCCACCGCGCCGGGCAGGACGGTGGCGAGCCGTTGCCACGTGTTCACCAGCGCCCGCGCGCGCAGCAGCAGCGCCAGGCTGAGCACCACGACGAACGAGGCCGAGGCCCAGCCAACACCGGTGGCGAGGACCGCCAGGGCCACCGTGGCGACGACGCCGAAGGAGCCGAACAGCGCCGACAGGTAGCGGTCCGCGATCGCGGTACGAGCGCGAACCAGTTCCTCGGAGATCGGGTCGATGTCATGTTGCAGGTCCGCCGCGGTGGCGGGGATCTGCGGTGTGCGTAGGCGGGCGACGCGGACGGCGATGGTGGGACTGACCACGCTGGCGAAGAAGGCGAGGACAGCTACGGCCGCCGCTGCCCCGACCCCGGTCGTCTCCAGCGCGACGATGAGGACGCCCCCGAGGGCCGCGAATCCGGCGGCGACCGCCACCCCGACGAACAACGGCCGCGCCACGGCCACAACAAGTGACATCAGGGCCGCGGCAACGGTGGCCACCGCCCCACCTGCCAGCAGGTGGGGCGCGCTCCACTCGGCGGCACCGAAGGCGGAAGGCACCAACGCACCGGTCAGCCCGGCGAACGGCACCGCCGCCACCCCGAGCAACATGCCGATACCCGCGTCGCCGAGCGCCCGGGAGCTGATGCCACTCGCGACAACGAGAAGCAGCCCGATAAGCCCGGCGGCACCCACACGCCATCCGACCGGTCCAGGCAGCAGCACGGCGATGAACATCCCGGCCAGCACCATCGCGGTCAGTCCCAGCAGGAGCCGGCGAGTGTACCCCGGTTGCCAGGAGACCGAGTGATCACGGATCGCCGCCCCGACCCCGTCCACGATGTCGTCCAGGTCGATGGGGGGAAGCGGGGCGTCGCTGGGCCGTAGATAGAGCACGTCGCCGTCGCGTAGCCCCAGCATCGCGGGGGTTAGCTCCTCGTCGATCGGCTCCGCGCCGAGACGTTGCAACGCATAGGTGCCACCGCCCGTTACGGTCAGCCCCGGATCGAGCTGGCGGACCATCAACAGGAGCACCTCAACCATCGGTGTGTCGACCGGAACCGCGAGGTCGACGCGGCCCGACCCGGTGTCGATGGTGAGCCGGCAGAGGTCGGCCCCGGTCGCAGCCGGCTGCTGTGCCACGGCCACCGCGCCGTCGTCGGTACCCGTCATGGGGTTGTCTCCAACTCTGTCGAAGGCGTGTGCGCAGTCTGCAGCAGCTGGGTGCCGCGTCGCGTCACTAGCTGGGCACGGCCTGGCGGAAGCCGGCGAGGTATCGCCTCGCCGAGGAACTTGCCCTCTTCCCGGGGGCAGGAGAACAGCAGACCGGGGCAGGCCAGCTCCCAGATACGGCGCAGCGCTCGGTCCATCATCGCCCGCGACCCGCCCGAGCTACTGCGGGCAACCACCAGATGCAGGCCGATGTCGGCGCCTTTGGCCAGCAGCTCGACGAGGGGCTCCAACGGGCCCGACATGCCACCGGAGACCAGGTCGTAGTCATCCACGAGGAAGAATATTCGGGGTCCGCTCCACCAGTCCTGGCGACGCAGTTGTTCTGGTGTGACCTCCGGTCCGGGCAGCCGGCTACGCATCGTGATCACCGTGTCGTTGACCAGCTTTGTCACCGCATCGATGTCGGCCGCGTAGCCGACCCGGTACTCCGCTGGAACGCACTGATACAGCGTCACTCGCGGGTCGACCAACACCATGCGGGCTTCACTACGCTGATAGCGCCGCAGCACCGCCTCGGCGATGAGCCGCACCAGGTTCGTCTTTCCCGTCTCGGTGTCGCCGAAAATGAGGAGGTGCGGGCTCTTGGCGAAGTCGTGCCACACGGGTTCGAGCCGCTCTTCGTCCCAGCCGAGCGCCAGGCGAAGGTTACCCTCCGGCGGCGGCAGCGTGGCGGCCGGCAACAGGTCAGGCAGCAGCCGCACCGGTGGCGCCGGTGGCCCCGGCCAGGCGTCAGCGATGTCCTCGACCAGACATTTCAGGGCGGTCGCGGCGTCGACGACCAGCGCTGCGGCATCGGCGCGCGGCACGGCCGCCAGGAAGTGCAGGGCGTCAACGGTAAGGCCCCGACCGGGCTGGGCGGGAACCGTGGCGGCATCCCGCGACCGCAGCTCAGACTCGTGAGGGTCGCCCAGGCGCAGCTCGAACCGCGTACCGATCAGGTCCCGCAGACGGGGGCGGACCTCCGACCATCGAACAGCGGTGAGGACCAGGTGGATGCCGTAGGACAGGCCACGGGAGGCCAGCTCCGACAGCTTCGGTTCCAGATCCTCGAAGTCCTGCCGCACCGTCGCCACACCATCGACCACGAGAAAGACGTCCCCGTAGGGGTCGTCGACCGAGCCGTCCTGCCGGGCTTTCCGCCAGTCGGACATCGACTCGATTCCGTGGTCGGCGAAGGCCTGCTCACGTCGTTCCAGAAGGGTTTCGAGCTCGGCGACGGTGCGTCGAACCCGGTCTGGGTCGAGACGGTTGGCGTTCGAGCCAACATGGGGAAGCTCGGCGAGACCAGCCAGCGTCCCACCGCCGAAGTCCAGACAGTAGAACTGGACCTCGACCGGGGTGTGCGTAAGCGCTAACGCGATCAGTAGCGTGCGGGCCAGACTACTCTTCCCACTGTGTGGTGCACCGACGATGCCGACGTGCCCCGCGGCACTGCTGAGATCGGCGACGAGCAGGTCGCGCATCTGGTCGAAGGGGCGGTCCACAACGCCGACCGGCACCCGCAGTCGGCCCAACGCCGGCCAACCTCGGGCAGTCATGCCGCGCCCCGCCTCGCCACCGATGCCCGGCAGAATCTGACTGAGCGTCGGTGACTCGCTGAGGGGCGGAAGCCACACCTCACGAGCCTGGGGGCCCTGGTCACGCAGCCGTTCGATCAGGACCGCCATGAGGCTGGGCGCCGACGAAGCCGGCACGTCGACAGGAGGCGGTGTCACCGCTGGGGCTCCACGATCCGCCGAGGTGAACGGCACAATGTCGAATGTGGCGATCTCCCGGCGCGCCTCCGCCGGGGCGGTGGGAGCCGCGGCGGTCACACACGGCCCGGAGACATAGCCGGCCTTGAACCGGCCAAGATCGCTCGTCCCCAGCTTGATGTAGCCATGCCCTGGGCTGGACGGCAGCTCATGGGCGGCGCCGGAACCAATCACACTGCGGCTCTCCGAAGCGGAGAATGTCCGTAACGCGATCCGGTAGGACAGGTGGGACTCCAGTTGATGAATGCGGCCCTCGCCCAGACGCTGCGAGGCGAGCAGGAGATGCACCCCCAGGCTTCGCCCCAACCGTCCTATGGTGACAAACAACTCCATGAAATCGGGCTTGCTGCTGAGCAGCTCACTGAACTCGTCGACCACGATGAGCAGCGTCGGCATCGACTCCAAGGGCGCGCCCCCGGCCCGAGCCGCCTCATACTCCCGACGGGAGCTCACCCCTGCCTGCCGCAGCAGCTTCTGCCGGCGGATCATCTCGCCCTGCAGCGCGTCCTGCATCCGGTCAACGAGCACCAACTCGTCGGCCAAGTTGGTGATCATCGCCGAGGTATGCGGCAGCTTCTCCATCCCCAGGAAGGTGGCACCGCCTTTGAAGTCGGTCAGAACGAAGTTGAGTGTCTCCGAGGAGTGGGTCACCGCCAACGCCACGACAAGGGTCCGCAACAACTCGCTCTTGCCCGAGCCGGTGGCACCGATCAACACCCCATGCGGTCCATTACCGCCCTGTGCTGATTCGCGAAGGTCGAGGGAGACAATGTCGCCCTCCGGCCCGATGCCGATCGGTACCCGCAGGTCAGACCAGGCCGGCGATCGCCACAGCGCGTGCACGTCGTAGCCGCTGAGATCACCAATCCCGAGCAGCCCAGCAAGATCAAATTCGGCAGCCAGGGGTTCCGACGCGTCCACCGCAACCCCGCCGGTGCGATACGGCGCGAGCAGCCGGGACAGCGCCTCAGCCCGGATGCCGCTGAGACTGTCGACTCGACACACCTGGTCGGGTTGACCCGCCTGTTGGACGGTGACCTGCTCCGTCTGCACCGACAGCCGGAGGAGCTGTGAGCCGTCGAGCGCGTTGGCCCCGTCAACGTCGAGCAACACCGCATTGCGCAGGCCACCCATGACCAGGGGTGAGTCGTCCGGCAGGGGCACCCCATCGCAGACGATGACCAGAAACGGCTCGTTGGGGCTGGCGGACACCCCGGCGGTGAAACTCGGCCGTGCCAACAACCGTTCACCGAGCACATCGACGAGACCGGGATAGTCCTCGGCGAACAACCGCACCGCCCCAGCGGCGTCGCGGCGCCAGGGATTGCCGGTGTGCGGCAGCCACTTCGCCCAGGTCCAATCGGCCATTCTCGACGAATCCGCGAGGATCGCGATCCGCAGTTCCTCTGGCGCGTGCAGCGCCGTCAGCTGCGCCAGCATCGCTCGGCTGAGTCCGACCACGCCAGCTTCCTCGCCAACAACCTCCACCGCGGCGAAGCCGGGCAGGTGCACCACCGTCGGCACATCGGTGACGGTCTGGTAAGCCCGCATGAATCGCCGCAGGGCGCTGGCGCAGAGCGGCTCCAGATCCTCTACCGGTGGGGTCTGTGGGGGCACCAGCCGCAGGGCGGACCGCTGCACACCCACGCCGATGCGAACCTCGGCGAAGTCATCATGACCTGCCCGCCGCTCCCACAACCGCGGGCCCATCGCCACCGACCACAGTTGCGACGGCTGTGGATGATTCCATTCGACCGCCGCGCGCTGCTGGTGGGCCGCGCGCCGCACCTGTCGGCGTACCTGCGTCAGATAACGCAGATAGTCCCGACGGTCGCTACGCAACTCCTTCTTACGCTGATGCGCCCCGCGCCCCAGCATCATCAACATCATGCCGATGGTGGAGACTCCCATCAGCCCAGAAGCCCCATAGCCCATGGACCCGCCGCCGGCGCCGGCGAACATCAACACGGTCGCACCCGACCCGAGGCCCATCGGGAGATAGATTAGCGCCGAGGACATGTCCGCCCCCGCTGGCTCGGGTAACGTCGGGGGTTCCTGAAGTTCGACCTCGCCGCTGGGCAAGGGAGGCCCCCCACCCCGTGACGGCCGGCTGATCACCACACTCACCGCATCTCCTCAGTCCCGGAAAGCACGCGATCCCCTCCCCCTGGCTGCGGGGCCACTCGATGACTGCCATCGATCCGCTGATCCCGCTGGTTGCCAGCGCCTGCGCCGTCCCCGGGGCACAACCGCCCGGGCCACCAGCATGACGACGACCAGCGTGCTCGCAGCAGCCGCGATAAGAAGCGCTACGATACGTCCCGGCATACCGTCATCCGGGCGGGTTGGTGCCGACACCACAACCGGCGACGCGGTGGGCGGGCCACCAGTGGCTTCCGGCAAGATGGACGCCACCGCCGCGTACGGGTTCACCACGCCCCAGCCGAGTCGCGGGTCCGGCACCGAACCGCTTGGTCTGTCCGCCGTCAACTGCAGCCGACGCCGCACCTGTTCCGCCGTCAACTGAGGGTGGTAGGCCCGCACGAGTGCGGCGGTGCCGGCGACCAGCGGCGCGGCGTAGCTGGTGCCGGTCGCGGTTAGGTGGCCGCCGCCACGTGGGCCGATACTGACGATGCTGCTGCCCGGAGCCGCCAGATCGACGAAGTCTCCGGAACCGGAGAAGTCAGCCGGGGCACCATCAGGGCCGATCGCCCCGACCGCGAGCACCTCTGGGTACGCGGCCGGATACGGGCGGGTGTTGCCGCTTCCCCGTTCGTTGGCCACCGCGGCCACAATGAGCACATCCTTGCTGCTGGCGTACTCGACCGCGCGGCGCAACGTCTCATCGGGAAAGAGCGACGCCGTGGAAATGTTGATGATGTCAGCCCCACGGTCCGTGGCGGCCCGAATGGCCTCAGCCAAGGTGGCAGCGGTGCCGTCGAGCCCGTCGCCAGTCTGCCGGACGGGCAGGATCGTGCTGGCTGGGGCAACGCCACTGAAGCCGGTACCGCTGACTGGACGGGCCGCGATCAGGCCAGCGACGAAGGTGCCGTGGCCGGGACAGTCATCCACGCCGCTCGGGCCGCGGACGACCTCCACCTGATCGAGTCGCCCGCCAGCGAGTTGGGGCACAGCCTCCACACCGGAATCGATCACAGCGACGACTTGGCCTTCCCCGCGGGTCAGCGGCCAGACCCGCGCCGGCGACAAACGGTGCTGGGCCCATGGGACATCCGGGATACGGGCGGTGGAAGCCGGCACACATCCGCCGGACTGCTGCGCGAGCGGCGGCAGGCCCTCTCCGAGGGGCTCCGCCGCCGCGACTCTGGCAGGCCAGAGGGCGAGAACGAGCGCGAGGGCGGCCGTGGGAAGTGGACGCCACACAGTCCCAGGTCGATCAAAGGCGCGACTCACTGCGCTCCCGTCCCCCGATCGGCCAGGTCAGCGTCATCGCGCCGGTAAGGTCTGAGCGACGAATCTCTGTCGTTGCGCGAACCACTGTCGTTGCGCGGACCCCTGTCGTCCTGCGAACCGCGCGTCCGATCGGGCTCCCGGAGCATTGTCATCGCCCGATGCCAGGCAGCCCGGCTCAACTCAATCGACCGGCCAGACTCCCGCCCAATGTGCTCAAGCAACGCGCTGTCCGGCGCAAGATGGTGCTCCCGCAGGTAGTAGGCGGAGGCGTCGGACCAGATCCAGCTACCGTCGGTACGCAGGCCAAGTGGGACCACCTCGCCGCGCTGCGACTCGACCACGTCGGGCTCTGCTGAGCCGATGGCGAGCAGGAGATGCCCGGTGTCCAGGTAGTCGAGAATGCTCTGACGTTCCTCGACAGCGTCAATTCGGGGATGGTCTACGGCGAACGGGACGGCGGCCTGCGGGAAGTCAAAGACCTGCGCGAGCCTCGGTGGCGGCGCGGGGTGCAACGCGGCGATCTCGACAGCCTCGAGCAGAGCGGTCGTCTGATACGGCGGCAGATCGGTATCCGGACCGAACACCTCAACCTGGGCGCTGATCTCGCCAGCGTCGAGAAGGACGCGCTGCATCCGGGCCGCTATTTCGGGCGCCTGAACGACGTCGCCAACCTCCATCAGGTAGACCCGACGGGCCGACGCCCACAGCGAAGCCGACGCGGGTAGCCGCCACACCGCCCACAGCGCACGGAACCCGGGAAGGCGGCGGGCGGCTTTTGTCGCGACCGTGTCGGTCTCAGCGGACGCCCGAACAAATCGGTACGGCGGTTCTGACTCACCGTCGACGTGGAGGTAGTCGTCTGCGGCGGTCTCGTGGAGCGCGTTGAGTGCCGCGGCGTGCTCGTGCGACATCGGCAGGCCAAGCCCACGGTACGTACGCAGGGCCACTGCCACCGCCAGTTCGTCCCGGCCCTCGGCCAGCCACGACCGGCACTGCGCCACGACGTCGTCCGGCAACCAGCCCGCGAACCACAGCATGAGCTCGTGTGCCCGCTGCTCAGCATTCACCGAGAAATCCTCCCAAACGGCAACGGTACTATCGCATTCCTGGCAAAGGTCCCGGGAGGCCCGCCGGACCGGTGGTTCCAAGCTGCCGCTCTACTACGCACGCACTGCTCTGTCAGCCTCGAGGACGGTCGAGTCACACGACGTGGAGCCACCATCCAGGACGCGGCGCTGCGCGACGTCTGGACGTCAGCCTTCACGCGCCGAACCGCCAGACCAGCTGCGGCGTCGAGGTGCAGCCGGCGCTGCGGCCTCACGCTTCTGCCGCGCGGCACCCTCGCTTCTCGTGGAGCCGAGCGAGGGAGGGGAAAGCCCGGCGAGATTCTGGGTAGGTGCTGTGGATTGGCTGAAGACACTCTCATGGCCCAGCTCTTCGGATGTCGTCGCCTCGGGCGTAGACGTGGAGGCCTCAGACCCAGACGTGGAGGCCTCAGACCCAGACGTGGAGGCCTCTGCGGCAGCACCAGCGGAGGCCTCGGGCGTAGACGTGGGGGCCTCAGACCCAGACGTGGGGGCCTCAGGCACAGAGGTGGAGGCCTCAGACCCAGACGTGGAGGCCTCTGCGGCAGCGCCAGCGGAGGCCTCGGGCGTAGACGTGGAGGCCTCAGACCCAGACGTGGAGGCCTCTGCGGCAGCACCAGCGGAGGCCTCGGGCGTAGACGTGGAGGCCTCAGACCCAGACGTGGAGGCCTCAGACCCAGACGTGGAGGCCTCTGCGGCAGCACCAGCGGAGGCCTCGGGCGTAGACGTGGAGGCCTCAGACCCAGACGTGGAGGCCTCTGCGGCAGCACCAGCGGAGGCCTCGGGCGTAGACGTGGAGGCCTCAGACCCAGACGTGGAGGCCTCTGCGGCAGCACCAGCGGAGGCGTCCACATCAACAGCTGCATCCTTCACCGCCGACTTGGCCCGGTGAACCGCGCCATGCCCGGCCTCCTCAGGGTCAGCCATGCCCCGGACAACGTCCGCCTCAGTCAGCCCGGCCAGGGCGATGTTGGCTTCACCCCGATGCCCAGCTACCCGATCCCGCACATCTGGCACAGCATCATCACCGGAGACACTGCCCTGCTCGGAGGCCCCGTCAGCCTTCTCCAGATCAGGTTGGGCCGCAGCCGACGTAGCCCCAGGCAACGAAGGCGTAGCTGGTTGGTTGCTATTCGACGGGGAGTTGTTGGTGCTGGGCAGGGTGTTCATGTCCGGGGTGTCGATTTGGGTGGGGGGCATGGGCAGGTTCAGTTTTATGGCGTCGGCGTCGGCGATGAGGAAGTAGAGGCCGTTGTCGACGGTGAGTGTGCTGGTTACCTTTGGGCCGACTCTTTCGATGAACATGTTGCTTCGGCCCTGTTCCGCTTCGAGCGTGTATTCAACGTTTACGCGATAGCGGTGGGATATGCTGTCACGTTTCGTAATGGTCGAGTACTCGATTCCGCTGGAGCCTCCGGCGGCTACTGCAGCCTTCCCGGTGGCGCCGACAGAGGGAGCAAGGATGGCTCGGACGTCGTCAGTCATAACCTGTCCAGTCAGACCGGGAGTAATAGTTCGCGCTTGGCCCCGCCCGTCGCTGACACTTTCGACAACGTCGTTTCGAACTTCCAGTTCACCCTTTCGGTCAACCGTTCCGATGTGAACAATGTTTTCCAGGTTACTAATATGCAATCGTATGGGAAACTTCTTGGTGGTGAGGTTCTCGTTATGGACTAGTTCAGTTTTAAAGTCGCGGCCCTCTGTCAGGAGGGAGTGGAAGTGTGATGCACGCATGCCTTCGCTGAGAAATTCACTGAGGACCTTCCGGCCATGGGTGACGGGACCGACAATACGGTCAGCGAGGCTGCGACTAGACCCGAGCGGGTTGATGGTTTCACCCAGCAGAGTCCTGAATTCTCTGGCTAGCCCGCCGTTGGGATCGGGCATCGCCTCGACGGTAATCATGCCCGGAGCCGCTTGAACCATGTCACGTAAGGCTGCCATGTCGATGGCCCGTCCAGACGGGCTCGCGGTGGCGCCTTCAGCCGGCACCGTCCCTTCGCTTGGCAAGGCAAGGACAACGCTGCCCTCAACTTCAAATTCGGAAGCCAGCCGGTCCCCAGAGTCTGTATCAGTGCCAGCACGCCAACCTATCTGATCGATGATCAGACTGTACTGAACATGCCGCCTGGTTTCGACGGTGAATTTCACGGGAATGTTAAACCGATCCACTCCCGTCGCCTTCGCGGTGTCCTTGATTTTGAAGTTGGAAGACTCAACCGTTGCGGCACTATGGGTACTGCCGGAACCGTAGCTGAAGGTAGGTCCACCACCGCCGGTACTGTTGTCCGTCTCAGTCAAATCGCCACCACCATCACGGTAGACGTAACCGGCCCCCAAGGACCCTGCCATCCCGCTGGCCTTTGCCACACCGTCCGAGGCCTTCACGTCTCCCTCATTGACGAGGCGCAGCTTGGCATCGCTGACAGAAGACAGATAGCTAGCGCTCCCACTCTGGAGCTCTCCACGAACCCGGACCTCGATCGTCTCCATTTTGTGCGGGCCGAGAGAGCGCCCGAAAAAGTGACTGACTCCGCCATTCAAAATCTTCGGCAGGAGACCTGGAGAGATTACCGGGGATAGCAGTTCGTCAAGCTTGAAAGCTTTTTCCACGTAACGCTGCGCCGCCCGCTCCAAATCCGCATTCGAATCGCTTGGGAACCTCGGCAGCAGGGCCGGATAGCTCTCTCGCATACTCGCCGTCAGCTTCGGCAACAAGCCATCGGCACCATCGATACCTTTCACACTTTCCACTACTGCGGATCCCAGAAACCCATCTTTCACGTACTGGGGAAGCGCTGGCACCACGCCCTCTGACATGGGTGAATCAACACCCGCGCCTTCCCCCATGTCGAGTCCGTCTCGTTCCGCTACCTGTTTGGCAGCAACGAACTCAACTCCACCGGGAACCGCCACCTTGACCGTCGCCCAGTTCGATCGATCCCGGTTCTCCTCATGGTGAAAATACTTCGAGAAGTCGCCTTCGACTTTTCGTCGATAGGCCGAAACGGTATACACCACATCGCCGCGATAGTAGGCGTAGTCACTCTCATAGGTGACACCGGTCGTCCGTTTGACGCCGAACTTGTCCGTACGGCTGGCCGCGGTCTCCCGCGTCCAACCGACCTTGCCAGAAAGAAGCGGGACACCCAGCTCCACGTTTACACCAAATCGAGTTCCGCTAGCTGTTGATCTTTCCAAGCCCAGCTTCTCAGCGTTACGCCGCTCCAGGCTCAACCCATCCGCCACGTCGACACGCTGAGGCTTATACATCTGGGCCTCAATGATCACATCCAGATCCTCGACAAAAAATGTGTGCTTGACGGACGGACTACCGAACCTCCACCCACCATTGGTAATAGCGTCGAAATGACTGACCAGCTCTCGGGATTTGAGGCGGAGACCCGACCATTCACCAGGAAGGTCCTGAACGACTCTCTCGATTGCGTCATTAATCGCTTCTAGCCCAC
The DNA here is from genome assembly GCF_000016425.1 of Salinispora tropica CNB-440. GTDB lineage: Bacteria > Actinomycetota > Actinomycetes > Mycobacteriales > Micromonosporaceae > Micromonospora > Micromonospora tropica. Next base: position 1,625,782 of record NC_009380.1, on the reverse strand, counting down.
GCAGCCGAAGCACATTGACCGCCGCGGGACCGGGATCGAATAGATCATCCTTTTTGGCAATTGCGTCGATCACGCTATCTGATGTAGTTGGCGCCGACGCCCCCTCCGGCCCCGCCCAACCCGTAGTAAAATTCGGGGTAACGAATTGCACAACACCAGAGCTATTTATTGCGGCAGTGACGGTGCCGGATGCCGAACGATCCAGACCAAGGAACCCGCGCACGCTTCGCTCCGCCTCACGGAAGAAGCCCCCAGGACGGGCCTCAGAGACGGAAACGTCGAACTCCACTGAGTGCTCAGCGACCCGGACTTTCTCACCGCTAAAAGCCAAAAGGTCTTTTCGGTCGCCACCCAAAGTAGCAACCGAGCCATGAGTACGAGTCCACGCTGCCTGCAGGCTGACCCCGCCACCAGCCCTCATCTTCGTAACTTCTGGCTGAATCTGGGCCAACCCGGTAGCACCAACCGTCAGCGACCGGCCGGCACCCTGCTTCAGGCTGGAGGTCACCAAGTAATTCGCGTTAGTCCAGGAATCCAGCTTGACGTCCTGATGCACTTCGGCTTTGAGCTCACGGCCCACCACCGCCTTTACGGTAACGTCAAAGCTGCGCCCCCCCAGTTCAACGAGCTCGGTAATCCCCTGCCCATCGGTCAAATTATGGAAGTCCCTCACCAAACGGGTAGCACCGAACTGAACACCAAGCTTCGATCTAACCTCACTCGACGGTTCCTGCGACCCGGTCAAGCGGTCCTGGAGCAAGGCGCTGGCCACGCTCGCGACTGTTTGACCACCATCAACCGACTCCGACAGATACTCGACAGCAAACAGGCCAGTCGGAAGATCCTGGATAGCATCCCCGCCAGAAACCCGGGTTGATCCCGCCGAGCCCCTACCAGAATCCTGCTGCTGCGCCGAAGGACTATCCCCGCCGTCAGACCCGCCCCCACCCGGCTTCACCACAGTAGCTTCGAAGCGGCTCGCCAACCTCTCCGGAACCCGCACATAAACAACCGCGTCGTTCTTTACAACCACCGGGTCAGCCTGGCCAACCGGCAGGCTCACCTCTACCTGGTATTTACCCTCAAGCTTATACAGAAACGTCTTCCCAGCGCCCTCGTACGTCACGGTAGAAGTCAAAGTCGTCTCACTACTCGACGCCGCAGTCCACGACCTACTTCCATCGAGGGACGCAGTCACCCCAGCCCTCAACCGGATCGGACCGCGATCACTACTACCAACCTCCGGAAAAAATGATTGAGACAGCCCAACACCTGCGCGGGAAGTCAGCGACCTACCATCACCACTGGTACCGGCAATCTCTATCTCTCGCGCAAGATCAACATTACCGCCGCCAATTCTCTGAACCGTCTCAAAACTCAAACTCAACTTGAGTGAACCCGAACGCGCACCGGAAATACCATCGTACAAGAACGATTCGGCCATTGAACCGTTCGTCAACAGGCCAAAACCACCACCCTTAGCCGCTAACTGCTTCAGAAGCGAATCAAACGCTTGAAGCGCGGCCGACGGAACATCATCCGTAAGCACCGAGCTACGTAACGATCGCAACCCCTCGAACGACTCCGGGAAGACCGAGGGAACCGAGCCAATGCGAGGATCCTTCACCGCCGAACGAACTGGCTCGCCCTCATAAGAAACAAAATCCGGATAGCTCAAACTCACGGAAAGCGACTCACCCCCTCGCTTATCCTGCGACACACCCCCCTCAAAGACCTCAACCGAAGGCTCCATAGCAGCCTTGAACCACTTGCCTTCCGGTGAAATACCACTAGAGGTAAATTTCTGCGTCAAACCAGAGCTAGACTGACGGACCCGCGACTCGCCCGCATTGACAGCAACCTGCCAGATAGGTACGGCAGCCAACGACGAAGCCACAACACTGAACGGCAGGGCACCCAGAAGATCCGACTCCGCGAACTCAGACTCTTTACTCACACCAACAGCACTCAACACACCAGCCTCGGCACTTGTATCCGCGCCCTGCTCCGCCAACACCGAACTGAATCTAGGCGACCCCAAAGACAAGCGAATACTCAGCCGGTCTGAAACATCTACAGTCTCACCCATCGACAGCCAACGGACCGCGCCAGCAACACCGAAACGCTTAACCAAACCCTCCACAGCAGTTTCTATCACCCCATTGACTATCTCCCCAAGATCCAACCCCGCCGGCAAAGAATCCGCAAACGCCTTAGAAAGAACCTCCCCCGCCGCATCATCCGTCAACCCCTTACCGCCCACCTCCCCAATCTCCGCCGCCCCCAACAACTCATCCGACTCCAGGTACGGAGGAGGCACAAAGCTCGCAGAAGCGTCGCCTTCAACAACTGCTGGCTCCGCGCCTACGCCCGCTTCTGCGTCCGCGTCCGCTTCTACGCCCGCGCCCGCGTCTACGTCTACGTATGTAGAAGCGGGCGTAGACGCGGGCGCGGACGCGGATGTAGAAGCGGGCGTAGACGCGGGCGTAGACGCAGACACTGACGTGGACGCGGACGTGGGCGCAGACACAGGCGCGGGCGCGGACCTAGATGCAGACGTGGGTGTTGGCGCGGGCGCAGTCGCGGGCGTAGACGCGGGCGCGGGCGTAGACGCGGGCGCGGGCGTAGACGCGGGCGCGGACGCGGGCGCGGGCGTAGAAGCGGGCGTAGACGCGGACGTAGACGTAGACGTAGGCGCGGACGCGGACGTAGACGCGGACGTAGACGTAGACGTAGGCGCGGACGCGGACCTGGGCGTAGACGCGGACGTAGACGTAGGCGCGGACGCGGACGTAGACGCGGACGTAGACGTAGACGTAGGCGCGGACGCGGACGTAGACGCGGACGTAGACGTAGACGTAGACGTAGGCGCGGACGCGGACCTGGGCGTAGACGCGGACGTAGACGTAGGCGCGGACGCGGACCTGGGCGTAGACGCGGACGTAGACGTAGGCGCGGACGCGGGCGTAGACGCGGACGCGGACGCGGACGTAGACGCGGACGCGGGCGTAGACGCGGGCGTAGACGCGGGCGTAGACGCGGACGTAGACGCGGGCGCGGACGTAGACGCGGGCGCGGACGTAGACGCGGGCGCGGACGCGGGCGCGGGCGCGGACGCGGGCGCGGGCGCGGGCGCGGGCGCGGGCGTAGAAGCGGGCGTAGAAGCGGACGCGGACGTAGACGTAGACGTAGGCGCGGACGCGGACGTAGACGCGGACGTAGACGTAGACGTAGACGTAGACGTAGGCGCGGACGCGGACCTGGGCGTAGACGCGGACGTAGACGTAGGCGCGGACGCGGGCGCGGGCGTAGACGTAGAAGCGGGCGTAGAAGCGGACGCGGACGTAGACGTAGACGTAGGCGCGGACGCGGACCTGGGCGTAGACGCGGACGTAGACGTAGGCGCGGACGCGGGCGTAGACGTAGACGTAGACGCGGACGCGGGCGTAGACGCGGGCGTAGACGTAGAAGCGGGCGTAGACGCGGACGCGGACGTAGAAGCGGACGCGGACGTAGAAGCGGACGCGGATGTAGAAGCGGACGCGGATGTAGAAGCGGACGTAGCCACGTCCGCGTCTACGTCAGGTGCCCCAGGCGAAGGCCGGACCCCAGACCGTTGCCGCTCATTCCCCGATCTCTCCCCACTCAGCCCAGACGACGCCACACCGTCTGCGTCCGCTTCTACGTCTACGTCCGCGCCCGCTTCTACGCCCGCTTCTACGTCTACGCCCGCGTCTACGTCCGCGTCCGCGTCTGCGTCAGGTGGCGCAGGCGAAGGCCGGACCCCAGACCGTTGCCGCTCATTCCCCGATCTCTCCCCACTCAGCCCAGACGACGCCACACCGTCCTCACCCACCACCGAATGCAACAAGCCAGGCACCGCCGACAAGGGTGTGCTCCGCACCACAGCATTCGCAGCCGTTATCTCACCAATGCGATCTATATACCGTTGCGGAAACACTAACGAATCAGAAACAGCAGCGGCACCCATAACACCCCCCTCACCACCACCCCCCAGCTCGAACTCAAGACCACTACGAATCCGCGAACCCTCGGCAGACCGGAACACAGTCGCATTATCAACATACTCATCCGGCAGACCCAGATAGTGCAGCAGCTCATGAGCCACAACACCAGCACTATCCTCCGCGTACCAATTCGCCTGATCAGAACGGCCACCGCCGGGATGCACCTCGACCACACCATGCGGATCAGAGCCATCGAACTCGACCCGCAATTGAAATACCTCACCCCCAGGTAACCGCAAACCCGAATTTAAACCGCCTTCAAGAACCCGCTCAACCGTACCCCGAACAGCAGCAACAGAACCCGAATCCCCCCTAAGGGTAAGCCTCAACGTATACTCCTGAACCCACAAACCATCCGCCACCTCCATCCGACGAACGTCATAGCTAATCCGGGAAACAAAACCATCCAACCCGCCGAATCGCCCATCGCCACCCTGCACACGCAACGGATCAAAACGCTCCGTCTCCACTCGCGATACCGCAGCAACCCTACGTAGACCCACCAACGCACCCTTAAAACCACCCCCACCAATCCCAGACGACACCAAACCCACAGGCCCAGGCACCCCACCCGGAGAAGAGGACCTAGACCCAAACCCAGGCTTTGACGATTCCGATACCGACGTGGACGTAGGCGCAGACACGGACGCGGGCGCAGGCGCGGGCGCAGACACAGGCGCGGACGTGGGTGCAGACACGGACGCGGGCGTAGGCGCAGACGCAGACACAGGCGCGGACGTAGACGCAGACACTGACGTGGACGCGGAGGTGGGCGCAGACACAGGCGCGGGCGCGGACCTAGATGCAGACGTGGGTGTTGGCGCGGGCGCAGTCGCGGGCGTAGACGCAGACGTGGGCGCGGGCGCAGACACGGACGCCGGCCTAGACGCAGACGCAGACGTGGACGCGGGCGCAGGCGCAGACGTGGACGCGGGCGCAGGCGCAGACGTGGACGCGGGCGCAGACGTGGACGCGGGCGCAGACGTGGACGCGGGCGCAGACGTGGACGCGGCCGCAGACACGGACGCCGGCCTAGACGCAGACGCAGACGTGGACGCGGGCGCGGGCGCAGACGTGGACGCGGGCGCGGGCGCAGACGTGGACGCGGGCGCGGGCGTGGGCGCGGGCGCAGACGTGGGCGCGGGCGCAGACGTGGGCGCGGCCGCAGACACGGACGCCGGCCTAGACGCAGACGCAGACGTGGACGCGGGCGCAGGCGCAGACGTGGACGCGGGCGCAGGCGCAGACGTGGACGCGGGCGCAGACGTGGACGCGGCCGCAGACGTGGACGCGGCCGCAGACACGGACGCCGGCCTAGACGCAGACGCAGACGTGGACGCGGGCGCGGGCGCAGACGTGGACGCGGGCGCGGGCGCAGACGTGGACGCGGGCGCGGGCGTGGGCGCGGGCGCAGACGTGGGCGCGGGCGCAGACGTGGGCGCGGCCGCAGACACGGACGCCGGCCTAGACGCAGACGCAGACGTGGACGCGGGCGCAGGCGCAGACGTGGACGCGGGCGCAGACACGGACGCGGGCGCAGACGTGGACGCGGACGCATACACAGGCGTAGGCGTAGGCACTGAGGCAGACGTAGACGTAGGCGGTGTAGGCCTGAGCGCCGGCGTCTGAGACGGTGCATGACCAGGCTTAGGCGCAGTAAACGTCTCCGGACCCAACCTGGCCGCTTGAGACTTTGCCGGCTCCGAGTGTGCAGTAGGTACCCTTAACGGCGTCGTCAGACCAGCGACGGTGTCCTTGCCCGACAGTCCAGTAGGGCTCGCCCAGGCCGTAGATCCTGCACCAGTGACAACGGTTCCTGCGTCTCGGACGGTCGTCGAGTTGGGTGTCGAGTTGGTGGACGGTAAAGTGACCGGCGGGTCAGCAATCCCGGCTAGATCCTGGCCGGCGAGTGACGTCGGAGTCTCGAAATTCGGTGAGTCGGTGGATGGGCCTGCTCTACTGGGATCTCGGTTCTCGCCTTCCGGCGACGAAGGCTGGTAACCTGCTTTCTCCGAATCTAATTCACGACCGAAGGTCTGTGAGGGCAGGGTTGGCAACGCGGGTCCACCATCCAGCCCATCATCTAAGCTTTCCTTTAGTGATTCAAAATTCGGAACGTCCTTCAATGTATCGTCAATTGAACTGGAGTCGCCTCGCCAATTGGCACCGCCTCGTCGACCAGACCAATCCACTGCACCCTCAACAGCCCCGGCGGTAGCTGAGTACAGGCTGGCGCCTCCCCCATAGACGAGAGCAGTTAAGCTCTCGGTTCCCCATTCGTGGAGTGCACCGGAAGCCATTTGACCAAGAAGAGTCTGCGACATTCGCGGAGTAATATCCGCAAGCTTTCCGAGCCCGAGGCCAACAACGCCACCGAGAGTTCCTGCGACCGCAGCCTGCTCAGTCTTATTCGAGTCCCAATTAACGCGAGTCCCCTTCAATATCTGGGTGACCTGCGCGAACGCATCCATTCCCACTTGCATGGCGATCGAACTAACAATAACAGAAATCGCCGTGAACATCTTTTGAATTATCTGCAAAACGGTGACTCGGGTGGCCGACAGCATCGCCGGAATCGCTGCGGTTGAGGCGCCAAAGGTAGCGAACGCCATCTTACCGGCGCACCAGATTTCATAAGCCAGCATGGTTAGCGCCGCTATCACCATTAATTTTGCATATTCGATCTCACGCGCGATATCTTCGCATGCCTTCCCAAGTGAGACAGTTGATTGGGAGAGAATTAACATGCCGTCGCGAAAGGCGATGTTGAACCGCCGGAAGTCTTCCTTAGCGAGGCTCTCGAAAGCACTCAGCGCTTCCTTGGCCGTACCCTCAATTTCGTCAGCGACTTCCACGACTCTGCTAGCTAGGCTGTAGTGCAGGAGCGCGAGTTCACGTAACCGATCCTCGTCCCCCTGAGGCCAGTCGCTACCTACAACAATTTTGGCCAGCCACTGCAACTCTGACGGCATGGTCAATGTCATGACCGGCGCCCGCCTCCGGGCCGGGAATCGAAACCACTCCCCACATTCTCGCTGGCGTTCTCAAAAACATCCACCGCATCTTGCGCAGCGACGTCGGCCGCTTCAAACGTCCGTGCCATTCCGGCGACGTTTTCACCAATCTTGGCGGCAATTTCAACTAAATCGCCAAGCGCTCTTTCGAGATCAGCAGAACCAGCTTCATAGGTTTGACCAAATGTGCGCCCCATCTCGTCCTCGCCCCAACAGTTGCCAATTTCTGAAGCCCTACTTTGGTAGGATTCCAGCGCGGCAGCCAGATGATCAGCAAGGCGGTTGTAGCCGCTGCTACTCGTCTTTAGCCGCTGAGTGTCGGCCCAAAATTTACCGCTCACCGGCGTGTCCAGCCCATCCATTCCGAGTGCTCCAGGTGACAGTGCCGGGCTCCGGAGCAGAATCAGCAGATTCGATGTCTTTCCCTCGAAGTGAGTCCAGCAGCTCATCCAACCCTGGCAGGTCCTCCGGGATAAGTCGAGACCAGTCTTCCTCGCTCGAGGACAGCTCAAGTAGGGAATTGTTGGATTGATAGCTAGACAGTGTCTGGCTTGCCGCTTTGCGGGCTTCGGCCTGCGCTTGCGTCACTGCAGCGAAAACCGCAGTGGCAAGTTCTTGCGGCGCCATCTGCCGGTATGCATCGGTAGGAAATCCCAATTCAACGAGCTGTCCGTAGGCATCGACGGTAACCTGAACACACCGCTGTACACCGATTACTGTTGCCGAAAGTTCGGCTAACGCACGTTGCATCTCACCCAATGCTGTCCGCTGCGCACGGTATCGCGCCCTGAGTTGACTTAGCTCCGCATCATAAGGCGTCAGCATCGATCCCTCTCATGCACATCTACCGACCAAAAGTAGAATGCGGCACATTCTAGCGGTCCTTGCGTCCAATTGGTCCAGCAGGAGATTCAGGATGTGCACCCCAAACATCATCTTCCTCGAGAAGCCACGTCTTTCGCTCCCGCTTGGCATCCTTTCCGGCAGCCGGCGGAGCACCGGAGCCCACAAGAGGGACTCCGCCGTTGCCAGCGGCCTTGCGCAGCTTGCTGGGGCCCTCGGCTCTACTAGCCGATCCGGGCCCGGCCGAGTAGCTTCGCTGGCCGCCAGTATCGCCAGTCCTCCTCAACGAATCACCACCACCCGAACCGCGACCCGGCACAAACGAGGCAGGAGACGACCTACCAACAGAACCAGACGACCGAGAACCACCCCCCGACCGAGGAGACCCCCCCGGCGCACCAGGCACAAACGGCATAGGACCCCCACCACCAAGAACCGGCCCCCTCCTCAACTTCTGTGGATCACCACCACCCGAACCACGACCCGGCACAAACGAAGCAGGAGACGACCTACCAACAGAACCAGACGACCGAGAACCACCCCCCGACCGAGGAGACCCCCCCGGCGCACCAGGCACAAACGGCATAGGACCCCCACCACCAAGAACCGGCCCCCTCCTCAACTTCTGTGGATCACCACCACCCGAACCACGACCCGGCACAAACGAAGCAGGAGACGACCTACCAACAGAACCAGACGACCGAGAACCACCCCCCGACCGAGGAGACCCCCCCGGCGCACCAGGCACAAACGGCATAGGACCCCCACCACCTACACCGCCAGAGTGAGGGGCGAAAGAAGCGGTAGGGGTGGTGAGGTTTTGTGTGCCGTTGTTGGGTCCAAGAGCTCCTGGCCCGGTCTGGCTTCCCAGGAACGGACTTGGTTGGGAAAGCGTGTCAGCGCCAGCCAGGTTCGTGCCCGGGGCGATGCCGAAATCAGAGCCTCCCAAGCCATCGCTCGGGGAGAATTTCGAATCCGAAAAGCCCTCACCCTCAGAACCATGAGGAAGCTCCACCGACTCACCACCAGGCCCCAACCCGCCAGGAAACTCCACCGGCTCACCACCAGACCCCAACCCGCCAGGAAACTCCACCGGCTCACCACCAGACCCCAACCCGCCAGGAAACTCCACCGGCTCACCACCAGACCCCGAACCGCCCCAAGGTGCCGCGTGCGGGCGCACCGAATCGCCACCAATGCCCAAGTCAACTGGCTCTGTGTCAACGCTGACACCAGGGTCTCTAATGGGCGCTTTCTCAGGCGGAGGAAGCGGTGGCATGGGGGCAATTTCGCTAGAATCTATGCTATTAACCGCAAGCCCATACGTTTCTTTAAGCCCCTTGAACACCCTTCGCATATCCTGGTTCAACAGCTCTACGACATCGGGACGGTCGGACACCCGGATGAGGCCATTGTCCATCACCTCCGCACCTAGCCGTTTTGCTTCGCTGGCGTAGTGGTGGTCTATTTCCTGTAGCCACGAGCGCGCCCTGCCGAGTTCATTGCCCGCGTGAGTTAGTTCCGCAATGACATCATGCCGCACCGGTCTCGCATCCAGGTCCTCTTCTAGGCCGACAATATACGAATCGAAACTGTCTACGACAGCCATCATGTGCGCATGAAAATACGCAGCAGCCTCCCCCTTAAACCACTGACTTTCTTCCCCCGCAATGTCGTCCGCACTGAAACTAATGACATCACGGCAATATACGAGTGTAGCTTTTACCTTAGCAAGAGCAGATGCCAGGTCATAGAATGTACTAGGGTTGCTAACACCTTGAGCTGTGTCTCTGGCGTCTTCGTCGCCGGCTGCGATCTCAGACCCACCGTTGACTGCTGCCTTGATTTCTTTCCAAATCCAGGCGTCTTCATCGCCAGAAAGATCTTTCGCCTTAACCACGTCTGACTCCCATTCACATCGCCACGTCGGTGAGACCAGCGACGGGTTCATCCACTGGCCCCACCGGCCACGAGATTGAATTCGCTTCTATGGAAGAGAACATGGCCTCCAGATCAGGACACTTTCACCCCGTTAGTGGCGGCTCCCTGCAAGAAGCCGGACCTTCCGAGCAGTTTCTGCATCGCCGACTTCGGCAGGAGTTAGAGGCGAGTACCGGGAGGCACGACTCATGGACTAGAAGCGCAGCTACGGATGCTAGGGATCGCCGTGATCAGCGTGGTTGATCGCTGGCCCCCAAGTATGGCTTCGGAGCATTCGCTAAAACAAATTGACTTATGCTACGACTCCAGTTACCACGGCTGCGATCGCCAAACTGTTGGCTACTATCCTCCCCAACTTCTGGCTACCGATTTTTCAGCGTTGGAATAATTGTCAGTTGCACGTCCCAGCGCCATCGCCATCAGCTCTAGGTTCGCGGTCATTTTGTCTGCCGCATCTCTCCACTTTGCCTGACATTGGAGATAGTTTGCCTTGGCTTCACCGTCCCACCCATCCATTTTGATCCCCTCCAACTCATTCAGGTCATTTGCGATTCTACGCTGCGCCGTTCGCAACTGGTCTTCGATGTCCACAGCAACCGATATGTCAATCGAGAACGATGCCATCATCTCTCCAGATAGTACGTCCGAAGTTGCTAATCACGACTTTATTGCTTGTAGTGGACTCCTCGATCCCGGTTATGCTAGCTCAAATCCAGGCCACCACTGCTGTTTGTCAATTCGGTTTCACGATAGCTCTTTTCAGATCCACCCAGGGTTTCTCGCATCTGATAGAGAGCATCGATCACATCTGTATAGTTAGCGAGCCACTGTGCTGCGTTCCCCTGAAAGCTAACACCCGCTTCCCCAGCCCAGGCCCCGCGTAGCCTCTCAAAAACAATGGCAAAGTTCTTGTTTTCTCTCGAGTGAAAATCCCCAGCATCGTCGAAGCGGTCGCCTGCACGAGCCATCTCATCGGTATCTACCTGGATTTTGGTGCTCACCATACCTCCTCCATGCGAGTCAAAACTGGTGAATACAGTGGCAAGCCTTCACTCCACAACGCGAAGTCCCTGGCTCAGCACTCGGCGACAGGGGGCTTCGCCTCCCTGCTCCTCACCACCTACATACCAGACCATGTTCCGGCACAATGTTCAATAGCCACTCCCAAAAAGCTGCGACAAAGCCACTCCAGGAAGCTGCAACGTTGAGACGTTTACTGTTCGTTGGCGGCCAGAGCCATTCCGTAATCGAGTAGCTCCGGTCACGGTGGTGATGAGATCGTGTGGTCCGTGGCGCGTCTGGGGTGGCTTCGGCATCATGGTCAGCACCGGCATCCGACCGGTGGACCCGAGCAGTTCCATGCCGACGCGTCATACCATCGGCCAGACGCGCGATCAAGCCCCATATCAGTTGACGGGTCCACAACACGAAACCGAACGCGTGCGCACGCGGGTCCAACCCCACAATCACGTGTACACCTGCATCATCTCTCTATCGCCGAGGGTTGCCGGCCGGCCCGAGGCGAATGTGGACGACAACGCATCCAACCCGCTGTCATTCTCTAACATCCAATACGGATGGTTTAGGAAATTGTTGTGGACTCGTTAGCAGGCGGCCCTCTAGGAGTAAATGTCAGGCCAATGTACTATCACGGAGCCTCATCCGTCACGACACCGGTGTTGGCCTCTTCGAGCTCCTTAAAGATTTCCGCATCCTCTCTCACTCTGTCCTCAATATCTTGCAGTCCGTCTCGCATAGTCGCGATACCTCTCAAGTAGGTTTCTCGAAGGCTATTTCCATCATCACTAATTTGATCGGCAATCTTAAAACGGCCTGCGGCCAACGGAAGGCACGCGTTCAATTCGTCAAATGCTTCCGTGAGCGGCTTTCGGAGCCTTTCCACCTGGTCCGCGAAATGCTCTAAAGCAGGCGTATGCACCACAAATTTTCCCTCTGGGGGGTCCTCGCCTGCATATTTTTTCCTATCCCATCCGATTTCGTGGTCTGGCACCTCCCTCGGGTCGAAACTCGCACCACCATCGCCGTCATAGGGATTAGGCTTCGGTGGCCTACTACCTCCCTCTCCCAGCCCTCCTGGCCAGTAGTACGACATAGCTCCCGCAACCTCCGTTCGACGATCCTTTCACTACCCGTCTTTCACGTGACCACCCAGTGCATCACAACCGGGATCCCCCTTTTGCCCGACGCTTCTCGAAGCTCCAATCAATTATTCCCCAGTGCCGCAGTTCTGCGCCGCCCAGCCAGAACAGGATTCATCGGAGGTCCCAGTTAGCGGAATAGTTCGCTAGCAACGGGTGTCACCGCGGTACCGAAAGGTGACACCTCGGCGTGAGACAGGCATGCGCCCCAACGCCAAACTTGACGAAGTCCGACACTGGCGCGCGGCGCGTAGATTTCTATCGACAAGTCGACCACGAACGCCATAAGGACTGACGGCAAACGGCGGCAAGGGTAGCCACATATCGCAGCGTAACCAACTCCAACCAACCCTTCCATTCAGGACACATGTAAGATATGGGAAATACGACAAGCATGGGAACCACGCTCGGGACACAACTTGATAAACCTGCGATGAATTCGCTTGCTCCAGTGCCGCGCTCAGCCCGCGGTCACCTCGCGTTCAGGGTGGTCACAGAAGCTTCAAGATCATGAATGTGGCGTGCGAGGCTGATGGTCAGGGTTTGTCCCCGGGTACCAGCCACAGCGGCCGAGACGGTACTGACTGGTTGCCCGATCTGCGGCAGCGGTCACGGAGCGGGCCGTTGAAAGGCCTTGGCCACTCGCTCGACTCGGCAGATTCCGAAGGGATCCGCTTACACCAAGGTCATGCTAAACCATTGGTCACCAGCGTGGCCGCCGGTGTGACGTCGATGGACCAGCCGACAAGCAGGCAGGAAAGAGCGTCCGGCGCGACTGCGCACACCCCTGCCCTCCCGGCTCAGGACCCGGTGATGCCTACGACCCACAACTGATTCGGCGACCTCCGGGGCGTGACGTCCCGGTTGACCACGTCGTTTTGTCGTGGGGCGTGACAGCCCATGACGATGCGGCGACCGTGCCGTGCTCGGCATGCAGACGGCGAGCGCTAACGTTCCGGGGAAGCCCGAAACACACCGCACGACCTGCTTGGTCAACCACGTAACGGCTTCCCCGACTGATACGGTCGCCCCGTCTGGTCACAACCCGGCAGCTCACCGCTCTCCGCCCAGCCGGGGTCGGTCGCAGCCTGACAGCTCGCGGTTCCACCGGCCGCAGTCAACGCCTCAAGTCGCTCGCGAAGGCGTTGGTTTCTCGCCGCATCGACCTGCCCCGACTCGGTCGGCGCATCACGGAGGAAGACCGCAGCGCAGCGGTCACTCCCCGCAGGCCGATGGCCGAGGACGACGAAGCGGGACCAGGCCGGGAACACCACCCGGTGTGTATCCCCCCCACCAACGACGCCGCCGACATGCCGACCGTTGCTGGACCACACGACGAGGTCCGTCATCTCGGCACCCGCGGCAACCCGAGTCGTGGATGCCTCAAGGAAGGTCGGTTCCCAGAAGGACCGGCCCTCCGGGTAGACGTGCGATGCGTACTGCGTCGGGACGGAGGAATACACCACCCCGCGATAGCTGGGCAGCCGCCTGAGCCCGGACGCCAGGCAGGCGAGGAAGGCCAGATCGCCCACATCCGACGTCGAGCGCAGTGCCGCCGCCACGGACGACCGGTCGCCCATGAGGAATGCCCGTACCGCGATCAGGTCAGTCATCAGCGCATCGGGTTCGTCCCCGGCGGGAAGCACGCGCAGACCCGGATGCTGCGCCAGCAGTCGCGCCACCACCCGGGCGTGTAGGTCGTAGTACGTCCCGAGTGCCGCACGCAGCCGATGGCGTTGCGCTGCGGTGCTGCGCTGGTCTGGCCAGACTCGGGCCGGCGGCAAAGGCGCCTCCGCCGCCGGGTCGACGGTCGTCTCCGCCAGCCACTCCTCGGATGAAGCGGGCACATCGCCGGGCGAAGCCAGTGGCTCGTCAGGCAATGCGGGTGGTTGCTCGGGCGGCACCGGCGCTTCCTCCGCTGTTTCGGCGGCTGGGGCCGAGGCGACCGACGAAAGCACGCCATCCGGATCGAGTAGTAGCGCGCTTCGGCTGGTCCACGTCGCGGCCGTCGTGCGGGCGATCTCCAGGGCCAGGCCGTCGGTGCCGGTCGGCACGACGACCCGCAGATGCTCCCGGTGCTCCGCGGTGAGCAGCCCGAGTAGCCGATCAACCTCCGCGAACATCGGGGAGGTTGGCGGTGCCGCGTGTGTGCCGACCAGCACGACGAGGTTGTCCGGTTCCGGTGGCAGGTGACGCGGGGTGTGTTCGCCCGGTGCGCTGTCAGCCTCCCGCACCCAGAGCCCGGCCCGCACCGCCTCGACCGAGATCTTCTCCGCCAGACTCACCACGCCCGGCGCGCTCTCGGGTAGCTCCGCCAGACCGGCCCACTGCGCCACGTGGGGGTGCCCGTTCGGCGGGTGAGCCCAGGTCCGAACGAGTCGACGCGGCCCCACCCCGCCCTCGGCACCAACGCCACGAACCGCGATCTCGCCCTCCGGGCCGTAGCCGGGCAGTCCGTCGGCGCCGTAGACGCAGACGCCGAACGTGTCGGCCAGCGCGGGGGCGGCGTCTGCCTGCCCGGGGCCGTAGGGCACGACGAGGAGCCGCTCCCGCACGGGTGCGGGCAGGGCAGCCACGGTGGCCAGTAGCGTCTCCCGAGCCACCGGGGGCTGACCGGGCGTACCGACCACCATCGTGAACAGCGAGTCATGACGCGGGACCGCGAGGACGAGGTCGTCGGGGTCCGCGGCTTCCGGCTGCTCTCCGCCGGGCAGCCAGCCACCGGCCGGAAGGGCGACCCAACCGGTGCCGGCGGTTGGCGACGGCTCGGCCCACCAGGGGATGGGGTGGTACGGCCCGATCGGCTGCGCCGCGGCTCCCACCACGATCCTCCACCAGGACGCGGCGGGGCCGAGTACGAATGTGGTGCCGTCACGGGCCGGTAGAAGCGGCCCGTCGGGGGCGATCACCTCGATGCCCAGCTCCTCGCCGAGCCGACGCGCGGACGCAACCGGCGGCGGGTTCGTCGCTGGGGCCGACACCAGGTGCACCGAAGCGCCCAACCTCCACAGATGCGGGGTAAGCGTCGGGGCGAGCTGTTCCCAGTCACGTAGGTCGTCGCCGACAACCAGCACGGTGTTCTGGCCGGATTCGGTGGGAGGGTGGCGGACGTGTGCGGCGACCCGAGCGACCTCCGCCTCGGCACCGACCACCAAGACCTGACCAGCCCACTGCGCCGACATTTCGATCATGGACGCTGATCGTACGGTGCCGGCTACCGTACGTCGATTGTCGGCGGCCCTAACGGTTCCCGAACATTTCGCACTCCACGCAGGTCAAGCGGCAGCGAGGGCGGGTAGCACCGAGTCGGGGGCCCAGCGGGAGCGCTGACACCGGGACCAGCCCCGGCAGCCCGGGGTGGCTTCGGTGCAGAGCCGTTGACCGCTGAGCACCTCACCGTCGTCGGCCTCCCGGACGTCGAAGTGCACCGGGCGGATCGTCCCGTCCGGAGCCACCAGTAGGTGTCGGGTCTCGTCGAGGGTGTCGTCGCGCAGCACGCAGTTGCGGTCCAGCAGACGGGCCAGGGTCGCGATGCTCGGCAGTTCGGCGAGGGTGTCCGGCACGCCGTAACAGTCGACGACTGTGGCGAACTCTCCCGGTGCCTGCCAGATGTCGCAGACCACGGCGTATCTCGGCAGGCGTGCCGGGTTGGCGACGGCCAGCGGCATCACCACCCGGCCAAGCGCCTCGGCCAGCGCCGGCCAGACCTCCGCCGGCCGCACCTGGTCAATTCTCCAGTTCCACAGCTCGGTCATGCCGCCTCCTCGCTGCGATCGTCTCACCGGCCCCGGACCGGGCCTTACTGACGATGGTGGGGGGCATTTGACCCCAGCCGGGGGCAAGTTACCGGTCTGTGACCATTCCGGGCAAAATTCCCTCGAGTGATGATGCGGCAACCAGCCGGAAGATGACACTTTATCGGGTATAGGACGGCGCTCCACGGCACGACACGGAGTCAACCCGACCCGGCGAGTGCCTCAACCAGCGGCCAGAAAGCGGCCTCGCCGCTCATCACGGAGGGTGTTACTGCTCCGTGACCATCTGAACCACCCCACGCCACAACTCCCCGCCTAGAGTTTGCCAACCGGAGGCCATTCGGCCTCCCATCCGTGACGACAGGGACGGTGAGACGACGTGACGACGAGCGAACCGCTCATCGTGCTGGAATCGGTCAACAAGTGGTTCGGGCCGCTGCACGTACTGGACAACGTCTCGCTGTCGGTCGGGCGCGGCGAGGTCGTCGTGGTGATCGGGCCGTCCGGCTCCGGCAAGTCGACGCTTTGCCGCACCATCAACCGACTGGAGCCGATCACCTCCGGCAGCATCACCTTCGACGGTCAGCCACTGCCAGCCGAGGGCCGCGCCCTGGCGAAGCTGCGCAGCGAGGTCGGGATGGTGTTCCAGTCGTTCAACCTCTTCGCGCACAAGACCATCCTGGAGAACGTGACCCTCGGGCCGATCAAGGTCCGCCGGGAGAAGTCGGCGGCGGCCCGCGAACGCGGCCTGGCCCTGCTGGACCGGGTCGGCATCGCCAACCAGGCCGACAAGTTCCCGGCCCAGCTCTCCGGTGGTCAGCAGCAGCGGGTCGCGATCGCTCGGGCGTTGGCGATGCAGCCCAAGGCGATGCTCTTCGACGAGCCGACCAGCGCCCTCGACCCGGAGATGGTCGGGGAGGTGCTGGATGTGATGACCTCCCTGGCTCGCGAGGGCATGACGATGGTCGTGGTCACCCACGAGATGGGCTTCGCCCGCCACGCCGCCAACCGGGTGGTCTTCATGGCCGACGGGCAACTCGTCGAGGACGCACCTCCGACGGAGTTTTTCGCCAACCCACGCAGCGAGCGGGCCAAGGACTTCCTGTCCAAGATCCTCACGCACTAGTGCGTCCGTTGCGGGCGTGCCACTCCTGGCGCGCCCCGTCGAAAAGGAGAAAGATATGCGTACCAAGCGCACGGCGGTGCTCGCCGCGGTCGCCGCACTGGCGCTCGGCCTGACCGCATGCGGTGGCGACGACGCCGGTGAGGACACCGGCAACGGTGGTAGCGACAAGTCCTTCGCCGCCGGCAGCACCATGGAGCGCCTCAACGAGGCCCAGGCAATCAAGATCGGCACCAAGTTCGACCAGCCGGGCTTCGGCCTCAAGGGTCTGTCGGGCGAGCCGGAAGGCTTCGACGTCGAGATCGCAAAGATCATCGCCAAGGAGCTCGGCATCCCCGAGGACAAGATCGAGTGGGTGGAGACTCCCTCGAAGGTCCGTGAGGACAAGATCGCTGATGGCAGCGTCGACATGATCGTCGCTACCTACACGATCAAGGACGAGCGCAAGGAGCGGGTCTCCTTCGCCGGGCCGTACTACGAGGCCGGCCAGAACATCATGGTGAAGAAGGACGACACCTCGATCACCGGTCCTGAGTCGTTCCAGGACGGTTCGAAGAAGATCTGCTCGGTGACCGGCTCCACGCCGATCGAGGAGATCAAGAAGTACCTCAAGGATATCCCCTCCCAGCTGGTGCCGTTCGACACCTACGACAAGTGCCGGGACGCGCTCCAGAGTGGCCAGGTTGACGCCGTCACCACGGACAACGTGATCCTGCTCGGCTACATCGCCGACGACGAGGACGCCTTCAAGCTGGCCGGCGAGAACTTCACCAAGGAGCCCTACGGCATCGGGGTGAAGAAGGACGACGCCGAGTTCCGGGACTTCATCAACGACATCCTGGAGGAGGCGTTCACCGACGGTAGCTGGCAGACGGCCTGGGACGACACCGCCGGCACGTTCGGTGCCGAGCTGGGCACGCCGCCGACCATCGTCCGCTACTGATTCGACCTGACTGATCTGGAGGGTGGGAGAGAGACCGACCGTGAGTGTGCTCATCGACAAGTTCGACGTCTTCGCGGGTGGATTCTGGCTCACCCTCCAGATCTGCTTCCTCGCCGCGATCGGTGCCCTGATCCTGGGCTCCGCCGTGGCGGTGCTGCGGATATCCCCGGTGCCGCCACTACGGGCGCTCGGCACCGCCTACGTCAACACCTTCCGTAACCTTCCATTGACCATCGTCATGTTCTTCGCCGCCTTCGGCCTCCCCGCGCTCGGTTCCAACGCGGACTTCCTCCGCATCCCCGGGCTCGACCTCGTATTCAGCCGGCTCGGCACCGACCTGCCATACTTCCGCTTCGCGCTGATCGCCCTGGTGCTCTACACCTCGGCGTTCGTCTG
The DNA here is from genome assembly GCF_000016425.1 of Salinispora tropica CNB-440. GTDB lineage: Bacteria > Actinomycetota > Actinomycetes > Mycobacteriales > Micromonosporaceae > Micromonospora > Micromonospora tropica. The sequence goes on along the minus strand of NC_009380.1, from coordinate 1,607,580 downwards.
CGAGGCGCTGCGCTCCGGCGTGAACGCGGTGCCCGCCGGCCAGGCGGAGGCGGCCCGCTCACTCGGGCTGACCTTCATCCAGAACCTGCGGCACGTGGTGCTACCGCAGTCGTGGACGGCGTCGGTCGTTCCACTCGGGTCCGTGATCATCGCGATGATCAAAAACTCGGCGCTGATCGGCTTCTTCGGTGTCATCGGCGACCTGTCCCAGACCGCGGACCAGCTCACCTCTGCTGGGGGCGAACCCTTCATCCCAGTCGCCATCGGCATCTCGATCGGATATCTGATCATGACTGTACCTCTGGGCGCGCTCCTCGACCGGATCGAACGGCGGCAGGCGGTGGCTCGATGACCCAGCAGAGCAGTGTCCTCTACGACGTCCCCGGGCCCCGGCAGCGCCGGATCACCCTGGTGGGCAGCGTCGCTGCCATCATTGGTCTGCTGGTCGGCGCGTACTTCCTCATTTACCGGCCGTTGGAGGAGACTGGCCAGTTCTCGATGGAGCTGTGGGGTCCATTGATCGACCCCGGGAACGAGAACTTCGCCCTGGTCTGGGAGCGACTCGGCGTCGGAATCAAGAACACCCTCACCGCGGCGGCGCTGGCCATCGTCACCTCGCTGGTGGTCGGCACCCTGCTCGCGGTGCTGCGGATCCAGCTCAAGAGCCTGGCCCAACGCCGCTACACCGGGCTCGCCGCTCCCCTGGCCTACCTGCTCCGCGGGCTGAACCGCACGCTGTCGGCCGTGACCCGGGTCTGCGTCGAGGTCTTCCGAGGTCTGCCCGTCGTCATCACGATCTTCTTCGTGGCGCGTGGATTTCCCGAGTTCGGAGTCACCTTCAACAGTCTCTGGTATCTGGTCATCGGCCTCACCATCTACAACTCCGTGGTGATCGCCGAGATCCTCCGCTCCGGCATGCAGGGCCTCGCCGGCGGGCAGGCCGAGGCCGCCGCCGCGATCGGCCTCTCCCCGCTGCAGACCACCCGGATGATCCTACTTCCCCAGGCATTCCGGATCATGCTTCCCGCGTTGATCAGTCAGCTCGTGGTGGTCCTGAAGGACACCTCGCTCGGCTTCATCATCAGCTATGAGGAGACGCTGAACATCGGCAAGCAGATCATCGGCGTGTTGGACAACCCCATCCAGGTCTACACCGTGCTCGCCGTGCTGTTCATCGCCGTTAACTACTCGCTGTCGAAGCTGGCCCAGGCCGTCCAGCAGCGGCTCTCCCGCGGCCGGCGGACCGCCGACACGCCAGCACAACAGCCGCCGTCCACGGCCCTCGCCTCGCAGGCCGAGGGCGGCGGTTGATCGATTCCCTGCGCGACGGCCGGCCCTGCCACTCCGGGCCGGCCGTCGCGCTTTCCCGGCCGGCTCGGTAGGCGCACACCAGCTCCAGCCGCGACGGCTTCCCCAGTCGCGCCGTAACGCACCTCGGAACAGACTGGCGCGGCCGGCGCCGCAGTCAGCGGGCGATCTCGGTGACCCGGGATTCGCGGACCACGGTTACCCGGATCTGCCCCGGATAGGTCAGCTCCTCCTCGATCTGCTTGGCCACGTCCCGGGCCAGCATGGAGGCGCTGAGGTCGTCAACGTCGTCCGGCCGGACCATCACCCGGACCTCCCGGCCCGCCTGCATCGCGAAGACCCGCTCCACGCCGAGCTTGCCCCCCGCGATCTCCTCGATCCGCTCCAGCCGCCGCACGTACGCCTCCAGGCTCTCCCGCCGGGCCCCCGGACGGCCACCGGAGCAGGCATCCGAGGCCTGGGTGAGCACCGCCTCAACGGTCTGCGGCGGCACCTCGTTGTGGTGCGCCTCGATGGCGTGCACGACGTCCTCGCTCTCGCCGTACCTGCGGGCGACGTCGGCACCAACGATGGCGTGGCTGCCCTCGACCTCGTGGGTGAGTGCCTTGCCGATGTCGTGCAGGAACGCGCACCGCTTGATCGTCGGCACGTCCAGCCGCAGTTCAGCGGCCATGATTCCGGCGATGTGGGCGCTCTCGACCAGGTGCTTGAGCACGTTCTGCCCGTACGAGGTGCGGTAGCGCAGCCGGCCCAACAGGCCAACCAACTCGGGGTGGATCTCGGTGATGCCGACCTCGACCAGGGCGTCCTCGGCGGCACGCTGGCAGAGCTGCGCCACCTCCTGCCGGGCCAGGTCGTGCACCTCCTCGATCCGGTGCGGATGGATACGTCCGTCCAGGACGAGCTTCTCCAGGGTGAGCCGCCCGACTTCCCGACGTACCGGGTCGAAGCAGGAGAGCAGCACTGCCTCCGGGGTGTCGTCGATGATCAGGTTGACTCCGGTGATCGATTCGAAGGTGCGGATGTTGCGCCCCTCCCGACCGATGATCCGACCCTTCATCTCGTCGCCCGGCAGGTGCAGCACGCTGACCACGCTCTCCGCGGTCTGCTCGCTGGCCACCCGCTGGATGGCGTCAACCACGATGTGCCGGGCCCGCTCCTCGCCCGTGCTGCGTGCCTCTGCCTCGATGTCCCGTACGCGCAGCGCGGCCTCCCGTTTGGCCTGCGCCTCGATCGCCTCGACCAGCTCGCCGCGGGCCGCCTCCGCGGTGAGCCCCGCGACGCGCTCCAACTCGCGGCGTCGCCGCTGCTCGGCCTGCTCCAGCTCCCGGTCCCGCTCGGCGAGCGCCGACTCCCGAGCCTCCAGGGCCGCGTTGGCGGCGCTGAGCTGCCGGTCCCGTTCGGCGAGCCGCTCGACCTCCTCGGTGTGCAGCCGCTCCCGATCGTCCATCCGGACGGCCCGCCGCTCCACCTCAGCCGCCTGGTCCCGGGTGGTCACGGCGAGGACGGCGGCTTCCCGTTCTCCGCTGCGCCGGGCAGCGGTCCGTAGCTGTTCGGCTTCGGTCTCGGCCTGCTTGTGTACCCGTTCCAGGATGGCTTCGGCCTCGGCGCGAGCGCCGTCGAGCACCCGCCGGGCTTCGGCACGGGCGGCCTTGGCCTCGGCGCGGGCGGCGGCGGCTTCGGTGCGGGCGGCGGCGGCGGCGGACTTCGCCGCGTCGATGGTGCTGTTGGCCTCCTCGGCGGCCGACCGCAGCGCGGCGAGGGACTGTTCCTGGCGGTCCTTCTCCGCGATGAAGGCCGGGTCGTCGGGCCGTGAGGTACCGGCGAGGCCGCGTACGGCCCGGACGCCCACCAGCACCGCGCCGACCACGACGACGGTGAGCAGCAGCACGGCCACGAGGAGGACCGCGTCGAACCCGTTCATGGTGAGCTTCCTGTCGACCCCTGCCGCCTCGCCATCGCGCGCCTCCCCTTGACCGTCGCGCCGCAGCCAACGTGCGGTGGGCGCGCTCCCGCGGCTCTGGACGCCCGACCGGAGCGGCTGACCGAAAGGGGAGCTCTCCCATCGGCGGTGCCGGGACGGCACCGCCGACGGGAGCTGCAGTTGTCGCATGGGCTCCGAGACCGGTCGGGTTCGGAGCCGACACCAGAGCCAACGGATCGGCCAAAGTGATGCGGTTCTGTTACACGATCTATGTTGTGCGCTTTGCCTGCGCTGGTCGGGCAATGTGAGCCTTATGGCGAGGCTAGGTCCCCGACGCCGGTCCGGTCAAGGAAACCATGATCAATACATCCGAACGGAGAGGATTTGCAGAGTTACACAGCGCTGATCAATGATCAGTCAAAAGCCCACAAAAGGGACTCAATTGCCTGCGGCTGGCGTGGCCATGCAGTCACATGAACTCTCGGTCAAGGATCGACCTCGATGTCGCTGAGCGCCTCGGCGTCGATCTGCTCCGCGAACTCGGCCGCCTCGGCACTCTGCGCCGCAAGGGCCTCTTTCACCGCCCGAATCGCCACCCCCGGTGAGTAGCCCTTGCGGGCCAGCATGCCGACCAATCGCCGAAACACCGCGTCCGGCTCACCCCGGGTGACGCGCAGCTTCCGCTCCGCCAGGGCACGGGCCGTCTCCGCCTCGGTCTCGTCGTCCAGTTCGCCGAGCGCGGACTTCGCCACGTCACCATCGACGCCGCGCTGGCGCAGCTCGGTGGCGAGGGCACGGCGGGCGAGGCCACGGCCGACGTGCCGGCTGGAGACCCAGGCCCGCGCGAAAGCCGCGTCGTCGATCATCCCGACCTCGTCGTAACGGTCGAGGACCACGGTGGCGACCTCCGCCGAGATACCCCGCCGCGTCAGCGCCCGAGCCAGCTCGGCCCGGGTACGCGGACGCACGGCGAGCTGCCGCAGACAGACCTCCCGGGCCAACTCGGCCTCGTCCGTGGACGAGGCCGAGTTGGTCGCGGCGTCGGCGTTACGGCGACCACGACGGGGAGCCGCCGCCGTGGCCGCGTCACCCGTACGCGGTGGGCTGGCGTCCCACCCCCGACCCGCGCGGGCTCGTCGTGACGTCACAGGTCTGTGCTCAGAAGTCGACCGGCGGCAACTCCGGACCGCCAGCGGCGTCACCCGCGCCGGCACCGACGCCGAGCTTCTCCAGGATCTTCTTCTCGATCTCGGCGGCCACGTCCGGGTTCTCCCGAAGGAACTCGCGGGCTTTCTCCTTGCCCTGGCCGAGTTGGTCGCCCTCGTAGGTGTACCACGCGCCGGACTTCCGGATGATCGCCTGCTCGACGCCCACGTCGATCAACGACCCCTCGCGGGAGATTCCCTTGCCGTACATGATGTCGAACTCGGCCTGCTTGAACGGCGCGGCCACCTTGTTCTTCACGACCTTGACCCGGGTGCGGTTACCGACCACGTCGGTGCCGTCCTTGAGGCTCTCGATCCGGCGCACGTCCAGCCGAACCGAGGCGTAGAACTTCAACGCCCGCCCACCGGTGGTGGTCTCGGGGCTGCCGAACATGACGCCGATCTTCTCGCGGAGCTGGTTGATGAAGACCGCCGTCGTGCCGGTGTGGCTGAGCACACCGGTCATCTTGCGCAGGGCCTGACTCATCAGCCGGGCCTGGAGACCGACGTGGCTGTCGCCCATCTCCCCCTCGATCTCGGCGCGGGGCACCAGCGCGGCCACCGAGTCGATGACGATGATGTCGAGCGCTCCGGAGCGGACCAGCATGTCCGCGATCTCCAGTGCCTGCTCGCCGGTGTCCGGCTGGGAGACCAACAGGGCGTCGGTGTCGACGCCGAGGGCCCGGGCGTATTCCGGGTCGAGGGCGTGCTCGGCGTCGACGAAGGCGGCGATGCCGCCGGAGCGCTGGGCGTTGGCCACCGCGTGCAGCGCCACCGTCGTCTTACCGCTGCTCTCCGGGCCGTAGACCTCGATGACCCGGCCCCGGGGCAGGCCACCCACACCGAGGGCCACATCCAGCGCAATGGACCCGGTCGGAACCACCGCGGTCTCCACGACCGGGCGCTCCCCCAGCCGCATCACCGAACCCTTGCCGAACTGTTTGTCGATCTGAGCGAGAGCAAGGTCGAGTGCCCTCTCCCGATCAGGCACTGCCGCCATCGTCGCCACCCCTGCCTTCGCCGACTTCCCTGAGCTTCGCGTCACGCGGACACGCTAGGCGCATGGTCCGACAGAAAACCAGCGACCATGCCGTGAGCTGTGGACGAGCACCTCGCTGTGGACAATAGCCGAACAGGTGTACGAGCGAGGGCGCGACCCGCGAACGTAACGAAATTACTGCTCAACGTAGCCGCGCCGGCACTCTGTCCGGGTACGCGGCAACCACCGCGCGCCACACCACGTGGGTCTCCTCCCCCGCGGCGAGGGCCTGCTCGATCGTCCGCCCATCGAGCTGTGTCAGGACCTGGTCGCTGGCGATACTGGCCGCGTAGCCCGGCCCGAACGCCTCCTCAAGCCGCGTCCAAAAATCCGTCAACCGCACGTGTCATCCTCCCGGTCGGGTGCTCTGCCGGGACCCCAACGTAACGCTAGCGCCACCAGCGGCACCACTACGATCGCCGCCAGCAGGGTGAGTACCGGATAGCCGGCCGCCCGCATGACGAATCCGCTGACCGCGGCGGCGCTGGCACCAGCCAGCCCCATGGTCAGGTCGGAGAACCCCTGCACGCTCGGCCGCACCGCCGCCGGCACCGACTCCGACAGCAGCGTGGAGCCGCCCACCATCGTGCCGGACCAGCCCAGCCCGAGCAGGACGAGCCCCACCGAGAGTAGCGGCGTGTGGTGGCCGGCGGTGCCGGCGACGGCGCACGCGGCGAGCAGCAGCCCGACGCCGCCGAGGATGACCGCCGGCCGGCCGAGCCGGTCGGCGAGCCAGCCCACCAGCGGGGCCAGCGCGTACATGCCGGCGATGTGCAGACTCAGCACGATGCCGACCACCCGCAGGACATCCGCGTCGCCGTGCGACTCGCCGAGATGCACCGGGGTCATCGACATCACCGCCACCATCACCGCGTGCCCCACTGCCACCGCCGCGACGCCGAGCCGGGCCGCCGGGCGGTCGCGTACCACCTGCCAGGCCACCCGCATCCCCGCACCGCGCCGAGCCACCGGGCCCGGGGAGGTCGCGGGCCCGACCTCCGGGAGCCCGCCGGCCGAGGGTCCGGTGGTGACCGGATCGACCACGGGCGGCGTGGCGACCGCGGCCTCGCCCGCCGCCCGCCGGCGCGCGGTGAGCAGGGGGTCAGGTCGTAGCAGTACGAAGAGCACCCCGGCGGCCAGCACGAAGGCGGCGGTGCTGAAGGCGAACGGGCCGGCCAGCGGCGGCAGCCCCCACCCGCCGGTGACCGTGTCGGCAAGCGCCGCGAAGTTCGGCGCGGCCACCGCGCCGATGGTGGTGGCCCAGACGATCAGGGCGAGCTGCCGACCCCGCCGCGCCGGCTCGGCGAGGTCCACCGCGGCGTACCGGGCCTGGAGGTTCGCGGCGGTGCCGCCGCCGAAGAGCAGACTGCCGAGGAAGAGCAGCGGCACGATCCGGGTGACCGCGGCGAGCACCACCAGCACCGCGCCGACCGCGCCGACCAGGTAGGCGACGACCAGCCCCGGGCGGCGCCCGTGCCCGTTCATGATCCGGGTAATCGGGATGGCGAGCAGCGCGGCGCCCACCACGGCGGCGCTCTGGGTCAGACCGGCGACCGCGGTGCCGGCGATCCGAGCGGCGAGCAACGCCCCGACCGCGATCCCGATGGTGACGCCGATGCCACCGATGATCTGGGTGCCGAACAGCAGACCCAGGGTTCGCCGTTGGATCGGTGTCACGTCCGACCGGGTCCGGTCCGGCACGGTCAGGTCGGTGGTCACGAACGACTCCCACGGGTAAGGGGTGAACGGCACACCCATCCTTGCGCATCCGACCCGCCCGGCACCGCCGGGATACGCCGGCAGCGACACCGCCGGCACCCCAACCCCGATAACCAATTCAGAGTGCGTCGTCGACATCGCTACGGTGGCCCAGGTGAAGCACGAGAACAATCAGCTCTTGGTCGCGAACCGTGTAGACGATGCGGTAGGCACCGACGCGGATTCGAACCAGGCCGGGGTGCCCGGTGAGTGCCTTGACTCCGGCCGGACAAGGTTGGGTGGCCAGTCCGGCGACAGCGGCGACAACCCGGGCCTGTACGCGACGGTCGAGCTTGCGCAGCAGTTTGGCGGCGACCCGCTCGACCTGGACGTGTGGGCCGGGGTGGTCACCGACCGAACTCGTCGCGCAGCTGGGTCAGCGGAATCGGAGTCTCGCCAGCGTCGATGCGGGCCAGGGCTTCACGGGCAGCGGTGACGTCCGCGGCGTCCTCGGCTCGTTCGATCGCTTCGGCTACCTCGGCGGGGACCACGGCAGCGAGGCGCTGCCCACGGCGGGTGACGTAGGTGATGCGTCCGGCCTAGTGGGCGCGGGAAACCACATCCGCCAGGGTGTCGCGGGCGTCGGAGATCGGGAGTTCGACGGCGGGCTCACTCAACAGATCCAGCGTACAACTCGTACAAGTCGTACGGGTCTATTGGTGAGCCCGCCGATCAGTGGGCAGCGGCACCGCCGGCGCCCTCAACCTCGCTACCGCACGCCGGTCCGGGCAGTCACCGGGCCGGAACGGCGACCCGGCCGTCGGTCGGCGGGAGCCCGTCGGGCGTCTCGTCGGCCGCGGGGGACGCCTCCAGATCGACCCGGGGCATCAGCCGGTCCAACCAGCGGGGGAACCACCAGTTGGCGCGACCGAGCAGCACCATGATCCCCGGCACCAGGAAGCCGCGGACGACCACCGCGTCGAGCAGCACCGCCACGCCAAGCCCCACCCCGAACATCTTGATCAACGGGTTGTCCTGGCCGGCGAAGCTGACGAAGACGCTGAACATGATCAATGCTGCCGCGGTGACGACCCGTCCTGCCGAGCCGAGCCCGGTCACCACCGCACGCCGGTTGTCCCGGACAGCGTGCCACCGCTCGGCGATCGACGAGACCAGGAAGACCTCGTAGTCCATCGACAGCCCGAACAGGATGGCGAAAAGGATCAGCGGGATGTAGCTCTCGATCGGCACCGGACCGTCCAGCCCGAGCAGCCCCGTGAGGTGCCCCTCGGCGAAGGCGAAGGTGAGGATGCCGTACGCGGCGCCGACGGAGAGCAGGTTCATCAGCGCGGCGGTCAGCGGGATCACGAAGGACCGGAACAGGACGACCAACAGCAGGAAGCTCAGCGCGATCACCACCGCCAGCACCAGCGGCAGCCGCTCCGCCACCTGGTCGGTGAAGTCAATCTTCGCGGCGGTCTGACCGCCGACGTGCAGCTGCGTACCGTCGGTTGCCAGCGGCGGCAGGATTTCCTCGCGCAGCTCGGTGACGAGGTCACCGGTGGCCGGGTCGCTGGGCGCGGTCGTCGGCACCACCTGCCAGAGCGCGCCACTGCCGTCGGTGGAGACCCGCGGCCCCTGGACGGACTGCACGCCGGGCACGTCCGCCAGGGCGGAGCTGAGGGCGGCGGCCTGCCGCTGCACCGTGGCCGGGTCGGTCTGGGCGGTGTCGCCCAGGTCGGCGACGACCAGCAGCGGCCCGTTCACGCCCGGGCCGAACGCCGACTCCAGCAGGTCGTAGCTCTGCCGGGTGGGCGTACCGACCGGGTCGTGGCCGCCGTCCTGCTGGCCGAGCTCCAGGTCAGCCACCGGCGCGATGAAGACCGCCAGCACCAGGAGCGAGCCGACCACTGCCAGCCACGGCCGCCGGGCCGTCCGCTCGCCGATCCGGTGCCACCAGCCCGCCTTCGACGCCCTCTTCGAGCGACGCCGTGGCAGCGCACCGGCGTCGAGCCGCGAGCCGACGACCCCGAGGACGGCCGGCAGCACGCCGACCGCGGCCACCACCGACAGCCCGACCGCTACGGCGGCGGTCCACCCCAGCGAGGTCAGCAGCGGCAGCCCGGCCAGCAGCAGGCCGCCCAGGCCGACGGCGACGGTGGCGCCGGCGAAGAGCACCGCCGCGCCCGCGGTGGCCACCGCGACCCCCAACGCCCGCTCGTGCGGTTGCCCCTCCTGCCGGGCCGTGCGGTACCGCACGACGATGAAGAGCGCGTAGTCGATGCCGACACCGAGCGAGATCATGCTCGCCACCGTCGTCGCGATGTCCGGGATCGCTCCTACCTGGCTGAGCAGCCCGATGGCGGCGAGTCCGAGCACCAGGCCGACCAGCGCGGAGACCAGGGGTAGGGCCATCGCCGCGGCCGCGCCGAGGGCCACCAGCAAAACGACGGCAGCCACGGCCAGACCGATCAACTCGCTGCGGTGTCCCGGATCACCGGCGGCCGCCTGGGCGAGCTGGCCTCCGGGGAGCACCTCCAGCCCGGCGTCCGTGGCCGGGCTGGCGGCGGCCAGCACGCGGTCGGCGTCCTGCTCGCTGAGGGCCGCGGGCGGCACGTCGAAGTAGACCTGCGCGTACGCGGTGTGCCCGTCGGCGCTGATCCGCGGCGTGGGCTGGCCGGGCTCCTGCGGGAATGGGGGCACCACCTGCGTCACCCCATCCACATCCCGCACCGCCAGCAGCGAAGCCTCGATCGCCGCCCGTCCCTCGGGCGAGGTGACCGAGGAGTCCGCGTCGTGGAACACCAGGGTGCCGTTGCCGAGCGCGGAGGCCGGGAACACCGCGTTCTGGATCTCCTGCGCGCGGCTGCTGTCGCTGCCCGGAATGGTGATGGCATCGTCGATGCTGGTGCCCACCGCCACCCACACGCCCACGACGGCCGCGGCCACCAGGAGCCAGGCGGTGAGCAGCTGCCAGGGCCGGCGGGCAGCCAGCCGGCCGTACGAGTACAGGGCGTTACGCACGGAAACCTCCGAAAGGGATGGGGTGGGCCTGGGCTACTGGATCGAGGGGCGTCACGCGGGGCAGTCGCCCGCGGTGGCGGAGGCGAGCTCGTTGGTGTCGAGGCTCGCGTGCAGGGTCAGGCCGTCGGGGCCGGCGGCGACGTTGTCAGGCACCAGACCGCTCGGCAGGCCCGGCAGGGCGACCTGGCGCGGCTCCAGCTGCCCCGCGAGTTCCGGATCACGCCCGGCGAGAATCGGGGCGACCAGGTCCACCGGCAGCTGCTGCCCGGCCACCTCCACCGTGGTCGGGGTGAGCACCAACTCCTCGCCGGCCAACGCAAGGTCCATGAGCACGCGAAGGTCGCCGCCCAAGACCACGCCCGGCCGGATCACGGCGAGTTGGTCACCGGCGTTCTCAAACCGCTGCTGGCCCGCTTCGGTGCCGGGCAGTTGGTCGTACGGCATGGTCACCGTCGCCTCGGCCCCGGCGACGTCGACCGGTTCGTCCGAGAACGGCCGGGCGTGCACGTCGCGCAGGGAGAGCTGGAGGTGGGTGGGCCCGGCCGCAGTGTCGACGGCGCCCTGCACGGTCACGGTGCCCAGGTCCCCGGTCAGTAGTCGCGGAGTGACGAACGGGCCGGGCAGCGAGGTGGTCAGCTCGGCGCCGTCGAGGCGACAGCCGACCATCGCGGACACCCGACGTTCGACCGCGGCGGCGAGGAACCGATCGGCGCCGTAGGCCAGCACCAGCGCGACGACGACCAGCACCAGCGGCAACCGCAACCGGCGGGCCAGCGAGCGGTCGGTACGGCGGGATCCGGTCCGGCTCCGGACGGAGGTCCGGCTCCGTGGGCGGGCCTTGGTCGGCAGATCAGTCCGGCTCATGCCCCAAGGCAAGCGCACCGACCTGCCGGTCCCCTCCGGCGTACCTTCCCGTTTGCTGACGATCCGGATCGGGCGACGCGGACCGGCCCCCACCCGCGGCGTTCAGCAGGCGACCTGTCGGGGCTTCAGCAAACCGTCAGCCATTCAGCAGGCGGTTGGCAGGTTCCCCGGTCCCCGCGCCGGAGATACTGACGCCATGGCTGGACCGACAGGACGTTCCGCCCGGCAACCGCGGCCGGGGGCGAGCGCCGAGCTCAGCTCGGTCTGGCGGGCCCGGGTGCTGGTGGTGGATGACGAGCCGGCGCTGGCCGAGCTGCTGCTTCGCACGTTACGGGTCGCCGGGTTCGACGCCCGGTCCGCCGGCTCCCGAGCCGAGGCGCTCACGGTCGCCGGTGAACTGGCTCCGGAGTTGGCGATCGTGGACGTGATGCTGCCCGACGGCTCCGGCTTCGACCTGGTCCACGACCTGCGCCGCGGACTCCCGGAGCTCGCGGTGGTCTTCCTGACCGCGAAGGACTCACTGGAGGACCGACTCACCGGGCTGAACCTCGGCGGCGACGACTACATCACCAAGCCGTTCAGTGTGGCGGAGGTGGTCGCCCGGGTGAACGCGGTCCTACGCCGCCTGGGCGGACGGCCCAGCGCGTCCAACCGGCTCGCCGTCGCCGACCTGGAACTCGACGAGGACGCACACACCGTCACCCGGGCGGGCACGCCGGTCGAGCTGTCGCCGACCGAGTTCCGGTTACTGCGACATATGTTGGAGAACGCCGGCCGGGTCCTGTCCAAGCAGCAGATCCTCGCCCAGGTCTGGCAGTACGACTTCCCCGGCGACCCGGGGGTGGTGGAGAAGTTCGTCAGCCAACTCCGTCGCAAGGTCGACATCTCGGATCCACCGTTGCTGCACACGGTGCGGGGCTTCGGCTACGTCCTGCGGGAACCGCCCGAATGAGACGGCCGGCCGTGCGAAGCCTCCGCGGCCGGCTGCTGGTGGGCACGGTCGCGCTGCTGGTGGTCGGGCTGCTGGCGGCTGATGTCACCGCCTACCTGGCGTTGCGTCGGTTCCTCGACGAACGGGTCGACAACACCATCGAGCTGGTCCTCGACCGGGGCCTGGCGCGGGCCCGCCTCGCCGGGCCGGCCATGCCCACCGCCGGGATGGAACAGCTCGTGCCCGCCAACGCCTACCTGGCCCTCTACGACGCCGAGGGCACTCTGGTGCTGGGCCGGCTGCCGCTGCAGCACGGTGACGCACGGCGGCCCGTGGTGCCGCCGATCAACGAGCTGCCGGAACGTCCGGTGACCATCGGTGATGATCCGGAGACGGCGCTGCGGGTCCGACGCGAGTTGCTTCCCCCCGAACAGGCCCTCCCAGTGGAGATCAACGGGCAGGTCCGCCCGGTAACCGGGCTGGTGGTCGGGGTGACCCTGGCGGACAACGCGGCGACGCTACGCCGGCTGCTCCTGATCCAGGTGGTCGCCGGGCTGCTCATCGTCGTGCTGGGGGTGGCGCTGGCCCGGCTGGTACTCAACAACGGTCTACGACCGCTGCGCGCCGTGGCGGACACCGCCCGGGATATCGGCCGCGGCGACCTACGCCGGCGCGTACCCGTGGGCGACCCGCGCACCGAGATCGGGAGCGTCGCCACCGCGCTCAACGAGGCATTCGACCAGCGTGAACGCAGCGAGGCGCTGACCCGGACGTTCGTCGCCGACGCCTCACACGAGCTCCGTACGCCGCTGAGCGCGGTACACGGATGGGCCGATCTCTACCTCAACGACGGCATCACCGACTGGGACGGCGTGGACGAAGCGATGCGCCGGATCCGCACCGAGACCACCCGGATGGGCACCCTCGTCGAGCAGCTGCTCACCCTGGCCCGGCTGGACGCGCACCAACCGCTGGCGCGCGATGAGGTCGACCTCGGCCGCGTCTGTGCGGACGTACTGGACAGCCTCCGGGTCACCGCCGCCCACCATCGGCTCGCCCTCGCTGTGGACGAACCGGTGACTGTCACCGGCGATGAGACCTCGCTCCACCAGGTGGCGCAGAACCTGGTCGGCAACGCAGTTCGGCACACCCCGCCCGGCACCGCAATCGAGGTTCGCGTCCACCACGGCGACGAGGACGTCGTTCTCGTCGTTCACGACGAGGGGCCGGGGCTCGACGCCCAGGGGCTGGCGCACGCCTTCGACCGGTTCTGGCGGGCCGACCCCGGGCGGGCCGCACCCGGCGGCACCGGACTGGGCCTGGCCATCGTCCGGGACATCGTCGAAGCGCACGGCGGCACCGTGGCACTGGACTCGGCACCGGGGCAGGGGCTGACGGTCACCGTACGGCTGCCAAGAGCCACCACGTGATCGTCCGGACCGATGGAACCCTGATGTGGTACGCCAACAAACAGATCGGCCAAGGGCTCCGCTCCCGGGTACGGGGGATGATCATCGGTAACGACGCGAAACCGATTGTGGGGTGAATGGGGTCGAAGCGTCCTCGGGGTCGGCGTTGGTGGCGCAACGGGCACGTAGTCGCTGGTGATGGGGTCGCGGAAGCTGCCGACACGTGCCGGCAGCTGTGGAAGCGTCAACAGAACACCGCCACCGGCACCGTTGTGACAAAACCGGTCGAACAGCGGTAAGATCGACTGACCCGCCCGGCGAGGGGGCCGGGTCGGGGCTTCAGTGCGTACGGGGTTGGTAGGGGCGGCCCGTGGGTGGGGTCAGGGCTGCGCGGGGAGTTGGGCGACGAACGCCCGCCACGCCGCTGGGCCGAAGACCAACGCCGGCCCGGCCGGGTCCTTGGAGTCCCGGACCCCCACGACGCCGGGAAGGTTGCCGGCGACCTCGACGCAGTCGCCGCCGTTGTTGCCGCTCTTGCTGCTCTTGCGCCACTGCGCGCCGATCAGGTCCATGAACTCGCCGCTTCCCTGAGCAGGTCTCGGGACTGCGCCCGGGAGAGAGCCTCCCCACGGATGCGTTCCCACCGTCGACTCAGCGTAGCAATATCCGTGACGCCATCGACCAGTTGCGCCTTGGCCTGGCTGTCCACATGAGCCACTACGGTGCCCTTCTCCAACTCGGCGAGGATGAACGGACCACCGAGCCCGGGGTGCATACCGACCGAGAGCGGCACGACGTGAATCGACACGTTCGGTAACTCCGCGGAGGCCGCCAACTGCTCACACTGCTCCCGCATCAACGCGCGGTCGCCGTAGGCGGAGCGGCGGAGGATCAGCTCGTCGAGAACCGCGATGAACATCGGCGCCCGGTCCCGGCGCAGGATCGCCTGCCGCTTGATCCGCACGTCAACCAGCTCCTCGACCGCCTCGGGGCTGAGCGCCTCACCGGCGAGGGTCGCCCGCGCGTACGCCGCGGTCTGCAGCAGGCCCGGCACCCACGCAAGTTGAAACGCGCGGAGCGACACCGCCTCGCGTTCAATATCGGCCCACGGGCGGAACCACGCCGGTTCGCGGCGCCGCACCGCATCCGGCCACAGGTCCTCCACCTCCCGCTTGAGGATCGCGGCCACCTTCGCGCGGTGCCGGGTCTGGGGAATCCGGCCACGGCTCGCCCACTTCGCCGCCGTCTTCGGGTCCACCCCGATCTGAGCTGCGAGGCTGTCGGCGGTCTCACCCGCCTCCGCCATCGCCGCGATGACTGCGTGGTTCATGCTCCAACCTCCCTCGAACGTTCCAGACGTCCCAAAAACCTAGTGCTACGCGGTGCGTTCGCCCCACAACTGTCGGGAAACTGCACGAAGACGGCGTGAGCCGGTGGAGGGCCCACACCCGCCGGAGGCGCGGTCGGACCGCCCCACCACCAGGAGGGAGGTGGTGGGGCGGTCCATCCACAACGACCGACCAGCAACCACCGCCCCCGGGAGGCGAGGCCGTGCCGACGCCCACCACCGCGCCACCACCACTACCGCGACGGACACGCCGCACCGCGCTCGCCGACGCGATCGACCCCGACCACGCGGCCACCGTGTCCGGCGTGGAGTTGGAGCGACTGCTCTCCGGCGGGCGGTCGGCCGGGCGCACGTCGTCCACACCGTTCCCGGTGACGACATCCTCACCGCGGTACTCGCGGGGCTGCGGAGACTGTGATGGCCGAGGACAACCCGACCGCCGACCGGCCCGCGCACCGCGACCGGCCCGCGCGCCCCGACCGGCTGGCGTCCCCCGACCGGCCCGCGCAGCGCGACCCGCACGGATCGCCGCCGCTGCCCGACGGCGACCGGGTGCGACCGAGCACGTCGAGCACACCCCCGCCACCCGTCAGCACCCGGAACCAGGTGATCGCGGCGCTCATCCTGGTGATCGTCGTGGCCGCCATCGTGCTCCGGGTGCTGCGATGACGAGCAGCCCGAGGCCCCCACAATCGAATCCGGGCGACCCGACCGCCGACCGGCCGCACCTACCGATGCGCCCGCTGTGGGGGGGGGTGGCAGGTGCCAGGCGGAGTGGCCCTGCCCGGCAGCCCGGCACGCCCTCCTGGCTGAATACCGCAACGACGTCTCATCGGTGTAGCCAGCGGCGAGGCCATACCACAGGATGTTGACCCAGACCCGGGCCTTCTCGCGGAGCGCCGCCACCACCGCCGGCTGGATCTGCGGCTCGATGAGCCGGTCGAAGACCAACCCAAACGCCTCCGGCTGGTGTTCGGTGAATCCGCCGATGTCGGCGGCGTTCTCCTCGGCCAGTGCACCACACCAGTGCACCACTCCACCACTTTCCAGGCACGAGCAGCTACCCGGGTAGTCAACAGAATGATCAGCGGTCCGCACCAAGGCCAGCGCAACCACGTCACATCCTGCCGGTCTCCCACCACGAGACGCGCGACCCAGCGGCAACAACGCGGCAAACAGGTACTGACATTCTGATACCGGACCTTCAAGATCTTTAGCCACATCTACGGATCCAGGTGACATCCCGCATTACCTTCGACTGGCACGGAGCGGCCGGCTCACGATCAGGCGGGGGTGGATGTCGCGGTCAGACGCCCCGGCCGAGGCCGGGCACACCCGACGGTGGCGGATCATCACCGTCGCGGCAGCCATCTCCTTCATGAGCTTCTTCGATCTGAGTGTCATCAACGTGATGCTGCCCTCGATCGAACGCACGCTCAGCGCCGGCAACGGCGCTGTCCAGTGGGTCGTCTCGGGCTACTCGCTGATGTTCGCGCTCGCTCTCGTCCCCGCCGGTCGACTCGGCGACGCCAAGGGGCGACGGCACGCACTGCTCCTCGGCCTCGCGTTGTTCGTCGCTGCCAGCACGATGGCCGGAACGGCTGGCTCCGGCACCATGCTGGTCGTCGCCCGGCTCATGCAGGGCGCCGCGGCCGGTGTCCTCGTTCCGCAGATCACCGCCCTGGTCGAGGAGTTGTTCCAGCCCGAGCAGCGGGGCCGCCCGTTCGGGGTTCTCGGCGCCACGGCCAGTGTCGCCACCGCCGTCGGGCCGGTGATCGGCGGGCTGATCCTTGCTCTCGGTGGAGTGGAGAACGGCTGGCGGCTGGTCTTTCTCAGCAACATCCCGATCGGAGTCGTCGCGGCGCTACTCGTCTGGCGGCGGTTTCCGGCGAAGCCGCCGAGCGGCCGGACAGATCACCGACCCGACCTGACCGGCACGCTGCTGCTGGGCGCCGGAATCATGCTGGTGATCCTGCCCGTGCTGCAGCGGGAGCAGTGGAAAGGGCTACTGCCGTGGCTGTTGGTGCCGATCGGATTCGGCGTCCTCGTCGCCTTCCGATCCTGGGAGACCTCCGATGCGCGGCGGCACCCGCCAGTCTTCGACTTTCGCCTGCTCACCCATCGGACGTACCGCCTGGGGCTGTTGCTCGGCTTCTTCTACTACGCCGGCTTCACCTCGCTACCGCTGATCTTCAGCCTGCACCTCCAGTACGGTCTCCACCGCGATCCGCTGCACACCGGTCTCACGATCGCGCCGTTCGCGGTGGGATCCGCGCTGGGCGCGCTGCTCGGCGGCCGACACGTCGAACGACTCGGCCGCCCGCTGATCAGCATCGGGCTCGTCACCGTCATGGTGAGCCTCGCCGTGATGACCGCCCTCACCAGCTTTGCCGGGACCACGTTCTCCGTCGTGAACGCGTTCCCGTTACTCCTCGCCGGGGTCGGCAGCGGCCTCGTGATCACACCGAACAACACCCTGACCCTCTCGCAGGTGCCCAAGCCGGACGCCGGCAGCGCCGCCGGCATGTACCGCACCATGCGGCAGGTCGGATCCGCGGTCGGGCTGGCGATGATCACCGCAACCCTGCTCGGCGCGGTCGCGGCCAACGACGGAAGCTGGTCAACCGCCCTTCGATACGCACTCGGCGTGGAGGTCGGCATCGTCACCGCCGCGCTGCTCACCAACCTCGCCGACATCATCGGTAGTCGCCGCCAGCCATCCGCACCGGCGCCCTGATCCCATCCCCGCGAGGGCGAGCGCCCATCATGGTCGGACGGCGACGTACGCGCTCCCCTTCGCACGGGCCGAGCAGTGGCCAACGGCACAGGCCAGAGCCGAGGAAAGGGCTCGCCCCGGTGGGCTCGGCACCGGCATGATGTCCGGCGTGCTGGGGATCACCGACATCTGGACGTACGTGCTGGGCACCGTGGCCATCATCATGCTGCCCGGGCCCAACTCGCTCTTCGTGCTATCCACCGCCGCCCGCCGGGGCGTGGGCGCCGGCTACCGCGCGGCCAGTGCGGTGTTCGTGGGCGACGGAGTCCTGATGATCCTCTCGGCCGCCGGGGTGGCGTCGTTGCTCCAGGCGTACCCGCCGCTCTTCCTGGTGATCAAATACGCTGGTGCCGCCTACCTGGGCTACCTCGGCCTGGGAATGCTGCGCGGAGCCTGGCAGCGCTGGCGAACCCGCCACGACCCCGCCACGCCACCGCCCAGCAACGCCGACGACCCCGCCCACACGCCCGGCCCGTTCCGCCGGGCACTGGTGATCAGCCTGCTCAACCCGAAGGCGATCCTCTTCTTCGTCTCGTTCTTCATCCAGTTCGTGGATCCGAGCTACGCGCACCCGGCGTTGTCGTTCTTGCTGCTCGGATTGGTCGCGCAGATGATCAGCGCGCTCTACCTGACCGCGCTAATCTTCGCGGGCACTTTCCTGGCCGCCCAGTTCCACCAGCGCCGCCGCCTCGCCGCCGGGGCGACGACCACGGTGGGGGCGCTCTTCCTTGGCTTCAGCCTGAAACTCGCCACCGCCGGCAGCTGACCCAGCCGGCGGGTCACGTGCCATCACCACCGCCACCGCCACCGCCACCGCCGCCGACGCCCGCGCTCCCGGCCGTGCCGCCCAGCCCGAGGCCGGGGTGCAACGGTTCGTCCGGGCGCCGGCTCACATGGGCGGACTCGGTGATGGGGGCCGACCAGTCGGCGTGCGCCGCCATCGCCGCATGCCGGTTGATCGCGATCCGCAGCCACCCGTCCACGGTCGCCACCCAGTCCTGTCGCTCGGCACCGTCGTGCCAGATCCGAAACCGGCTGATGCTCTGGTGGGTGATTCCGGCCAGTGCCAGGCGGCGGTCGCACCAGAGGAGCACCTCGAGACCGGCGGAGTTGGCGATGAAGATCACCTCCAGCTCGGTGATCGGCCCGGCATACAGCGGCGCGACCCAGTAGCCCAGCCGTTGGTGTAGCGAGAGCTGCTGCTCGACGCCGGGCAACCGGGCGGCGACCGAGCCGGCCTGCCGCAGGCGAAACCCCAGCATGTCCAGGGTGGTGAGGATGTGGGCCTGAGCGATCAACGGGTGCACGAAGAGCGGCACCATCGCACCCTGGTCCAGCCCTGGCTCGATCGCCACCTCGGTACGCAGCCCCATCCGCAGGCTGAGCAGCGGCGTTCCGCCGACGACCGTTACTGGGGTCTCCCAGGGCACCGGAAACGAGAACGGAATACTGCGGGCCCGCCCGGCGCGCAGGACGAACCCGGTGGCGATCTCCGCCTGATGGAACTGCACCAGCCGCCGAGGGGCCTCCGGGGTGTCCGGCTCGGCCGACGTGACCAGGCCGAGCCGGACATGCAGCACCGGGACGTCAGCCCGGCCGGCACGGAGGGTCACCCGCCCCGGCAGCCGCAGGCCGGGGCGGGTGCTCGGGTTGGCCAGCGCGGTCTGGACGGTCAGCCCCGTCCGACCGGACTCCGGCGACACCCCCGTCAACCGCACCGGCCCCGGTTACCCAGACCGGATCAGCGCAACCGCCGTCCCCGAGGAACCGGGTCGGTCTCGTCGTCGAACTCGCCGATGACCTCCTCCAGCAGGTCCTCCAGCGCGACGAAACCGACTGGACGGGTCGGCCCCCCACCGTTGCGGACCAACGCCAGCTGCGAGCGCCGGGCCCGCATCGCCGCCACCGCCTCGGTCACCGTGGCGGACGAGGGCAGGGTGAACGCGGTCGTCATCAACTCCCCGGCCGTCGCCGTCGGACGGCTGGCCGCGGCCCGAACCGCCTCCCGTACGTGCACCAGCCCGCAGACGTCACCGGCCTCGTCGAGCACCGCTAGGCGGGACCGCCCGCTGTCCCGGCTGACCTGCTCGATCCGGCCGGCGTCGGCATCCCGTCGCACGGTGACGATCCGGTCGAACGGCTCCATCACCTGCGCCACGGTGGTGCCCTGCAACTCCAGCATGCTGGTCAGCAACTCGTGCTGCTCGGCACCGAGGAGCCCGTGCTCGCGGGACTGCTCCAGCAGGAGGCGCAACTCCTCCGGGCCGTGCACCTGGGCGAGCTGATCCTGCGGCTGGACCTTGACCAGCCGCAGGATGCCGTTCGCCAGTGAGTTCAACGCCGACAGCACCGGCCGGGAAACCCGGGCGAACGCGCGGAACGGCAACGCCAACAGAATCGCGGACCGCTCAGCGTCGGTGATCGCCCACGACTTCGGCGCCATCTCCCCCACCACCAGGTGCAGGAAGGTCACCAGGCTCAGCGCGAAGATCAACGCGATCACGTGGCTCGCCGCGGTGGGCAGGCCCACCGCGTGCAGCAGCGGGCTGAGCAGCTGCTCGATCGCCGGTTCGGCCAGCGCGCCCAGGCCCAGTGTGCAGAGGGTGATGCCCAGCTGCGCGCCGGCCAACATCAGCGAGAGTTCGCGTACACCGTCCAGCGCGGCTCGGGCACCCCGGCCGCCACCGGCGGCGGCCTGCTCCAGCCGGTAGCTCTTGCTCGCCACGAGGGCGAACTCGGCGGCGACGAAGAACCCATTCAACGCCAGCAGGACCACCGAGGTCACGAGGGCGACACCGACGCTCATGACTGCACCTCCGGCTGGCCTTCCGACTCCTGTAGGCGCAACCGGACCGAGTCGGCGACGTGCCGGTCGACCACGAGCACCTCGACCAGCGCCCGGGGGCCGGCAACCGCCTCATCCCCGTCTGCCGGCAGGGTGACCTCCAACTGGTCGCCGACCTCGGGTACCCGGCCCAACTCCCGCATGACCAGGCCGGAGAGCGTGTCGTACTCCGGGGCCACCGGCAGTGAGATACCGGTGCTGTCGGCGACCTCGTCGATCCGCCAGCGGGCCGGCACCACCCAGGAGCCGTCGCGCTGCCGGGTCGGTATCCGCTCCGGCGGATCGTCCTCGTCCCGGATCGGCCCCACCAGTTCCTCGGCGATGTCCTCCAGGGTGATCACGCCGGCGAAGCCGCCGTACTCGTCAACCACGCAGGCGAGCTGCCGGTGACTGGAGCGCAGGCGGTCCAGCACCGTCGGCAACGGCAGGGTCTCCGGCACCAGCAGCGGGGGGACGGCCACCGTGCCGACCGGGGTGGTGGCTCGGCGCTCCAGCGGCACGCCGAGCACGTCGGCGATGCCGGTCACACCGATCACGTCGTCGACGCCCTCGGCCCCCTGGACGGGAAACCGGGAGCGGCCGGTCTCGAGTAGCTCGACGACGCGGCTGACCGGCTCGTGGGCGCGGACGGTGTGCACGTCGACCCGGGGCACCATGGCTTCCCCGGCGGTGAGCTGACGGAAATCCAACCCCCGGTCGAGCAGGGTGGACATCTCCGCGGTCAGATGCCCGCCCTCGCGGGACTCGGCGATGATCTGCTCCAGATCCTCCAGGGTCGCCCCGCTGGGCAGCTCCTCGACGGGCTCCACCCCCGCCCGGCGCAGCAACCGGACGGCGGCCCGGTCGAAGAGCTTGATCACTGGGCCGGCGACCTTGAGGTAGACCAGGGTAGAACCGGCGAGCGCCCGAGCGAGCGCCTCGGGGCGGGCGATAGCGAGGTTCTTGGGTGCCAGTTCACCGAGCACCATCTGCACGATGGTGGCGATGAGCAGGGCCAACGCGATGGACAGCGGCCGGCTGACCGTATCGGATATTCCGGACAATCCGAGCAAGTCGGCCAGGCCGGCGCCGAGATACGGTTCGGCGACGTAGCCGACCAGCAGCGCGGTGACCGTGATGCCGAGCTGGGCACCGGAGAGCATGAACGACAGCCGCCCGGTCACCTCCAGGGCCCGGGACGAGGCCTTGTCGCCCTCGGCGGCACGCTGCTTGAGCTTGCCCCGATCGACGGCGACGTAGCCGAACTCCTGGGCCACGAAGTAACCGGTGGCCGCGGTGAGGACAACGATGAAGAGGAGCCCAACGACGATCAACACGGGAGCTTCAGGGCTCCCGTCGACCTCGGGACCAGGGATAGCCGGGCATTACCCGGCTCGCTACTGCTGCCCTCCTGGGCAGACGAGTCGATCATCCGCCTATTTTATCGGGAAGACCTGAAAGTCCGCTGACGGTGCCGGAAGGGTCTCGGCGACCCGGACCCTTCCGGCACACGGTCAGCTCTGAGTGATCCGCACGTCGTCGACGGCGGCCTCCACCAGGCTCGGGTTGCTGGCATCCGCCACATCGATCA
Organism: Salinispora tropica CNB-440; assembly: GCF_000016425.1. Classification (GTDB taxonomy): domain Bacteria; phylum Actinomycetota; class Actinomycetes; order Mycobacteriales; family Micromonosporaceae; genus Micromonospora; species Micromonospora tropica. Next base: position 1,585,639 of record NC_009380.1, on the reverse strand, counting down.
GTATTTGTACTGTCTGGCCGCTTAGCGATGATATATCCGCGGTGGCCATCTGCCAGGACCCCGCCCGGTTGCTCGCCGTGCCGGTGACGCTCAACGCCGTCACGGTACTGCTGCCCACCACCCGGACTCGCAGGTAGTCGGCACTGGTGGCGTTGCTGAGATGGGCGAGGTACCAGGAGAAGCTGAGGGTCAGCGCGCCGGTCGATGGCAGGCTGACCGCCGGGGACTGGATCGTGGTGACCCCACCGTCGACGTCGTGACTGCCCGCACTGCTGCCCGCAGCCGCGCCGGTGACCAGGTCGAAGCTACCGCTCACCGTGGTGCCGAGTTGGAGGGTGGTCCCGGAACTGCTGGTGGTGGCGGGGTCGCCGCGTTCCCAGGCCCCGGTTGTGGCGGTGTCGGTGCCGGCCGGGTCCACGACCCAGCCGGTGGCGGTCTCGAAAGTGTCGCTCCAGACCGTGTCACCCGGCGGGGACGTCTGGGCCAACTCCCATACCGTGTACGCGATCGCGTCGGCGTTGCGGTCCAGGGCCGTGTCGTTGACGTTGGCGATAGTGTCACACGAACGGTGGTAGCAGGAGTCGAAAGCCTGTCCCGCCGTCCCGCCCCAGAGCGCCGCCTGAGCGCTGGACTTGATGCCCTCCGCGCCGGTGAACGTGCCCCCGGCCGGGATGCCGACCGCGATGAACGGCCCGTAGTCGCTGCGGCCGTTGAAGTCGGTGCCCTGGGTCGTCACACCGATCGAGGTGTAGTACGCCTCGATGGTCTGCTCGATCTCGGCGGAGCCCTCGGGCCCGGGGCCGGCACCCACCCCGTCGGAGTCGTCGCCGTCATAGACGAAGTAGCCGGCGTTCGGCGAACCCACCATGTCGAAGTTGAGATACTGCTTGATCCGGTCGCGCTCCGCGCCCGACAGGTTGTTCACGTAGTGACGGGAACCGCGCAAACCCAGCTCCTCCGCGCCCCACCAGGCGAACCGTAGCCGCTTGTCCGGGGTAAAGCCGCTGCTCGGTACGGCCAGTGCCACCTCGAGGATGGCCGCCGAGCCGGACCCGTTGTCGTTGATGCCCGGTCCACTGGTGACGCTGTCCAGGTGCGCTCCGGTCAGGACCACGGCGTCCGGGTCACCCACCGGCCATTCGGCGAGCAGGTTGTAGCCGGTCGCACCGGCATAGGTGAACGACTGCACAGTGGTGGTGTAGCCAACCGCGTCGAGCTGCGACCGCAGGTAGTTCACCGAGGCCAGGTAGCCGGGTCGACCGTGCGCCCGGTTTCCGCCGTTGGCGTTGGCGATCGACTGGAACTGGGTCAGTTGGGCCTTCACGTTGGCCAGCGGGATGTCCGGGGCGTCGACGGCGGTCGAGGACGGCGCGAGGTGGGGGCGCACCGGCGCGGCGGCGGCCGCGGTGGCGGTCAGCGCCGTCGCGGCCACGACGGCCAGCACCGCCGGCCAGATGGGTCGAGGGGTACGGGGTCTCATGGGTCCTCCGGGTCGGGGCGGGCCATACCGGTGGGCACGACCGCACATCCGGGATTACATTGACAGCTTTCGCTATCTCAGCGTGCCCTGACACTCCCCGTACGGCAAGACATGAACCGACCTGAAGGCAACCAGCGGGGTGGCGGTCGCGGGAGCAGTCAGCGTGGCGGACTCCCGGGACGACAATCCCAACGAGCCTCGACCAGCAGGTCAGGACGCCCGAGGTCGAGCACGACGCGGTTGACGACCCGCTGGGCGGCGGTCAGCGAGCGCACCGAGAGCAACCGCCCCCGACTCTCCCGGCGCAGGACGAAGTAGTGCACGGCCGCGCGCACTCGACCCCGGTCCGCGGCACTGGCCCGAGCCGTGGAGACGACCAGCTCGCGCAGCACCTGGGCCAGCCGCTCGGCGAGTTCCAACTCGGGCTCGGCCAGGCCGGTGCGGACGGCGGCGAGATGACCGTCGACCTTCCGGATCAGCACATCGGTGCCAGCCCGGGCCGCCCACCTACCCGCCGTCGGCACCGCCGCAGGCGCCTTCTCGACCGCCATCCGCCCTCCACTCGCGCTACATCGCGAGGAAGCTACTTTATGTTGCGGGTCACAATCAAGCAGTTAACTAAGACTTAAGCAATCCATAGTTACATTCAATACTTTTAGTGTCTAGACGGACAGAACGCTACAGCTATTCGGGTACGTGTCGGACCCTGGGGGCACGATGGGGACGTGGCGAACCAGGCGGGTGGCAGGTCGACGAGCGGCGAGGCCAGCGACACGACCGCAGTGCCCCACACGACCGACAACACAGCGCTCGAGGCGTTCGGCCCGGCCACTCGGGAATGGTTCGCCGCGGCGTTCGCCGCACCGACCACAGCCCAGGCGGGGGCCTGGCGCTCCATCGGCGCCGGCCGTAACGCACTGGTCGTGGCCCCCACCGGCTCCGGCAAGACCCTGGCCGCGTTCCTCTGGTCGCTGGACCGGCTGGCCCGCGAGCCCGCCCCGCCCGAGCCCCGGCAGCGTTGCCGGGTGCTCTACGTCAGCCCCCTCAAGGCGCTCGCGGTCGATGTCGAACGCAACCTACGTACCCCGCTCGCCGGCATCCGACAGGCCGCCGCCCGGCTGGGTCTGACCCCGCCCGCGATCACCGTCGGCATGCGTACCGGCGACACCCCCGCCGACGAGCGCCGCGCCTTCGCCCGTACCCCGCCGGATGTCCTCATCACCACCCCGGAGTCGCTGTTCCTCCTCCTTACCTCCGCCGCCCGCGACTCGCTCCGAGGCGTACAGACGGTCATCGTCGACGAGGTCCACGCGGTGGCCGGCACCAAGCGTGGAGCCCACCTCGCGCTGTCGCTGGAACGGCTCGACCAGCTACTGCCCACCGCGGCCCAGCGCATCGGCCTCTCCGCCACCGTCCGGCCGGTTGACGCCTGCGCCCGTTTCCTCGGCGGAGCCCGACCAGTCGACGTGGTCGCCCCGCCCACCGTCAAGACCATCGACGTCGGCGTCCAGGTCCCGGTAGCCGACATGACCCTCCTCGACGAGCCGGAGCAGCCCGGGCCCGACCTCGATCGCCCCCGCCGCGCGTCGATCTGGCCGGCGGTGGAGGAGCGGGTCTACGCCCTCGTCCGGGCACACCGTTCGACCATCGTCTTCACCAACTCCCGCCGCTCCGCCGAACGACTCTGCGCCCGGCTCAACGAGTTGGCCGCCGAGGAATCGGCCGGCGACGCGCCGGGGGCCGCCACCCAACCGCCGGCCCAACCGCCGGCCCAGCTGATGGCGCAGGCCGGGGCGGGGACCGGAGCACCGCCGGTGATCGCCCGCGCCCACCATGGCAGTGTTTCCCGAACCGAACGCGAACACATCGAGGAGTCACTCAAGTCCGGGCAGCTCCCGGCGGTGGTCGCCACCTCCAGCCTGGAGCTGGGCATCGACATGGGCGCCGTCGATCTGGTCGTGCAGATCGAGGCCCCGCCGAGCGTGGCCGCCGGGCTCCAGCGGGTCGGCCGCGCCGGGCACCAGGTCGGCGCCGTCTCCCGGGGCGTGGTGTTCCCCAAGCACCGAGGAGACCTGCTCGCCTGCGCAGTGGTAGCCGAACGGATGACCGAGGGCGCGATCGAGGAGCTGCACCACCCACGCAACCCCCTCGACGTGCTGGCCCAGCACATCGTGGCGATGGTGTCACTCGAGCCGTGGCAGGTCAGCGACCTGGCCGACCTGGTCCGCCGTTCCGCGCCCTTCGCGGAGCTCCCCGACTCGGCGCTGCACGCGGTACTCGACATGCTCTCCGGCCGCTACCCGTCGACCGCCTTCGCCGAGCTGCGGCCCCGCCTGGTCTGGGACCGCGCCACCGACCTGCTGACCGGCCGTCCCGGCGCCCAGCGGCTCGCGGTGACCAGCGGCGGCACCATCCCCGACCGGGGCCTGTTCGGCGTCTTCCTGGCCGGGGCGGAGCGGGCCGCAAGAGTCGGCGAGCTGGACGAGGAGATGGTCTACGAGTCGCGGGTTGGCGATGTCTTCCTCCTCGGCTCATCGTCCTGGCGCATCGAGGACATCACCCCGGACCGGGTGCTGGTAACCCCCGCCCCCGGCCAGGCGGCCAAAATGCCCTTCTGGAAGGGCGACCAGCCGGGCCGCCCGGTGGAGCTGGGCCGGGCCATCGGTGCCCGCCTCCGCACCCTGGTGCAGTCCGACGACGCCGCCGCCACAGCCGCGTTGCGCACCGGGGGGCTCGACGAATGGGCAGCCGGAAACCTGCTGGCGTACCTGCGGGAGCAGCAGGCGGCCACCCGTACCCTGCCGGACGACCGGACCGTGGTGGTCGAGCGTTTCCGCGACGAGCTGGGTGACTGGCGGCTCGCCGTACACAGTGTCCTCGGCGCCCAGGTCAACGCCGCGTGGGCGCTGGCCATCGGCCGCCGGCTCACCGAGCGGTACGGGGTGGACGCCCAGGTGCTGCCCGCCGATGACGGGATTGTCGTCCGCCTGCCCGACACCGCGGCGGAGCCGCCCGGGGCAGAAGCGGTCGTCTTCGAGCCCGACGAGATCACCCAGCTGGTCGAGGAGTCGGTGGGTACGTCAGCGCTGTTCGCCGCCCGGTTCCGCGAGTGCGCCGCCCGGTCGCTGCTCCTGCCCCGCCGCGATCCGCGCCGCCGCCAGCCGCTCTGGCAGCAACGGCAGCGCGCCGCCCAGCTCCTCGACGTCGCCCGGGAGTACGCGGACTTTCCGGTCACCCTGGAAGCGGCTCGGGAATGCCTCCAGGACGTCTTCGACCAGCCGGCACTCGCCGCGCTGATGCGCGACCTGGCCGCCCGCACCGTACGCCTGGTCGAGGTGGAGACGGCGCAGCCGTCGCCGTTCGCGCGGTCGCTGCTCTTCGGCTACGTCGGGACGTTCCTCTACGAGGGTGACGCTCCCCTCGCCGAGCGGCGTGCCGCCGCGCTCACCCTGGATTCGGCCCTGCTCGGCGAGCTACTCGGCCGGGTCGACCTGCGGGAGCTACTCGACCCGACGGTGCTCGCCGAAACCGAACGCCACCTGCGCTGGCGCACCGAACAGCGCCGCCCCCGCGACGCCGAGGACGTGGTCGAGCTGCTGCGGGTGGTCGGCGACCTCAGCACCGCTGAGCTGGCCGAGCGCGGCGCTCCGGCGCAGTGGCTGACCGAGCTGGTGACCGCCCGCCGGGTGCTGCGGGTCCGCATCGCCGGCGAGGAGCGCTGGGTGGGAATCGAGGACGCCGCCCGGCTGCGGGACGCGCTGGGGGTGGCGCTGCCCGGCGGCGTGGCCGAGGCGTACCTGGCCCCGGTGGCCGACCCGCTCGGTGACCTCATCGCCCGCTATGCCCGCACGCACGGGCCGTTCGCCGCCGCCACCTGCGCCGCCCGGTTCGGGCTCGGGGTGGCGGTGGTCGAGGGGACGCTGCGCCGGCTCGCCACCGCCGGTCGGGTGCTCGCCGGTGAGTTCGCCCCCGACACGGTCGGCATCCAGTGGTGTGACGCCGAGGTGCTACGAATGCTGCGCCGGCGCAGTCTCGCGGCGCTACGCCGGGAGATCGAGCCGGTACCACCCCGGGCACTGGCCACCTTCCTTCCCCGCTGGCAGCAGGTCGGTGCGGCGGCGCGGGGGCTCCCGGCGGTGGCCGCGGCCCTGGAGCAGGTGCAGGGTCTGGCCCTGCCCGGATCCGCCCTGGAACGGCTGGTGTTGCCGGCCCGGGTCGGCGACTACTCCCCCGCCCAGCTCGATGAGCTGTGCACCAGCGGCGAGGTGGTGTGGGCCGGCTCCGGGGCGATATCCGGCGGGGATGGCTGGGTCGTCCTCGCGTACGCGGACACCGCCCCGTTGCTGCTTCCCCCGCCGGATGCGGCGCTGGCCCGCACTCCGCTGCACGATGCGGTGCTCGACGCCCTCGAGGGTGGACAGGCGCTGTTCTTTCGTGCCCTGTCCGACCGGTTGGGCTCCACCGACGACGCCGCACTCGCCGCTGTCATCTGGGATCTGGTGTGGGCCGGTCACCTCACCAACGACACCCTCGCCCCGCTGCGGGCCCTGCTGGCCGGCCGTGGGGCGCACCGGTCCCGTCCGGCCGCGCCCCGTACCCGCTACCGGCGACCCGGCCGCGTCGCCCTGCCATCGCGCAGCGGCCCGCCCACGGTCGCCGGCCGCTGGTCGCGCCTGCCCGAACGGGACGCCGACCCGACCCGCCGCGCCGCGGCCCTCGCCGACGTACTGCTGGAACGGCACGGCGTGGTGACTCGGGGTGCGGTCGCGGCGGAGCAGGTGCCCGGCGGGTACGCCGCCGTCTATCCGGTGCTGTCCGCACTGGAGGAGCGGGGGGCCACCCGTCGCGGCTACTTCGTGGAGGGGCTGGGGGCCGCACAGTTCGCCGTACCCGGGGCGGTCGACCGACTGCGTGCGCTGGCCGACCCGGCCGACGGCGGGCGGGTCCGAGCGGGCCTGGCCCTGGTCCTCGCCGCGACCGACCCCGCCAACCCGTACGGGGCGGCACTGCCCTGGCCGGAACGGGTGGTCGACTCTGGGGACGGCGGTGCCAACCCGACCGGGCACCGGGCGGGCCGCAAGGCCGGTGCCCTGGTGGTGCTGGTCTCCGGCGATCTGGTCCTCTACGTCGAGCGGGGCGGTCGGACGCTGCTCTCCTTCACTGACGACAGGGACCTGCTGGCGACCGCCGGTAAGGCGCTTGCCGACGCCGTACAGGGTGGAGCCCTTGGGACGATCTCGGTGGAACGGGCCGACGGCGAGGCGGTGCGCTCGTCACCGCTGCGCGACGCGTTGACCGCCGCCGGGTTCCGGGCCACCCCCCGCGGGCTCCGCCTGCGGGGCTGATCGGTCAGCCGGTCTCGGGCCGTCCCGGTTGCCCGTGGCTACCGGGGTGACCGGTCGACTCAGCTAGCCTTCCGTCCATGGCGCCGACGCCCTGGATCTCCTTCACCACCGACTACGGCCTCGCCGACGGTTTCGTGGCCGCCTGCCACGGGGTGCTGGCCCGGCTGACGCCCACCACCCGGGTGATTGACGTGACCCACCTGGTCCCGCCCGGCGACGTACGGCGGGGCGCCGCGGTGCTGGCGCAGGCCGTGCCGTACCTGCCCGCCGCCGTCCATCTCGCCGTGGTCGACCCGGGCGTGGGCACGGCTCGTCGGGCGATCGCCCTCGCCGCCGGGGACGGACTGCTGGTCGGCCCGGACAACGGGCTGCTGCTGGACGCGGCGGCGGCGCTCGGCGGGGTCCGCGCGGCGGTGGAGCTGACGAACCGGGATTGGCTCGGAGCAGATGTGTCCGCCACCTTCCATGGTCGGGACATCTTCGCGCCGGTCGCGGCCCGGCTGGCGCTCGGCGCGCCGCTCGCCGACGCCGGCCCGGCCGTCGAGCCCAGTACCCTGGTCCGGCTGCCGGTGCCGCTGGTCCGGCCGGAGGCCGACGGGTTCACCGCCGAGGTCCTGACCGTGGACCACTTCGGCAACGTGCAGCTCGCGGCGTCGGGGAGCCTGCTGGAACCACTACCCCGCTCGCTCCGGGTCGAGCGCCAGCCGGCGGTACGCGTGCACACCTTCGGTGACGTGGCTCCCGGCGAGCTCCTGGTGCACGTCGACTCGACCGGCCAGGTCGCGGTCGCGGTCAACGGTGGACGGGCCGCCGACCTGCTCGGGGTGACGCCGGGCGACCGGCTGCGCGTCACCGCCGGTTGACGCCGGGCGCGATCGAGGTCAGTGTCGCAGATGCAGCCCAAAGCCGGTACGGCCGGCGGGCTCCACCCCCTCCTTCAGACGTAGCGAGGGGATCTCGTAGTCGCCGGAGTTCTGCTGTCGGAACGCGATCGGCTCAGTCGAATCCAGGGTGAGCAGGCGTTGCTTCCAGGCTTTGGCGACGTCCGCGTAGTCTTCGCTGGTCAACCGGTCGGCGCTGTAGAGCACGAACGGCGGCAGCACCTCGATGCCGGGGTGGTAGAGGATGCCGTGCTGGATCGGAAACAGGAGGTCCTCGATCGGGCCGTTGATCCCACGAGCGCAGTAGTGCGACTCCGATCCACCGACGGTCACCGACAGCAGCGCCTTCCTGCCGGCAAGAGTGCCTTCACCGAAACGGTCACCGAACCTGGTGTCGCTGTACTCGCCGACGCCGTATGCGAAGTGGGAGCTGAACACCCGATCCACCCAGCCCTTGAGGATCGCGGGCATGGTGTACCACCACAGCGGAAACTGAAAGATAATCACGTCGGCCCATCGCAGCTTCTCCTGCTCGATGAGGACATCCGGGGTGAGTGTCCCGGCGTCGAAGGCCCGGCCTGAGTCCCGGGCGACCCTGAGCGGATTGGAGGCCTCGGGGCCGTAGTCGGTGGCGTCCACAACCGCCTTCCACCGCATCGCGTACAGGTCGCTGACCCGCACCTCGTGCCCGGCGGTCCGCAAGGTGGAGATGGCGAGGTCCTTCAGGGAGCCGTTGAGCGACTTCGGCTCCGGGTGGGCGTAAACGATCAGCGAGTTCATGGGGCTCCTTCGGATCATGGGTCTCAATCCTGGGCCCCGCGGCACCCCGACATTCAGGGGCGCCGCTTCCTCGGACCGGATGTCCTGGTAACGGCAGGACCACCCATCCGACAACAATCCAGTGATACTGGGAAGGTGGACAGTCTCGCGGGTTTCCTGCGGACCCGGCGTTCCCGGGTCGATCCGGCGACTTTCGGCATCCCCATCGACCGGCATCGCCGGGTCCAGGGGCTACGCCGCGAGGAGGTCGCGCACCTGTCCGGAGTCAGCGTCGACTACTACGTCCGTTTGGAGCAGGGCCGCGCGACCCAGCCCTCCGATCAGGTCCTCGACGCACTCGCGCGCGTCCTCGGCCTCGACGAGACCGAACGCGGGCACCTGCACCGACTCGCCCGGCAGCGCCGCCACCGCGCGCGGATGCCGGCTGGGCGGGTCCGGCCGGAGTTGCTCCGCGTCGTCGACCTGATGGCCGACGCACCCGTACTGATCATGAATCATCGTCTGGACGTGCTCGCCGGCAACCGCCTCGCCCGGCTCCTCTACGGCCTGCCGATGCCGGGCTTGAACACCGCCCGGCACGTCTTCCTTGAGGAGAAAGAGCGCGGCCTGTACGCCGACTGGGAGGCGTGCACCCTCATCGTGGTCGGGCACCTGCGCCTGGCTGCCGGCAAGTACCCCGCGGAGCCCCGCCTCACCTCGCTCATCGGCGAACTGGCAATGAGCAGCGAACGCTTCCGCGGGCTCTGGGCACGTGCAGACGTACGCGCCCGCCCCCACGGACGGCGGTCCTACCGGCACCCGCTGGTCGGGCTGCTGGAACTGCACCAGGAAAGCCTCGTGCCACCGGACGACTCCGGTGTGGAACTGCTGGTACTGTCCGCCTCTCCCGGCAGCCCCAGTGCGGATGGGCTACGCCTCCTCGCTGGCCTGGACAGGGACGACGTGGCGGGCTGGCCTAGAAAGGGACGATTGGGCACTTCCTAATCCCACCCTTCAGGTCGCATGCTGCACATGAGTGCTCACACACCGTCTGTTCTGCACGTGCACCGCCACGCCGAGGTGGTCGGTACCGCGCCCGACGCCGGGAGAGCCCATGGACCTGTTCCGCAGACTCCGGATCCCCTGGGCCGAGCGACCCGCCACGGGCCCGACACACGGCACCGCCGATGGGTCCGACCCGCTGGTGCCGGCGGCCCGATGCGCGGACGGCACCGCGACGGCACCGCCAACATCCGCGCCGCCGGGCCCGGCGGCACCAGCGACACCGGCCCCAGCACCGGACTCCGCGGCAGCGACGCTGGACCCGGCGGCGCTGCCCCGCTACTTCGGCCCGGTGCCGAACCACGCGCACAGTCCCCTGCCCGCCCTGGACGACGACGGCGACGTGGTGCCCGGCACCGGCATCCGAAAGTTCGTCGACCCGCTGCCCACGCTCGGCTCAGCCAACGACCCCGGCCGCTTGCCCGTGGCCGTACCCGACACCATCACCTACCCGGGCTGCGACTATTACGAGATCGGCCTCCAGGAGTACGCGCAACGGCTGCACCGGGACCTTCCGGCGACCCGGCTGCGGGGGTACCGGCAGCTGAACCTCGGCACCGACTCGACCGGGCACAACACTGTCGCACCACCGAAACGCCCGGTCCACCTCGGCCCGGTGATCGTCGCGCGGCGCGGCCGACCAGTACGGGTCAAGTTCATCAACCAGCTTCCCGCCGGGCGAGCCGGTGAGCTGTTCCTACCTGTCGACCCGACCATCGACGGCGCAGGTCGCGGGCCACTCGACGGGCCCGCACCGTACCCGCAGAATCGGGCGGTGCTGCACCTCGCCGGCGCGCAGACCGGTTGGATCAGCGCCGGGAACCCCTGGCACTGGATCACACCAGCTGCGGAGATCACCCCGTACCCGACCGGTCCCGGGCTGACCGCCGTGCCGGACATGCCGCCGCCCGGCAAGGGTGCCACCACGCTGTACTACCCGAACGAGCAGAGCGGGCGGCTGCTCGCGTTCCACGACAACACCGTCGGGCTGGCCCGACTCACCAGCTACTCCGGACAGGTAGGTGTCTACCTGATCACCGAACCAGCCGAGGATGACCTGGTCGCCGACGGGGTGCTGCCCGCCGACCAGATCCCGCTGGTCTTCGAGGACAAAACCTTCGTGCCCGACGACAGCCAGCTGGCCGCCACCGACCCGACCTGGGACCGCGACCGGTGGGGCGCGCGGGGCAGCCTCTGGCACCCACACATCTACCAACCCCGGCAGAACCCGTACCGAGACGACGGCATCAACCCGACCGGACGCTGGGACTACGGGCCGTGGACGCGAACCGCCGAAGAGCTCGGGACGGACGGCACCGCCAGCCCCACCGGCCTCGGGACCGACGGCACAACCGGACCACACGACACCGGACCGAGCAGCGTCGGACCGGAGCCGGTCCCGAACCCACACCACGACCCCGTCGGAGACGCCTCGGACGAACCGCCGATGGCACCCGGCATACCCCACCCGTCGGCGGTGCCGGCCGCGTACGGCGACACGGTGCTGGTCAACGGCGTCGCGTACCCCTGGTTGGCGGTCGAACCACGCGTCTACCGGTTCCGCGTCCTCAACGCGTGCCTGGACCGCAGCCTGAACCTCCAGCTCTACCAGACGCGCTCCGCCGGACCGATGTGGGACAGCGACGGCGGGCTGGCCGACCCGGACGCTGGCGAGGTGCCGATGGTGGCGGCGACTCGGCTGCCCGGCCGGCCCGCCCGGTGGCCGACAGACGGGCGGGACGGCGGGGTTCCGGATCCGGTCGCCGTCGGCCCCGACCTGGTACAGATCGGCAACGACGGGGGCCTCCTACCGGCCCCGGCGGTACTCCCCAACCAGCCGGTGACCTACCGGTACGACCGACGCGACCCCACCGTCCTCAACGTTGACCGGCACACGCTGTTACTCGCCCCCGGGGAACAGGCCGATGTGCTGGTGGACTTCGCCACCGTCGCCCCCGGCAGCACCGTGCTCCTCTACAACGACGCCCCGGCCCCGCTCCCCGATCTCGACCCCCGCTACGACCACCACACCCACGCCCCGGACCACACCGCCGAGGGCGGGACACCACCGAGCCGTCCCGGGTATGGGCCGAACACCCGCACCCTGCTGCAGTTCCGGGTGGCCGGTATCGCGGCGCCCCGTTACGACCTGGCCCGACTCCAGGAGCGGCTACCCCGGGCGTACGCGGCCAGCCAGCGCCCGCCGATCGTGCCGCAGCCCGCCTACGACGCAGCCTTCGGCACCCACACGGCTCGGGAGACCACCGTCCCGGTGCATGCCACCACGGTCTCATTCACCCCGACCGGAGACGTGTCCCCCGTCCTGCTGCCGCTCGCCGTGAAGGTCATCGAGCAGATCTTCGAGCCCACGTACGGCCGACTCGCCGGTCGCTTCGGTGTCGGCCCGTCGCCCGGAGGGCCACCCGCCCCTGCCGTGGTGCCACTCGGCCCGACCGATCCGGCCACCGATGTGGTGCCAGTCGTCGGGACGGCGGTACCGGGAGGACCAGCCAACGACGGTGTGCAGCTGTGGCGGCTGCGCGGTGCCAGCCGGCACACCCAGCCGGTACGTCTCGACGGTGTCGACCTGCAACTGGTCAACCGAGCCGGGTGGGACGGCACGCTCCGCCCACCGGCACCGAACGAGGTGGGCTGGAAACAGGTGGTCCGGGTCAACCCACATGAGGATGTGGTGGTCGCGCTGCGCCCGGTCGCGCCGCCCCTCCCCTTCAAGATCGCGGACAGTGTACGGCCACTGGAGCCGGGCCGGCGGGCCCAGTTCCACCCCGGAGGAGCACCGCGCGACGGCCGAGCTGCGCCCGCGGTCCATCAGCCGGTCAACCTGGGCTGGGAATACCGCTGGCACAGCCAGCTCGCCGGCTACCGCGACCAGGGCCTGAGCCGACCGCTGGTGCTGCGGGTCGCCCCGCAGGCTCCGACCGGGCTGTCCGCGACTCCAGGACCCGGATCGGCCACCGCGCTGCCGGCGATCCTGCTCGCGTGGACCGGCAACGGCAATCGCCCCGCCGCCACCAGCCACCAGCTCCAACGGGCCACCGATCCGGCATTCACCGCCGGGCTCGCCACGATCACGGTGGCCGCCAGTGCCACCCACTACACCGACGCGACCATCACGCCCGGGGTGACCTACTACTACCGCATCCGAGCGGAGAACGCGGTCAGCTGCTCGGCCTGGTCGAACTACGCGCCCGCCTCGGTGCGGCTCACCGCCCCCACCGGCCTGGCCGCGGCGGTGCCGCCGGCGGCACCGCTACGGGTGGGGCTGCACTGGCGCAACCGCTCCTTCGCCACCGGCGTTGACGTACAGCGCGCCACCAACCCCACCTTCACCAGCGGGCCCGGCACCACGGCCATCAGCGTCGGCGACACCCATCTGGACACCGCCGTGGCGCCGGACACCCGCTACTACTACCGGGTCCGCACCACCTACCTGGGCGCGGCCTCACCCTGGTCCACCGTGGCGCAGGTGATCACCCCACCCCGGCCGGGCGTACCGGAGTCGGTGACCGTCACCACCGCCACGTCCGCACCGGACACCGCGACGGTCATCCTCGGCTGGGCCGCGAGCGCACCCGCCGGGTCCGGTGCCGGGTTCACCGTGCAGCGGGCCGCGGACCCCGCGTTCACCCAGGATGTCGCCACCTTCACCGTGAATGGACGGGGGTTTACCAACACCGGCCTGGCCCGCCACACCACCTACCACTATCGGATCCGCGCGTTCAACGTCGTCGGGATGTCCCTCTTCACCGCCCCGATCGCCGTGACGACGCCGGGTTGAGTCACCGCCCCGACGACACGCAGCCCTCCGGTGGTGGGGTCAGCCCGGTTGCCTCAGGAAGTACGGAAGGTGGGGTCGCTGGCCCGCAGCTCCGCCAGGGCCGAAGCCACCCCGTGCAGCAGATCGGTTGCCTCGGTGAGCCGGGCCACCGCCGGTTCCTGGACGTCAGACCGCGCGTTCTCGGCCACATAGCCAGCGGCGGCCGCCACCAGCCGCTCGTACGCTGCGACACCGCTGTGCAGCTGGCCGGCGAGGGTCTCCCGAGCCTGCTCAAGCGAGGGTCGGGTGTCGGGCGGCGCGAGCCGAATGGCCCGTTCGACTCCCGCAACCCGGAGGGCGAGGTCCCGCAGTGAGCGGTCGGCCGCGGTGGCCTCGGCGATCGCGGGCGCCGCCAGCCCGGTCAACCGATCCCGCAGACCGGCGAAGGTCGACCTCGCCCGATCCAGCCGACCCCACGGCTCGGCGGCGCTGGTGCCACGCAGCGCGACCCGGGACCGCACCCGTCGGGCCTCCGCGAGCATGCCTGAGGCGACCGGGAGTCGCTCCACCGCCGCGACCAGCCGGGCCCGCGAATGGGCCGCCGCCTCAGCCGGGTCCACCGCCGGCGGCGCCGGCTGGGCGGCGAGCGCCCGCAGGTCGGCCCAACGCCAGGCGGCAAGCACGAGCGCCCCGCCCGCACCGGCGGCCCAGGCCGCGTCGGGCACCCCCAGACCGGCGTACGGCGTCAACACCGCCGCCGCGCCGCCGAGCCCACCGGCGATCACGCTCCACCGGCGGGCAGACCGCCGCCGCCGGCCCAGCCGCCGGAAGTACCGCGTCCGCTCGTCTGCCACGTCGCCTCCCCAACCCGCGCCGCTCAGCCGGCGGCGGTGCTGTCCCCGGTGCCGCGTTCGCGGCCCAGAGTGGTGCGGATCTCGTCGAGCCGGGCCGCGGCGGCCGGATCGACAACCGGGGCGCCCTGCTGCTCGGGGGTGACCGCGGGCCGCTCGGCCGCGCCGCGCAGCTGCTCCCCGGCCATGCCGGCACGGATCTGATCGAGTCGGGCGGAGCCGGCCGCGTCGAGGGCTGCCTGCTGGATGTCGAGCATCTGCCCCTCGACGGAGTTGCCGGCGAGCTCGGCTCGGCCCATCGCATTGGCGTAGCGCCGCTCGATGCGCTCGCGTACCTCGTCCAGGGTCGGGGTGGTACCCGGGGCGGTGATCGCGGACATCGACTCCAACGACGCGGCGACGTTCTCCTGCATCTTGGCCTGCTCAAGCTGGCTGAGCAGCTTCGCCCGCTCGGCGAGCTTCTGCTGAAGAATCATCGAGTTGTTCTCGACCGCCTTACGCGCCTGCGCAGCCGCGCCAAGCGCCTGGTCGTGCAGGGTCTTGAGGTCTTCGGTGGCCTGTTCGGCAGCGACCAGCTGGGTGGCGAGGGCCTGAGCGGACTGCTCGTAGCGGGTGGCTTCGGCGGCGCTGCCCCGGGCGCGGGCCTGGTCGGCCAGCACCAGGGCCTGGCGGGCGTTGCCCTGCAACCGCTCGACCTCGGACATCTGCCGGGACAGCTTCATCTCCAGCTGCCGCTGGTTGCCGATCACCGCGGCAGCCTGCTGGACGAGCAGCTGGTGCTGCCGCTGGGACTCCTCGATCGCCTGCTGGACCTGCACCTTCGGGTCGGCACGCTCGTCGAGCCTGGTGCCGAAGAGCGTCATCAGATATTTCCAACCCTTGACGAACGGGTTCGCCATCTCCGCGGTATCCCCTCACTAGCGTCGCGGCCGACCGCGACCTGGCCGGCCGCGACGGCAGTGGCTCCATCGTCCCAGGCGGATGCCAGTTTGGGCAGCCGCCGACAACGCAGCGGGGCCACCGTGCCACGATCGACCCTACGCGCGCTCAGGCGGCGCAGACCACGTCCCGGTCCGTTGTGCGAACCCGGGTGTGCAGGGTTGCCTTGAGCGGCGATTCCTGGCGGACCTGCACCGACACCGAACCGTCCGAGGAGACCTGGCGGACCGCGCGGCCGGCGGTCTTGCCGCGGCTGGAGGCCGGGACCGAGGCGGACTGCTGCCCGGTCGGCTCATCCTGGACCGGCACCAGCACCCCCGGCATCTGCTCGGCGAGCGCCACCGTGTCGCTCACCTCACGCAACAGCTCGGAGAGGCGGGCACCGAGCGCGTCACAGATGGCGGCCAGTAGCTCGCTCGACGGCTCCTTTTGCCCACGCTCGATCTCGGAAAGGTAGCCGAGACTGACATTGGCGGCGGAGGAGACCTCGCGCAGGGTGCGGTGCTGCCCCTGCCGGCGTGTCCGTAGCGCGTCACCGATCAGCCGGCGTAGCAGGACCATCGCACCTCCCCTGGAGGAACACTCCGTGCCTCGACGACCCGGGGAATCCGGGCCCCGACCACCGGAACCTTCCCGCAACCGTACCCGGTGCCGGCCTGGCCGACATACTGCCCCGCCTGCCGAATCAGGCTGCGGGCCGGCAAGCCTGCCGAACGGCAACGCCCTCTACAAAGAGTGCTGACCGTATCACGGTCGGTGTCGCTACGCACTACCGGCGGCATCGCGGGGCACCTTGGCCAGCTGCTCGGCCAGCAGTCGAAGCGCCTGCACCACGGTGGCGGACCGGATGAGATCACGCCCCCCGCCCAGCTCCAGCCGCCGGACTGCGCTGCTGCTCGGGCCCGCCACCGCCACGTATACCAAGCCGACCGGCTTGCCGCCCTGCGGCTCCGGCCCGGCGACCCCGGTGGTGGCCAGGCCCCAGTCGGCGGCGCACCGTCGCCGGCCCCCCTGCGCGAGTGCCACGGCAACATCCGGGTCAACCGGACCCCGCCCGGCGAGCAGCTCCGCCGACACTCCGGCCAGCCGGGACTTCAACTCGGTCGCGTAGACCACCAGCCCACCGCGGAAGACACTGCTCACCCCGGCGACCTCCACGATCGTGGCAGCGAGCAGACCGCCGGTCAGCGATTCGACGGTGGCGAGCGTCTCCCCCCGCTTCGCCAGACCGTGCACGACGTGGGCGGCAGGGCCCTCGGCCGGCTGCTCGCCGTCCGCTCCCAGCCCCATGGTCGCTCCCCCTTCGCCGGGCCCTGGTCAGCGCGAGTGCCGCCGCCGCAGGCGCAGCGCCCGCACCACGTAGTCGACGCCACTGACCACCGTAACCGCCACCGCGGCACCCATGACCCATGGTCCGACCAGGTCCAGCGGCGCCGGCATCGGCCAGAGATACCAGACGATCGCGAGAGTCTGCAGGGCCGTTTTGATCTTCCCGCCCCGACTGGCGGCGATGACGCCGTGCCGGATCACCCAAAACCGCAGCGCGGTGATGCCCAGCTCCCGAAGGAGGATCGTTCCGGTCACCCACCACGGAAGCTGGTCGTAGAAGGAAAGCAGCAGCAGCGCGACGCCGGTGAGCGCCTTGTCCGCGATCGGATCGGCCACCTTTCCCACCGAGGTGACCAGCCCGAAGCGACGAGCGATCCACCCGTCCGCCAGGTCGGTGAAGGCAGCCCCGACGAAGATCAGGCAGGCCGCGATCCGCCAGCCGACGTGGGTCATCTCGGAGGCGATCACCGAGGCCGCGAAGACCGGCACCAGCACCAGCCGCAGCAACGTCAACGCGTTGGCGGCGTTGAGCACCGGCACCCGAGGAGCCGCCGTCACCGTGCCACGCCAGGCGCCGCCGAGATCATCGCGTCCGGTACGGCGACCAGGTCCACACCCTCCGTGGCGGTGACCGTGCATTCCACCAGGTCACCGGGGCGCAGGGCAGTCAGATCCACCCCGCCACCGACCGGCGCGACCAGGGTGGTCGAGCCATCCACCTCGGGAGCCTGGTGCGCAGCACGGCCTTCCACGACACCGCCGTCGACGGAGTCGACCAACACCTGCACCGTCGAGCCGAGCCGCTGCTCGGCCCGCTGCGCGCAGAGCTCGTCGGCGAGCGCGCTGAGCCGGTCGTAGCGGCGCTTGACGGTGGCGGTGGTGACCTTGCCGGACAGACCGGCGGCCTCGGTGCCGTCCTCGTCGCTGTAGTCGAACACCCCGATCGCGTCCAGCCGCGCCTCCTCCAGGAAGCGGACCAGCTCAGCGACGTCAGCCCGGGTCTCGCCGGGGAACCCGACGATGAAGTTGCTCCGCGCGCCGGCCTCCGGGGACAGTGCCCGGATGCTGCCCAGCAGCTCCAGGAACCGGTCGGTGGAGCCGAACCGACGCATTCGCCGCAGCACCGCCTCGCTGGAGTGCTGGAACGACAGGTCGAAGTACGGGGCGACGCCCGGCGTGGTGGCGATCGCCTCGACCAGACCGGGGCGAGTCTCGGCCGGTTGGAGGTAGCTCGCCCGCACCCGGACGATGCCGTCCACCGCGGCGAGCTGGGGCAGCAACTTCTCCAGCGCCCGCGGGTCGCCCAGGTCCTTGCCGTAGGAGCTGGAGTTCTCACTGACCAGCACCAGCTCACGCACCCCGGTCCTGGCCAGCCACTCCGCCTCGGCGAGCAGCGCCTCCGGCGGGCGAGAGACGAACGCGCCGCGGAAGGCGGGGATGGCACAGAAGGCGCACCGTCGGTCACAGCCGCTGGCCAGCTTGAGCGACGCGACCGGTCCGGTGTCGAGCCGGCGACGCAGCACCGGACGAAGATGCGCCGGCGTGTGCTCGTCGACCTCGATCGGAGCGGACCGCGCACCGGGCTGCGCCACGGCCGCCGGGGTACCGTGGCCCGGTAACGACACCGCCGCCTCCCCACGCCGTACCGGGGTGAGCGGAAGGAGCTCCCGCCGGTCCCGCGGGGTGTGCGCGTCGATCGCGGTTCCGGCGAGCACCGCGCCGAGTCGATCGGAGATATCCGGATAGTCGTCGAAGCTCAGCACCGCCTGCGCCTCGGGCAGGCTCTCCGCGAGCTCCCGCCCGTACCGCTCGGCCATGCACCCCGCCGCCACCACCTTCGCGCCCGTTTCGGCGGCGGCCAGTAGCGTCTGGATCGAATCCTGCTTGGCCTTCTCGACGAACCCGCAGGTGTTCACGACCACCACGTCGGCGCCTTCACCGTCGGTGGTCACCTGCCAGCCGTCGGAGTGCAGCCGGGCAGCCAGCTCCTCGGAATCGACCTCGTTGCGGGCGCAGCCCAGGGTCAGCAGGGCGACGCGGCGGCCGTCGGCGGGTGCGGGAGGGGTGGCAGACACCATCTGAGGGTACCGGGCGCGGGTCTCCCCCCCGGCAACCGCCAGCGGGCGGCCTCGACCGGGCGCCCGTCCGGGCCAGCCCGCCGGAACCTCACCGGCGGGTCAGGTCGTCGCCGCGACCCGGACCATGCGATCGAGCAGGAAGACCTCAGTGCCGGCCAGGCCAGTCGAGCAGAAGGCGGAGATCTGGTCCGGGCTGGTTCGACCGGGCACCGCCCCGGCCAGGACCGCGCCCAGGTCGCGCAGCCGTCCCGCGTACGGAGGCAGGGCGGCGAGCATCGGCGGGGTGTACCCGACCGCCTGAGCTGGTGAGTCGGTGACCAGCACCTCGGCCCGGTCCAGCAGGTCGGGTCCGAACTCGTGCCGGTCGACCTGCTTGAAGCCCACCGCGTTGACGTGTGCGCCGGGCGCGAGGTCCGCGGCGTCCATCACCGGGGTGGTACTGGTCGTGGCGATCACCACGATGTCCCGGTCGGCGACGGCCGCCGCGGCCGAACCGACAGCCCGGGCCGGGACGCCCAGTTCGGCACGGATCCGGTCGGCGAACGCCGTACGCCGCGCCGCCGAGCGGCTGTGCACGCTCACCTCCCGCAACGGTCGGACCGCCGCGGCGGCCCAGACCTGCGTCCACGCCTGCCGGCCCGAGCCGACCACCCCGAGCGTGGCCGCGTCCGAGCGGGCCAGCGCGTCGATGGCGACCCCGCCCAACCCACCCGTACGGCGGGAGCCCAGTTCCTCCCCGACCGCGACCGCCCGGACGACACCGGTGCGGGCGTCGTGCAGCACCACCACCTGCTCGCCCTCCGGCAGCCCGAACGTGTCGTAGGACCGGAAGCCGTACCACTGACCGACGAGGTGCCCGGCGGTGAGCACCATCCGGCCCCCGTCCAACGGCGCGGTGGCTCGGGGCGGAGCGACCAGTCGACCGTCGTGGGCAGCGCGCAGCGCGTCCCGCATCGCGGCGATGGTCGTCGGGGCGTCGAGCGCGGCGGCGACCTCAGAGTCGGTGAGAAGCAGCGGCATGGACTGATACTGCAAGGTGAAGTCAGGTTGAGATCCATACCTGGTGGCGAATATCACCTCGCCGAGCTGCTACGGTCCCGCGATGGCCTGGATCGTGCTAGTGATCTCCGGACTCCTCGAAACCGCATGGGCCATCGCCCTCGACCGCAGCGCCGGCTTCAGCCGGCTCGTGCCCACGATCGTCTTCGCAATCACGGCCGCCCTGAGCATTACCGGCCTCGCCTACGCGCTCCGCGAGATTCCCGTCGGCACCGGCTACGCGGTCTGGGTCGGCATCGGCGCGGTCGGTACCGCCATCGTGGGGATGGTGGCGCTCCACGAGTCGACCAGCCTGCCCCGAATCATCTGCCTGCTGTTGGTGATCTCCGGCGTGGTGGGCCTGAAGATCTACCACTGACGGCCGGACCAGAGCCAGACCGGCCCGCCGGGCGCAACGGCGGTCGCGGTCAGTCGTCACCGCCGCGCAGGCCGACCAGAACCTCCGTCAGCTCGTCCGGCTTCACCAGCACATCCCGGGCCTTGGAGCCCTCCGAAGGGCCGACCACACCGCGGCTCTCCATCAGATCCATCAGCCGACCCGCCTTCGCGAAACCGACCCGCAGCTTGCGCTGAAGCATCGAGGTGGAGCCGAACTGCGAGGTCACCACCAGCTCAACCGCCTGCACCAGCAGGTCGAGGTCGTCGCCGATGTCCTCGTCGATCTTCTTCTTACCCTCCTGGGCCACGGTGAGCACATCCGACCGGAACTCCGGCTCCCGCTGCTCCTTGCAGAACCGCACCACATCGGCGATCTCCCGCTCGGTCACCCAGGCGCCCTGGATGCGCAGCGGCTTGGCGGCGCCCATCGGCAGGAAGAGACCATCACCGCGACCGAGTAGCTTCTCCGCGCCCGGCTGGTCCAGGATGACCCGCGAATCCGCCAGCGACGAGGTGGCGAAGGCGAGCCGGGACGGCACGTTGGCCTTGATCAGACCGGTCACCACGTCCACCGACGGACGTTGCGTGGCGAGCACCAGGTGGATGCCGGCGGCCCGGGCGAGCTGGGTGATCCGGACGATGGAGTCCTCCACGTCACGGGGGGCGACCATCATCAGGTCGGCCAGCTCGTCGACGATCACCAGCAGGTACGGGTACGGCCGCAGTTCCCGTTCACTGCCGGGTGGGGCCGTGATCTCACCATTGCGGACCTTGCGGTTGAAGTCGTCGATGTGCCGCACCCCGTTGGCGGCGAGATCGTCGTAGCGCATGTCCATCTCGCGCACGACCCACTCCAACGAGTCGGCCGCCTTCTTGGCGTTCGTCACGATCGGCGTGACCAGGTGCGGGATCCCCTCGTAGCCGGTCATCTCGACCCGCTTCGGGTCGATCAGCAGCAGCCGCACCTCGTCCGGGGTGGCCCGGGTCAGGAGGGAGACCAGCAGTGAGTTCAGGCAGCTCGACTTTCCCGCGCCGGTGGCCCCCGCGATGAGGATGTGCGGCGTCTTCGCGAGGTTCGCCACCACGTAGCCGCCCTCGATGTCCTTACCGAGCGCGACCATCATCGGGTGGTGGTCGCTGGTGGCCGCCCGGGAGCGCAGCACGTCGCCGAGGGCGACATTCTCCGGATCGGTGTTCGGGATCTCCACGCCGATCGCGCTCTTGCCCGGGATCGGGCTGAGGATACGCACGTCCGGCGACTTCACCGCGTACGCGATGTTGCGGGAGAGCTGGGTGATCCGCTCCACCTTGACACCGGGGCCCACCTCGACCTCGTACCGGGTCACCGTCGGCCCCCGAGTAAAGCCGGTGACCGCGGCGTCCACGTCGAACTGCTCGAACACCCCGGTCAACGCGGCGATCACCTCGTCGTTGGCCCGGCTGCGCTTCTTTGGGGCGGCACCACTGCCCAGTAGGGTCGCCGGCGGCAGCGCGTAGTCGCCCGCCAGCCCGGTCAACGCGAGCTGCTCGGCCCGGGTTGGCAGCGGCGAGTGCTCCGGCGGCTCCGCCGGCTTACGGCTGGCCGGCACCTTCGCCGACGACTTTCGGGGCAGGACGAGTGTCTCCTGTAGATCCGCGCCCGCCAGGTCATCAGCGAAGTCCTCCGGGTCCGGCGGTGGTGGCGGCGTCCGTTTCGCCGCACGTCTGCGCACCGGCTTGCCGGTCTCCGCCGCGTCCCCCTCGGTCGTCTCCTCGGCGGCCGGGGTACCCACCACCACGCCGGCCAACAGACCGAGCCGCTCCGGAATCTTGTTAATCGGGGTCGCAGTGACCACCAGCAGCCCGAAGACCAGGAGCAGCAGCAGCAGCGGCACGGCCACCCAGGCCGTCACCGCCCGCTCCAGCAGGCTCCCCACCCCCGCGCCGACCAGGCCGCCCGCGAAGTCCCGCTGCGCCTGTGAGGCCGGCTCCTGCCCGATGTGCAACAGCGCGGCCGTAGCGACCAGCATGGACCCCCAGCCGACCAGCCCCCGCCCACGGTGCTCGGGAGTGGTCGGCTCCCGCATCAGCCGCCAGGCACCGATCATCAGCAGCACCGGCACCACGACGGCGATCGCACCGAGAAACAGCCGGACGGAATCGGCCAGCCGCTCCCCGACCGGTCCGGCCTTGGCGAACCAGATGCTGGCCGCGCTGAGCAGCGCGAGGCCGAGCAGCAACAGCCCGGCGCCGTCGCGCCGATGCTCGGGGTCGAGCCCACGGGCCGCGGCGGCCTGCCGGCCGGCAGCGCGAACCGACCAGCCCACCCCGTGCGCGAGGCCCATCCACAGTGCCCCGAGCGCCCGGCCCACGGAGCCGGCCGGGTTGGTACGGGCCGGCGGACGACGCTTGGCGGCAGCGCGGGGCTTCTTCGCCGGCTGCCGGGCACGGTTGTTCGTGCTGCCTCGTGGCGACGCGCCGCGCCGCCGACTCGCCTGAGAGGTACGGCCCGCCATAGCATCAACCTAGCGGCGGTACCCGGCGGATCGCCGCTATTTCAGGTCGTGTCCGCGCGTCGGCACGCGAATCCGCCGCCGGTCGTGATATTCGCCTCAGAAGGGATGCCGTATGGCGTCGCCGACCGGGGACATTCCGGACCGCCTCCTGGGCGGCTACCCGGGCGCCCTAAGCCCGCTCAGCGGTGAGCTGATCGCCACCGTGCTCACCCACCGGGGATACCTGGTGGAGACCGACCCAGCCGGGGAACTGGTCGGCCGCTGGGCCGACAGCCTCATCTGGTTCCTGCGGCCCGGGACCGCCGGAGAGCTACTCCAGGTACGCACCGTCGTGGCACCCACGTTCCCGATCGAGTACGTGCCCGCGCTGCACGCCTTCTGCAACGCCTGGAACCACGACCGGCTCTGGCCCAAGGCGTTCGTGCACGTCGAGGATGACGGTCGGGCGCGAGTCTGCGGGGAGGTCATCACCGACCTCGAACGCGGCGTGACCCCGCACCAACTCGACCGGCTCCTCGACCGCGGCATCACCACCGGCTGCCAGCTCGCCGCCGACGTGGCCCGGCTGCCCGGCGGGGTGCGGTCGTGATCGGGCAGCCCGGCGGCCGCGGGCTGGAGGAGTTCGGCTGGCCGGGGTGGCCACCGCGCCGCCAACGACCCGGGCGGGACGGCCGCCCCCTCGCCGAGGAGTTGGCCGACGCCCGGGACTCCCCCGACGGCGAGGCCCGCAGCGCCGAGCTGGAACGGATCGCCGCGCGCGCCGACGCCGCCGGCGACGACCATTCGGCACTGGACGCCCGGCTCGCGCTGATCGAGACCTACCTGCTCGACGAAGGGCGGTGGCGCCTGGTCGAGCCGGTCCGCCGCTGCCTCGCCGCCCTGGACCGCCGGCCCGACCTGCTGCCACCCGACGGCCATGAAACCCTGGCCCGCTACCGGCGGTACGCCGTCGAAGCCCTGCTCGGCAGCCCGCGTGGTGGCCTGGACCAGGCCCGCGCCCTCCTCGACGACCTCGGAACCGCCGACACCGCTAGCGTCGCCGAACTCTACTGCCGGATCGCCGACCACCTCGGCGACGAGCCCACCGCCCGGTCCTGGTACGACCGCTGGGCAGCGACGCCCGCCACCCCGGCCGACGGTTGCGTCAGCTGCGCCGCCGTCCGACGGGCGGAGCTCCTCGCCGGTTGGGAGGAGTGGTCCGCCGCGCTGGACGTCCTGGCCGGCGTCGACCCGGACGACTGCACCGGAGCACCCGAGCGGGGGCTCGCCGCGGGGATGCTGCCGTGGCTCCGAGTCGGCGCGACGGAGTCAGCTGCGGCGGCGCACGTGCACGCGTACCAACGGCACCGACGTGAGCGGGCCGGCTTCGCGCACCTCGCGGCGCACCTGCGCTTCTGCGCGCTCAGCGGGAACCCGGTCCGCGGGTTGGCCCTCCTCACCGAGCAGCTCCCCCGGCTCGATCGGGCTCCCGACGAGCTGTCCGCGATGGAGTTCGCCGCCGCCGGGGCGCTGGTGTGCGGGGTCGCGGTCGCCGCCGACCTCGGCGAGCAGCAGGTTCGCCGCCCCGCGTACGGGCAACGGCCCGCAGCCGACCTCGACGTCGCCGCTCTCGGTACCACGCTGACCGACCTGGCGACCGGGCTCGCCGGCAGCTTCGACGCGCGCAACGGTACCGGGCACCAGTCCGGGCGGGTCGCGTCCTGGCTGGACGAGCGGGGCGCAGCCGAACAAGCCCTGGCCAACCCGGTAGCCCTGCCGTTCGAGAGCCCGGACGACGACGAACCCGACCGCGAGCCGGACGACCAACCGGACGACCATCCCGTCCCGCTCAGTCTGGCAGCGATCACCACCGCCCTGGACCGACGCGGCGACCGGTACGTCCTGGACGCCACCGACACTGTCGTGGGGCGCTGGGGCGAGGCGCTGATTCAGGTACGGCGGGCCGGCGAGCGCGGCGAGATCCTGCACGTGCGTGCCGTGGCCAGCCGCCGGCTGTCGGCCGACCGACGCGCCGAGGCGTACGCGTTCTGCAACGCCTGGAACCAGGACCGACTCCTACCGACGGCGTACGTGCACGACTCCGGTGCCGAACTGGTGCTGGCCGGTGATGTCAGCACCGACCTGTCCCACGGGGTCGCGCCCACCCAGCTGGATGTGCTGCTGGCCGCCGCGGTACGCACCGGCTCGGCGTACGCTGACGCGGTCGCGGAGCTGCCCTGACCCAGGCCGGCTCCCCGACGTCGCCGCGCCTCGGCTCAGACCTCCACCACGTTCGGCACGATCATCGGCCGGCGGCGGTACGCGTCGTTGACCCACCGCCCCACCGTGCGGCGCACGATCTGCTGTAGCTGGTGCGGGTCGGTGATGCCGTCGGAGGCCGCGCGGTTGAGCGCCTCGGTGATCAACGGCACTACCGGGCTGAATGCCTCCGGATCCTCGGAAAAGCCCTTGGCGGAGACGGTCGGCCCACCAACCACCTTCCCGGTGACCGAGTCGACCACGACGGTGGCCGCGATGAACCCGCCGTCGCCGAGGATCCGTCGCTCGGTGAGCAGCGACTCCGACACGTCCCCGACAGCGAGGCCGTCAACGTAGACGTACCGGCTTTTGACGTGCCCGACGAGGCTGGCCCGCCCCTCGACCAGGTCGACCACGTCGCCGTCCTCACAGAGCACCACCCGATCGGCGGCGACGCCGGACTCGACGCCCAGCCGGGCGTGGGCGCGCAGGTGCCGCCACTCCCCGTGGACCGGCATCAGGTTGCTCGGCCGGACGATGTTGAGCAGGTAGAGCAGCTCGCCAGCGGGGGCGTGCCCGGAGACGTGCACCTTGGCCACGTCCTTGTGCACAACGACGGCACCCGCTCGGGCGAGCCGGTTGATCACCCGGTAGACCGAGGTCTCGTTGCCGGGCACCAGCGAGGAGGCGAGCACCACGGTGTCGCCGGGGGCGATGGTGATGTGCCGGTGATCACCACTGGCCATCCGGCCCAGCGCGCTCATCGGCTCGCCCTGACTGCCGGTTGACATCAGCACGATCTGGTCGGGCGGCATGCTGGTGGCCTCGTCGAGCCCGACGACCAGGCCGGGTGGGATGTTCAGCAGGCCGAGGTCGCGGGCGATGCCCATGTTGCGCACCATCGATCGGCCGATCAGGGCCACCTTGCGGCCATGCTCCACAGCGGAGTCGAAAACCTGCTGGACCCGGTGTACGTGCGAGGCGAACGACGCGACGATGATCCGGCCCCGGGCCTTGGCGAAGATCGAGTCGAGCACCGGGCCGATCTCCCGCTCCGGCGTGACGAAGCCAGGAATCTCGGCGTTGGTGGAGTCGGACAGGAGCAGGTCCACCCCCTCCGCGCCGAGTCGCGCGAAGCCAGCCAGATCGGTGATCCGGCCGTCCAGCGGGAGCTGGTCCATCTTGAAGTCACCGGTGTGCAACACCAGACCGGCCGGGGTACGGAGGGCCACGGCGAGCGCGTCCGGGATCGAGTGGTTGACCGCGAAGAACTCGCACTCGAAGGGGCCCAGCTGCTCCCGACCGCCCTCCCGCACCGTCAGCGTGTACGGCTGGATCCGCCGCTCGGCGAGCTTCGCCTCAACCAGGGCGAGGGTGAACTCCGAGCCGACCAGCGGGATGTCCGGCTTGTGGGCGAGCAGGTACGGCACCGCGCCGATGTGGTCCTCGTGGCCGTGGGTGAGCACGATCGCCTGCACGTCGTCGAGACGGTCCAGGATCGGGGCGAAGTCGGGCAGGATGAGGTCCACGCCCGGCTGCTCCACGTCCGGGAAGAGCACGCCGCAGTCAACGACCAGCAACTTCCCGTTGTACTCGAAGACGGTCATGTTCCGACCGATGGCGCCGAGCCCGCCCAGCGGGATGATCCGCAGCCCGCCCTCGGGCAGCGGTGGCGGCAGTTCTGTCTCGATCCGCGCCTCGGTCACGCGTTCACCTCATTCTGCGACGCCGTCACCCGGCGTCCGTCGTGTCGTTCGTTCATTCAGGGAGGTCCAGGCCCGCCGCCGCGCAGTCGACGCGGAGCTGGGCAAGCTGGTCGACGGTCGCGTCGACCAGCGGGGAACGGACCGGGCCAGCGGGGAGTCCCTTCGCCGCCAGGCCGGCCTTGACCAGGATCACGCCCTGAGTCCGGAAAATGCCCGTGTACAGCGGCAGCAGCTGGCGGTGCAGGGCGAGCGCCGTGGTGTTGTCCCCCGCGTCGAACGCCCGGATCATCTCCTGGGTCCGCGCCCCGGTGAAGTGGGTTGACGTGCCAACCACTCCGACCGCCCCGACCGCCAGCGCGGGCAGGGTGAGTGAATCCTCGCCGCTGTAGAAGGCCATACCGGTCCGGCTGGTCACCCAGCTGGTGGCGGTCAGGTCGGTCTTGGCGTCCTTCACCGCGACGATCCGGCCGTGCTCGGCCAGGCGCACGAGCGTCTCGGTCTCGATCGCTACCCCGGCACGGTGTGGAATGTCGTAGAGCATCACCGGCAGCCCACCGGCATCGGCCACCGCGGTGAAGTGTCGCACCAAGCCCTCCTGCGGCGGCTTGCTGTAGTACGGCGTCACCACCAGCAGACCGTGTGCACCGGCCTTCTCCGCGCCGGCGGCCAGCTCGATCGTGTGCCGGGTGTCGTTGGTCCCGACCCCGGCCACCACCTTGGCTCGGTCACCGACGGCCGCGACGACCGTCTGAATCAGGCGTTCCTTCTCCGCGTCCGTCGTGGTCGGCGACTCGCCGGTGGTGCCGTTGACCACCAGCGCGTCGTTGCCCTGCTCATCAACCAGGTAGTTCGCCAACCGCGTCGCACCGTCCAGGTCGAGCGCACCCTCGGCGGTGAAGGGCGTCACCATGGCCGTGAGCACCCGCCCGAACGGCCGGGAGGCCACCCGGAGGGGACTGTCAGGGAGGTCACTCGTCATGCGTCCAACCTAGCGGACGGCTTCCGATCCCCCGACGGGGAAGGGCTCAGGACACCTCCGCGTGCGGGCTGGCCGCCACCTCGGAGCCGTCGGGCAAGGAGGAGATCACGAAGTCGTTGAAGACGTTCGGGGCCACCCCCTGCAGCTGGCGGAGGCACTCGACGGCCAACTCGCGGATCTCCACGTCGGCGTGCTCGGTCGCCCGCATGGCGATGAAGTGCCGCCACGCCCGGTAGTTACCGGTGACCACGATGCGGGTCTCGGTGGCGTTCGGCAGCACCGCCCGCGCCGCCTGCCGCGCACGCTTACGGCGCAGGGTGGCGTTGGGCTCGTCGGTGAAGCGCTGCTCCAGCCCCTCCAACAATTCGGTGTACGCCCGCACGCTCGCCTCGGCGGCCTCCACGAACCGCTTGTGCAGCTCCGGGTCGTCGGCGATCACGGCCGGCTCGACCATCGCGGCGTCCCGCTCCGGCACGTACCGCTGGGACAGCTGCGAGTACGAGAAGTGCCGGTGCCGGATCAACTCGTGGGTGAGCGACCGCGACACCCCGGTGAAGTAGAAGCTCACCGAGCCGTGCTCCAGCACGCTCAGGTGGCCCACCTCGAGAATGTGGGCGAGGTAGCCGGCGTTGGTCGCCGTCGCCGGGTTCGGCTTCTTCCAACTCTGGTAACAGGCCCGCCCAGCGAACTCCGCGAGCGCCTGTCCCCCGTCGGCGTCAGTTGACCACTCAACGTCGTCTGGGACCGCGAATTGGGTCCACGCAATGAGCTTGACCTGGGGCTGCACCATGTCCGGCATTCCTGCGACTGTAGTGGCGCGACCGGCGCAGACGGAAATCGGACCCCGCCGGCAGCAGATCGGACGCGGCCAGCGCACACGCCGCGCCGACCGGGCCGGGCGGGCGGGGGCGCGAGAGCAGGCGGCGGGCGGGTGGTGAGCGCCACGCAGGGTCGACCGGGACGACAGCGAGCAGCCCGAAGGAGAGGGAGTCAGACGTAGAGCGCGGTGAACGGCGCCCAGGGCAGGTTACGCACCACCGAGAAAGCCAACCAGGCGGCCAGGAAGACCCCGATCAGCTTGTTGCTGATCCGCAGCTCGGGCAACCGCCACCCGAAGGCCTGCCGGCCCGCCCACGTCACGAACAGGTACGCCAGGAAGGGCAGCGCGAAGACGAGGAGGACATGGTGCCGGGCAGCTGCCGGCAGGTCCGCATGCAGCAGGTACCAGAGGGCCCGGGTGCCGCCACAGCCCGGACAGTCGAGCCCGGTCGTCAGCTTGAGCAGGCAGGTGGGGGCCGCATCCGGCGCGGACCGGGTCGGATCGAACAACAGCGTGTAGCCGATGCCGGCGCCGACACAGCCCAGGGCGGCCAGCGGCACTGCCCAGCGAGGCGAGCGCTCCTGGAGGCGGAGCACGAATCGGGTCAGTCGGTCCGGCTGCGGGACCGGATAGGCCGGCACCGCCCCCACCGGCCAGCCGTCGGGCGCGACAGCGCCGTCAGACGGCCCGCCCACACCGTCGGGATGGGCCGGGGCATCAGTCGCCGCGGCGGCCCGGCTCTGCGGCCCGTCAACGCTCGTCACGTCGATCACGGTACACCCGCCACGCTCTTCAGGGCGGCGGCCAGCGGCACCGCCAGGTCACCCGCCCCCGGTGGTGCCACGGCGTCCAGGCCCAGCCAGCCGGCGAACCGGTGCAGCTCGGCGGCGAGCGCGAACGCCGTCTCGCCCGGGTCGACGCCGGGCTCCTGCCAGGCTGCCGGCACGAGAAGCACACCGCTCTTCCGGTCGGCCTTCAGGTCGACCCGAGCGGTGAACCGCTCCCCCTGGAGAAACGGCAACACGTAGTAGCCGTGCACCCGCTTCGGTGCCGGGACATAGATCTCGATGCGGTAGCTGAAATCGAACAACCGCCGGGTGCGGCCCCGCTCCCAGACCAGCGGGTCGAAGGGGCTGACCAGCCGGTTGCCCCGCACCCAGCGGGGCAGCCGGGCCTCGGCGTGCAGCCAGGCCGGCTGCCGCCAGCCCGACACGGTCACCGGGATCAGCTCACCGGCCTCCGCCAGCTCGGCGATCGCCGCCCGAGCCTCAGCCAGCGGCAACCGGAAGTAGTCCCGCAGCTCGGGCTCCGCCGCCACCCCGAGGGCACGGGCGGCCACGGCCACCAGCGTCCGGTACGCCTCAGCGTCGCTCGGGGTGGGCGCCGCCAAGACAGCCGCCGGCAGCACCTGCTCCGGCAGGGCGTAGCGGCGGGCGAAGGACGTCGTGCGCTCCGCGGCCGTCACCTCGCCGGACCAGAACAGGTACTCCACCGCCCGCTTCGTCGTGGACCAGTTCCAGCCCCAGTTGCCGGTCACCCGGTCAGCGTCGTGCTCGATCTCCGCGGCAGTGATCGGGCCCCGGGCCGCTACCTCGTCCCGGACCCACGCCACCAGGTCCGGGTTCTCCTCGGCGACCCGGCGCATGCCGCCCCAGGCCTGGCTCTTGGCGCGCGCCATCCGCCAGCGCAGCGCCGGCTGCAACGCGACCGGCACCAGCGACGCCTCGTGTCCCCAGTACTCGAAGAGTTCCCGGGGGTGGCGGTACGCAGCCGCGTCGAGCAGCGCCGTCGGGTAGGGGCCGAGGCGGCTGTAGAGCGGCACATAGTGTGCCCGCTGGAGCACGTTGACCGAGTCCAGCTGGATCAGGCCGACCCGGTCCAGCACCCGGCGCAGATGCCGGCGGGTGGGTACACCGGTCGGCGACGGGTCGGTGAAGCCCTGGGCTGCCAGGGCGATCCGTCGGGCTTGGGCGAGCGAAAGCGATTCCGGCGCGGTCATCACGGGGACACTAGGTCACGGGTACGACACCGGTCCGGGCCCGGCTGCCCTCGTCCGGCCCGGCAACCTCGACCGCGGCCCGGTCCACCGCGGGCCGGATCGGGAGAAACGCCAGCAGCGCCAGGCTGATCCAGACGTACACGTTGCTGCCGAGGAAGCCGTCAATCCCGGTGAAGTCCCGCTCCCAGGCCCACACGATCCGGCTGATCAGGAACGCGTACGCGACACTCACGACAACCAGCAGCCGACGGCGCCGATGGCTACCGGCGGGCGCGGCCATCGCGTTGTCCACCAACAGGATGAGCGCCGGCAGCAACCAGACCAGATGGTGCACCCAGGTGATCGGGCTGATCAGACACATCAGCACACCGGTCAACGCCAGCCCGGTCGCCTCGTCACCGGCCGCCACCGCAGACCGGGCGCGCCACGTCCAGAGCGCCAGTACGGCCACCACCAGCACCAGCCAGACGACGGTGCTCGGATCCTCCGGGTTCAGCCGGGCCACCACCCCACGCAGTGACTGGTTGGAGACGAAGGAGAGCTCACCCACGCGGTTGGTGTTCCACAGCGCCTCGGTCCAGAACTCCCGGGAGGCATTCGGGAAGAGGGCGGCGGCGAGCAGGGTGGCGCCGGCGGCGGTGCCCATCGCGGTTACCGCCGCCCGCCAGCGCCCGGTCACCAGCAGGTAGACGATGAAGATCCCCGGGGTCAGCTTGATCGCGGTGGCCAGGCCGATGGTGGCGCCGGCCCATCGGCTGCCGGACGGCAGTAGCCGAAGCAGATCCACCGCCACCAGGAACAGCAACAGCATGTTGACCTGGCCGAAGTTCACTGTCTCCCGCATCGGCTCGTACGCCGCGGCGAGGCAGAGCGCTACCGCGATGGCGAACCAGCGGGTCCAGCCGGCACGGCGCGAGATCGGGTCAAGCAGCCACCAGAACAGCACCAGGGTGACCGCCACGCTCGCGGAGACGCTCAGCACGATCGCCACCGTCCAGGAGACGTACGCCATCGGCAGCATGACCAGGGCTGCGAACGGCGGGTAGGTGAAGCCGTACTGGGTGAACGGGCGCAGGAAGTCGTAGATCTCTCCGCCGTCGTGCACCCAGTAACGGATCGCGCCGTAGTAGACCCCGAGGTCAAAAAACCCATGCCGCATGGCCGCCACGGACAGGAAGAGGGCCACCCCGACGGCGAGCCCGGCCACACCGATCACCTGTCTGACCGTCCGCCTGGCACCCTGCGCCATCGTCGCCTCCTCCACCCTGCGTAGGCTTTCGTGCCATGGCTCTCGGGTACGTCCGCCCGGCGCGTCCGCAGGACGCCGGCGACATCGCACGCATCCAGCTCGCAACCTGGCGGGTCGCGTACCGCCGCATCCTGCCCCGGCAGGTGCTCGCGAACCTCGACGAGGCGTGGCTGGCCCAGCGGTGGACCGCGGCGGTACAGGAGCCGCCCTCGGCCGCTCACCGGGTGCTGGTCGCCGTCGAACAGGCCGAGCAATCGTATCTGGTGGGATTCGCCGCCTCCGGCCCGGCCGACGCCGAGGCCCAGGCGCCCGGCGAGCCCGCCGAGGCGCTGGGTCCGGGCGTCGTCGCGGTCACCGACCTGCTGGTGGAGCCGCGCTGGGGTCGACGCGGGCACGGCAGCCGGCTGCTCGCCGCGGCGGTGGACCACTGGCGGGACGACGGGTTCACCCGCGCGGTGGCGTGGGCGTTCGACGGCGACGCGGCGACCCGGGGATTTCTGACCGGCACGGGATGGGAGCCGGACGGGGCGACCCGCGCGCTGGACGTGGACGACATGCTGGTCGCCCAGTTACGACTACACGTCGCGGTCCCCACGGAGCCGACTCCGGCGACCTGACGGCCCCGACTCCCTGACGGCCCCGACCCGGGGGGTGCACCGACGGTGCGGGCGAACCGCTCAGTCGAGCAGGGCATCCAGGCCGACCGTCAGGCCGGGCCGGGTGCGTACCTTGCGGACAGCCAGCAGGACCCCGGGCATGAAGGAGGCCCGGTCGTAGGAGTCGTGCCGGATGGTCAGCGTCTCGCCGGTGGCGCCGAAGAGCACCTCCTGGTGGGCGACGAGGCCGGTGGCACGGACCGAGTGCACCCGTACGCCGTCGATGTCGCAGCCACGGGCACCGGCCACCTCGTCCCGGGTGGCGTCCGGCGCCGGGCCTTGGCCGGCTGCGGCACGGGCCGCCGCGATCAGGCGCGCGGTGTGCGTCGCGGTGCCGCTCGGCGCGTCCAGCTTGCGCGGGTGATGCTGCTCGATGATCTCGGCTGACTCGAAGTGGCTGGCGGCCCGTTCGGCGAACTGCATCATCAGCACCGCGCCGATGCCGAAGTTGGGGGCGACGACCACGCCCACCCCCGGCTTGCGGGCCAGCCAGCCGCGCATCCGCTCCAGCCGCGCCTCAGTGAAGCCCGTGGTGCCCACCACGGCGCTGATGCCCTGGTCAATGCACCAGTGCAGGTTGTCCATGACCGCGTCAGGGGTGGTGAAGTCGACGACCACCTCGGCTCCGGCGTCGGAGGCGTTGAACAACCAGTCGCCCTGGTCAACCATGGCCACCAACTCCATGTCGGGGGCCGCGTCCACCGCCTTGCACACCTCGATGCCCATCCGGCCACGGGCGCCCAGCACGCCGACCCGGAGCGGCTCGTCCGCGCTCTTGTCCTGCTCGTCAGTCACAGCCGACAACCTATCCCAACCGGGACACGAGCATCGCCGGGTGGGGTCGCGGTAGCCCGATGGACCCGCGGCCCGGGACTCGGGTGCCGGCGGGGCGATTCGGAGGGTGGTCAGGCGGGGGTGGTGGGGGCCGCTCCGACGGTGAAGTCGGACTCGCCGAACGGACCCACCACCGCCAGCGACATCGGGCGGCTCAGCAACTCCGCGGCAAGCGTGTTCACGTCGGCAACGGTGACCGCGTCCACCCGGGCCAGCAAGGTGTCGACCGGCATCAGTTCGCCGTAGAGCAGCTCCCCCTTGGCCAGCCGGCTCATCCGGGAGCCGCTGTCCTCCAGGCCCAGCACGAACCCGCCCTTGCTCATGCCCTTGCCCCGGGCCAACTCGGCCGCCGTGAGCCCGTCGGCGGCCACCCGGGCCAACTCCGCGCGGATCAGCTCCAACACCTCGTTGGCTCGGCCCGGCGCGCAGCCGGCGTAGACGGAGAACAGGCCGCTGTCGGCGTGCTGGCTGGCGTAGGAGTAGACCGAGTAGGCGAGCCCCCGCTGCTCGCGGATCTCCTGGAAGAGCCGGCTGGACATGCCGCCGCCGAGGATGTTGTTCAACACCCCGAGGGCGAACCGGCGCTCGTCACGCCGATCGATGCCGCTACAGCCGAGCACAACGTGCGCCTGCTCGGTCTCCTTCGGCCCGACGAGGGTGGTCGCGGGCTTCGTCCGTACCACCGGGGTGGCGCTCCGGTACGGTGCGGGCGCCGCCGGATCGGTGTCCAGTGGCGAGCCCCGCAGCGCCTGCCGGACCAGCTTGACCACGCTGGAGTGGTCAAGGTTCCCCGCGGCGGCGATGACGATCCGTGGTGCGGTGTAGTGCCGTCGGTAGAAGCCCTGGATCTGCCGCCGGGTCATCGGGGTGACCGTCTGCTCCGTCCCGGAGATCAGCCGGCCGAGCGGGTGCTCGCCGTAGACGGCCCGGGCGAAGAGGTCGTGCACCTCGTCGCCGGGTTCGTCGTCGTGCATGGCGATCTCCTCGAGGATCACGCCCCGCTCGACCTCCACGTCTTCCGGGGTCAGCACCGAGTCGGCGACCAGGTCGCACATCACGTCGATGGCGAGGGGTAGATCCTCGTCGAGCACCCGCGCGTAGTAGCAGGTGTACTCCTTCGTGGTGAAGGCGTTAGTCTCGCCGCCGACCGCCTCGATCCCCGACGAGATCTCCAGCGCTGTCCGCCGGTGCGTCCCCTTGAACAGCAGGTGCTCAAGGAAGTGGGCGGCACCGGACTGGGGGCCGGTCTCGTCCCGGGAGCCAACGGACACCCAGATGCCGAACGAGACGCTGCGCATCGCCGGGATCGCCTCGGTGAGTACCCGCAGCCCGCTGGGCAGCACAGTCCGTCGGACCGTACCGCCCAGCGGGTCGTCGCTGAGCGTGCGGGTTACGGCACGGCCGGCGGCGCCCCGAAACGCCGCCACCCCCCGTCGTTCCGGTCTGGACGGTACGGAGACAGCCCGACTCACGAATGACTCCCGGTTCGACGAGGGATGGATGGTGCGCTGGTCCGACGGTCAGCTGCGCCGGGTACGACGGCGCGGACGCGACTCGCCGCCCTCACCACCGTCGCCACCGTCGCCGCTGTCACCACGGTCCGGACCCCGGCCGCCGCGGTCACCGCGGTCGCGCGGTCCCCGGTCGCCCCGGTCCCGACCGGCCGGCCGCTCGGCGGCGCCCTCCGCCGGGGCCTCGGCGCCCTCCGGGCGCACCTTGTCCAGGTAGATCTTGCCCCGCTGGTCGATGTCGGCGATCTCCACCTCAACCTTGTCACCAACGTTGAGGAAGTCCTCGACCTTCTCGACGCGCTTGCCGTCGCCCACCTTGGAGATGTGCAGCAGACCGTCGCGGCCGGGAAGCAGCGAGATGAACGCGCCGAAGGCGGCGGTCTTGACCACCGTGCCGAGGAAGCGGTCGCCCACCTTCGGCAGGGTCGGGTTCGCAATCCCGTTGATCCGCTCGACCGCGGCCTGCGCCGCCGGCCCGTTGGTCGCGCCGACGTAGATGGTGCCGTCGTCCTCGATCGAGATCTCGGCGCCCGTCTCGTCCTGGATGGCGTTGATCGTCTGCCCCTTCGGGCCGATCACCATGCCGATCTTGTCCACCGGGATCTTGACGGTGGTGACCCGAGGCGCGTAGTCACTCATCGTGGCCGGTGCCTCGATCGCCGCCTGCATCACCTCCAGGATCGTCTGCCGGGCCTCGTACGCCTGCTGGAGCGCCGCGGCGAGCACATCCGACGGGATGCCGTCGAGCTTGGTGTCGAGCTGAAGCGCGGTGACGAACTCCTGCGTACCGGCGACCTTGAAGTCCATGTCACCGAAGGCGTCCTCGGCACCGAGGATGTCGGTCAGCGTCACGT
Source organism: Salinispora tropica CNB-440 (assembly GCF_000016425.1). Classification (GTDB taxonomy): domain Bacteria; phylum Actinomycetota; class Actinomycetes; order Mycobacteriales; family Micromonosporaceae; genus Micromonospora; species Micromonospora tropica. The sequence goes on along the minus strand of NC_009380.1, from coordinate 1,550,359 downwards.
ACCGGGTCTTCCCCTCGACCTCGTCAGAGATCAGGCCCATGGCGATGCCGGCGACCGGCGCCTTCAGCGGCACACCGGCGGAGAGCAGGCCGAGCGTCGAGGCACAGACCGAGCCCATCGAGGTCGAACCGTTGGAGCCGAGCGCCTCGGAGACCTGCCGGATCGCGTACGGGAACTCCTCGCGCGAGGGCAGCACCGGGATCAGGGCCCGCTCGGCGAGCGCGCCGTGGCCGATCTCACGCCGCTTCGGCGAGCCGACCCGGCCGGTCTCCCCGGTCGAGTACGGCGGGAAGTTGTAGTTGTGCATGTAACGCTTGGACTTCTCCGGGGAGAGCGTGTCCAGGGACTGCTCCATCCGGAGCATGTTCAGCGTGGTGACGCCCATGATCTGGGTCTCGCCCCGCTCGAAGAGCGCCGAGCCGTGCACCCGGGGCAGGACCCCGACCTCGGCGGTCAGCGGGCGGATGTCCCGCGGGCCGCGGCCGTCGATGCGGACCTGCTCGCGCAGCACCCGGCTGCGGACCTCGGACTTGGTCAACGACCGCAGCGCGGCGGAGAGCTCCTTCTCCCGGCCCTCGAAGCGCGGGCCGAGCTCCTCGACCGCCCGGGCCTTGATCCGGTCCAGGGCCTCCTCGCGGTCGGCCTTACCGGCGATCTTCAGGGCCTCGGCCACGTCCTCCCGGGCCAACTCCGTGACCGCGTCGTACACGTCATCGGAGTAGTCGAGGAAGACCGGGAACTCGGCGACCGGCTTGGCCGCCACCTCGGCCAACTCGCTCTGCGCGCGGCACAGCTCACGGATGGCCGGCTTGGCCGCCTCCAGCCCGCTCGCCACGACCTCCTCGGTCGGTGCGGAGGCGCCGTCGGCGACCAGCTTCGCGGTGTGCGCGGTGGCCTCCGCCTCGACCATCATGATCGCGACATCGCCGTCGGGCAGGGCCCGACCGGCGACCACCATGTCGAAGGTGGCGCGCACCAGCTCCTCGTGGGTCGGGAAGGCGACCCACGAGCCGTCGATGTGGGCCATCCGGGTCGCCCCGATCGGGCCGGAGAACGGCAGGCCGGAGAGCTTCGTCGACATCGAGGCGGCGTTGATGGCCACCACGTCGTACGGGTGGCTGGGGTCGAGGGCCAGGACGGTCTCGACGACCTGGACCTCGTTACGCAGGCCCTTGACGAACGAGGGACGCAGCGGCCGGTCGATCAGCCGGCAGGTGAGGATCGCGTCCTCGCTGGGTCGCCCCTCCCGGCGGAAGAACGAGCCGGGGATCCGGCCCGCCGCGTACATCCGCTCCTCGACGTCGACGGTCAGCGGGAAGAAGTCGAAATGCTCCTTCGGCTGCCGGCCAACGGTGGTGGCGGAGAGGACGACCGTCTCGCCGAGCTGGGCGACGACGGAGCCGGCGGCCTGGCGGGCCAGCCGACCGGTGGAGAAGGTGATCACACGGGTGCCGAAGGCCCCGTTGTCGATCGTGGCGGTACGAGACTCGGTACCGAGGTTGCTCTCGGTCATCTGTGGTTGCGCTCCTTCGCGTCTGCGGACCGCGACGCGCAGCTGCTCAGACGGCCGGTCTTCGATCGAAGCGCCCGGGCGGATCGGCGAGATGCCGGATGCCCGGAGGCCACTACCGGAGACCGGTGCGCTGACCGGCTCCCGGCGTGTCGGGGGGTCGTGCGGCCCTGGTTGTCGGAGGGTTCTGGCGGTGAACCGGAACGGGGGAGCGGCCGGTCGGCCCCTCCCCCGTCACGTCACCGGCGCAGACCGAGCCGCTCGATGAGCGACCGGTAGCGGTTGATGTCTTTCTTCTGCACATAGTTGAGCAGCCGACGGCGGCGGCCGACCAGCAGCAGCAGCCCACGGCGGCTGTGGTGGTCGTGCTTGTGCACCTTCAGGTGCTCGGTCAGGTCCGCGATCCGCTTGGTGAGGACGGCGACCTGCACCTCCGGCGAACCGGTGTCACCTTCGACGGTCGCGTACTCCGCGCGGATCTTGGCCTTGGCTTGCTGGTCGAGCGCCATGTTCTCCCTGTTTCGGTGGGTTGATCGATGTCGTGTCCGCCAGAGCGGGCTTACCCGGAGGGCCGGGCGCCACCCGGCGGCGGACGGTCCTCGCACCCGCGGCGTCGTGCAGGCACGCCAGGACCCACGTCGGTAGGCCGACGTCCCCGTCAGGCTACCAGCCCCGTTGCCCACGAACCGGGCAAGGGGCCGACGGGGTGTCGAATCCAATCACTATCCGTGATCACCCCAGGGCTTGGCGGGTACGCTCGACGTCCTCGGCGATCTGGGCCACCAGCGGCTCAATCGAGTCATAGCGGACCTGCCCGCGCAGGTGCGCCACGAAATCCAGGGCCAGCCGCTCGCCGTACAGGTCCGCGTCGAAGTCGAGCACGTACGCCTCGACCCGCCGTTCCCGGCCGGAGAAGCTCGGGTTCGTGCCGATCGACACCGCCGACATCAGCGGCTCCCGCTGCCCCCGCCGCACCAGGCGGGCGGCGTAGACGCCGTCGGCCGGGACCGCAGCGTACCGGTGGCAGAGCAGGTTGGCGGTGGGGAAACCCAACTCGCGACCGCGCCGGTCGCCGCGGACCACCACGCCCTCCAGCCGGTGTGGCCGCCCCAGCGCGCTGGCGGCGGCCACCACGTCTCCGGCGGCGACGCACGATCGGATGTACGTGGAGGAGAAGATCGTCCCCGCCTCGGCCACCAGGGGCGCCCCCTCGACGGCGTAGCCGAAGGTCCGACCGAGCTGCTCCAGCAACGCCACGTCCCCGGCGGCCCGGTGCCCGAACCGGAAGTTCTCCCCCACCACCACCAACGCGGCGTGCAGGTGCTCGACCAGGACGTCGTGCACGAACGCCTCCGCCGACAGCCGGGAGAAGTCCGGGGTGAACGGCAACACACAGAGCACGTCCACGCCGAGCGCCTCGATCAGCTCGGCCTTGCGGGTCGGCTCGGTGAGCACAGCCGGGTGTGAACCCGGGCGTACCACCTCGGCGGGGTGTGGATCGAAGGTGACCACCACCGACTTGACGCCGAGTTCGCGGGCCCGCGCCACCGCGTGCCCGATGATCGCCTGGTGCCCCCGGTGCACGCCGTCGAAGACGCCGATGGTGACGACTGACCGCCCCCAGCCGCCGGGCGCCGCGTCGTACCCCCGCCACCGCTGCATAACGCTCCTCCCCTGTCGCTGTCCGGCCGCCGCGCTGTCAGGCCGGGGCCAGCACGATCTCCGCACGGGCCCGACCGGCCCGTTCGCTGACGATAGCGACCAACCCACCCGCCGGACCGAAGACGGCGTACGGGCCGTCGATTCCGGCCGGGTCCAACGGACCGCCGTGCGAGAGCACCCGCTCCTCCTCGGCGGTCGCCTCACGGCGCGGGAAGAACCGGTCGGCCGCCGCCGCGAGGGAGAGCGTGACCACCTCGGGTGCCCGGCGCTCCAGGTCGCCGAGAGTAGCGGCCTCGCCGAGGGTGAAACCGCCCACGGCGGTACGCCGCAGCGCGATGAGGTGTCCCCCGACGCCGAGCGCCCGGCCCGTGTCCCGGGCGATCGCCCGCACGTACGTGCCGGAGGAACAGGTGACGTCCACATCCACGTCCACCACGTCCGGCTCGTCGTGGCGCAGCGCCCGCATGTCGAGCCGGGAGATGGTGACTCGTCGGGGCGGCAGATCAACGCTGTCCCCCGCCCGAACCCGACGGTAGGCCCGCTGACCGTCGATCTTGATGGCGCTGACGGCACTCGGCACCTGGTCCACGGTGCCGGTCTGCACCGCCAACGCAGCCCGGACCGCCTCCTCGGTCACCTGACCAGCCGGAGTGCTGGAGATCACATCACCCTCGGCATCGTCGGTGACCGTCGCCTGCCCCAGCCGAATCGTGGCGGTGTAGCTCTTCCCGGCCCCGATGACGTAGGTCAGCAGCCGGGTGGCGCGCCCGACGCCGACGACCAGGACCCCGGTCGCCATCGGGTCAAGCGTGCCACCGTGCCCGACCCGCCGGGTACGGGCTAGGCGACGCACCCGCGCCACCACGTCGTGCGAGGTCATGCCGCCAGGCTTGTCGACCACGATCAGTCCGTCTGCGCTCACGACCGCCAAGCCTGCCAGACGGGCTGGCCCGGCCGGCACCGGGACGCCTTCCCCCGGGGCGGCCCTGCCCCCGCCCACCTCGTCCGCGACAATTCGCATTGCTGCCACCTGCTATCAACGGACGGTAGATCACAGGAGGTTCATGTCCATGTCGCGCCAGGGCCACGACCCGCTCCCTCGGCTACACCAACCGGAGCAGCAGTCCAACCTTCCCGCCTGGATGCTCGACCCACCGCCCTCGCGGCGCACGGCTGGGGACCGGATCGCCGTAGCGTTGCTCGCGCTCCCGGGGGCCGCCGCCCTGCGTCGGCGGTGGCAGGTGTGGCAGGGCCGGCGCCGGTTGTACCAACGCTTCCCGAACACGATGAAGGTGGCCGGCTTCGTCGTCTCCTTCGCCGTGGCTCTGGGGCTGGTGATGGCCGTGTACGTCGTGCTACCCAGATTCTCCTGACCCGAGCGGTCAGCCGCACGGGCGCTCTGGCCGGCGGTCGAGTTCGTCCGGCGGGTCCGGGCCGGCGACTCAGGCCCGGACGGCGCCGACGACCGCCCAGCGACCGGAGCGCAGCCGCAACAGCAGGGCGATCAACCGCAGCACCACGAAGAACGCGAGCCCAGCCCAGATCCCACCGAGTCCGAGATCCAGTCCGTACGCCAACCAGATAGCCGGCAGAAATCCCCCCAACGCCGCCACGATCGAAAGGTTCCGCAGGTAGCGGGTATCCCCCGCGCCAATCAACACTCCGTCCAGGGCAAAGACGATGCCAGCCAGCGGCAGCATCGCGACGAACCAGGGCCAGGCCACCATCGCCTCCGCGCGGACCTGCCCGTCGGCACTGAACCAGCCCGGGACCACCCCGGCGCCGGCTGCGAAGAGCAGCGCGAACGCCACGCCGCAGCCGGCGCCGAGCAGCCCGATCCGACGGGCCAACCCGCGCGCGCCGGCTTCGTCGTCGGCACCCAGCGCGGCGCCGACGAGGGCCTGCGCGGCGATGGCGAGCGCGTCGAGCACAAGGGCGGTGAAGAACCAGAGTTGGAGGACGATCTGGTGGGCGCCGACCGCCGCCGCGCCGAAGCGAGCGGCCACCGCGGTGGCGGAGAGAAAGCTCGCCTGGAAGGCGACGCCGCGGATGAGCAGGTCCCGACTGAGCACGAGTTGCTGGGCGAGAACCCGGGGGCGGGGGCGTAGGGCCACGCGTTCGGAGACCAGCGCCCCGGCGAAGAGCGCACCGGAGATCGTCTGCGCCACGACGTTGGCCACCGCCGATCCGGGCAGGCCGAGCCCGGCGGGGTAGACCAGCACCGGGCAGAGCACCGCGGAGAGAAGGCTCGGACCGAGCACGAACCACAGCGGCCGGCGGGTGTCCTGGATGCCCCGCAGCCAACCGTTGCCGGCCGCGGCGAGGAGCAGACCCGGTGCGCCGAGCGCCGCGATCCGCAGCCACTGCGCGGCGGCCTCCGCCACGTCGTTGTCCGCACCGACGAGGGTACGGGCGAGCACGCCGCCGCCGGCCTGCATACCGACCGCGACGACGACTCCCACCGCGAGGGCGAGCCAGGATGCCTGGACCCCCTCGGCGACGGCGGCGGTGCGGTCACCGGCCCCGAACCGCCGGGCGGAGCGTCCGGTGGTGCCGTACGCGACGACCGTGCCCAGCCAGGCAATGAGCGTCAGCACGGTGCCGCCGATCGCCAACGCGGCGAGCGGGACCCGGCCAAGGTGTCCCACCACCGCCGTGTCCACCAGCACATACAGCGGTTCGGCGGCGAGCACCACGAGGGCGGGCAGGGCGAGCGCCGCGATCCTGCGGGGCGAGGCGGAGCGGGGGGCGGTGGCGGGGGGCGAGGTCATCGTCGCCGATCCTGGCACGGGCTGGTAATGACCGCAACCCGAGGTCGCCACTTACCAACAGCTAGTGGCCCCGGACGACGGGCGGCCACCGCCGCCCGTCGGAGGAGACGTCAGCCGATCGGCGACGTCACTGGCGCGTGTCCATCGAGGTCTGCAGCGCACGGCGCAGCTGCTCACGCGCCTCGTCAGCGGTGTCGGGCTTGGGCTTGTTCGACATGGGAAACCCCTTCCAGGGCGCGAGCCACCAGCGTGACGGTGGAACTCACGGGCAAGGTCTGCCACCCGCGGGGCGTCCGGGGTCACCGGAGCAGCCCACGGCGCAGCGAGCCCGGGTCGGTCCGACCCTGGAGAGCAGCGACGCCGGGTACGGCCCCGCCCCTCACGACCAGCACCGTCGGCACGGCGTCGGTCGATATCCAAGCTATCGTTAAGGTCCACCCACCGCCGGTTGTTCCCACCATCCGGGCGGTGTCACAGCGCGGAAGACGGCACCCTCAACGAGCCAGGAAGTGCCAGCCCAGCCACCACCAGAAGCCGAAGACCCCGATCCGACCGACCGGCACCGAACCGACCTCGTACCGCATCACGTACGCGCAGACCTCACCCAGGGTGGGGATGCGGGACCCCTCCCGGCGGGACGCCCACTCCACGACGACGAAGAGCGCCACCGCCACCAGGAAACCGCCGATCGCCAGTGTTCGCATCATCGCCGCACCAGCCCCCAGAACGCGGACAACCAGGCCAGCCAACCCGCTGAGCGGATCAACCCGTCCTCCAGCAATGGATCCGCCAGCCGGGAAAAGGTCGGGAAGTCGTCACCCGCCGCGGCCGCGAAGGTGGCACCCTCGAAGACCACGAACACCACCACCGGCAACGTCCACCACACCGCACCCGGACCCAGCCGAACCGGTGCGGGCCGTCGGGCCACCCGATTACCCAGGCCAAGCCAGATCAGGACACCGCCGGTGCCGAGCGTCCACAGATTCGCCTCGATCGAGAAGGATGGAAACCGGCCACCCACCAACGACAGGCAGACGAGCACCGGCACGGTGACAGCGGGACGATCCCAGGCGCGCGGCGCCTCGATGGTCATGTCACGGGGCTGTTCCATTCCGCAATTCTGCCCACCGTCACCAACGGCGGGAAGACCGGACACCCGTAAGCCGACCCTGATCTTAGTCGAGAGATCATCAGCGGCCAGGCCAGCCAAGAGCTACCCGCCGGGCCGACCCCGACCATGACCGCAGGGCCGACCGATCACCAACCGGTAGGCCGGGGCTGACCCTCACCCGCCAGTCGGGACGAGCAACGCGCCGGTCAGCTCCCGCCGGATGGCCTCCACCACCTCGTCGACGCTGCCCCGGCCGGTGAAGCCAGCGGCGAGCTGATGCCCGCCGCCGCCCAACGCCACCGCCACCCGGCTCACGTCCACCGCGCCCTTGCTCCGCAACGACACCGCCCACTCACTATCGGCGGTCTGCTTCACCACGCAGCTCACGTCGGCCTCCGCCGTGCACCGCACCGAATCGATCAGCGCCTCCAGCACGTACGCGGGCTGCCCGTGCCGGGCCAGGTCGTCCTGGGTTGCCCAGGTCCACACCAGGCCGTGCCCATCCGCCGCGCCGGGCTCCAACCGGGCCCGGCCGACGACCTCGGCGGAGAGCTGCACCGCGCCGAACGGGCGGGTATCGAGAACGCGAAGTGAGATATCACCGGGACGAATGCCCGTGGCGAGCAGCCGGGCCGCGAACCGATGCACCGCCGCGGTGGTGGCCGCGAACCGGAACGAGCCGGTGTCGGTGGTCAACGCCACGTAGAGACACTCCGCGATCTCCGCGTCGAGCGGCACCCCCAGCCGGTTGAGCAGCTCGTCCACGAGCACCGAGGTGGCCGCCGCCCGCGGGTCAACCAGATTGACCGCACCGAAGCCGGGGTTCGACGCATGATGGTCGAGCACCAACGTGCTGCCGGCGGTCGTCAGCCGATCAGCCAGCTCCCCCAACCGGGACTCGCTCGCCGCATCGAAGCTGATCAGAAGGTCCGGATCGGCAACCGCCTCCGCCGCCGGGACCAGTAGCTGCTCACCGGGCAACCCGCGCAGCGGCTCCGGGAGCCGCTGCGGGCCGGGAAAGGCTGCCTGCACCTGTCGCAGGCCGAGACGGCGCAGGCCGAGAGCGAAGCCGAGCATGCTGCCGAGCGCGTCGCCATCCGGATTCACGTGACAGACCAGCAGCACCCGGCCCGCGGTCGGCACCGCGCGGACCGCGGCCACCGCCGCCGTCCAGTCGGCCTCCACCGGCACGGACCCGGACCCGGCAGCGGGATTGGTCACCGTTGGTCCCCGCCCGGCGGCGGCACCTCGTCCCCGGAGCCCTCGGGCTCCTCCTCCAGCCGGTACGGCTGGGCCTCACCCGCGTACTCGGCCCGGGTGGCGAGGCGCTGCACCTCAGCGTCCGCGTGGCGGGCCTGGGCGAGCAGGTCGTCGATGTGCTTGACCTGGTCCTGCACGTCGTCCAGGACGAAGGTCAGCGTCGGCGAGTGGCGCAGCCCCAGCGCCTTCCCGACGGTGCTCCGCACCATGCCCTTGGCGCTCTCCAACGCCGCGGCGGTGCTCGCCTGGGCGGACGCGTCACCGAGCACCGTGTAGAAGACCGTGGCGTCGCGGAGGTCAGCGGTGATCCGCGCATCCGTGATGGTGATCATGCCAAGCCGAGGATCCTTGATCTGGCTGCGTACCACCGACGCCACCAGCTCACGCACCCGCTCCGCGTGCCGGCGCACCTTGGCCGGATCCGACATCTCGCCACCTCCAGGCGTACCGCTCCCGGCCGCCGGACACGCGAGGTGTCCAAGCCGCCGGCCATCACCACGAACACTACCTGCGACGCCGACCCGCCCGTACGTCGCCGGTGCCGTGACCGCCCGCGACGCAGCTCCGTAGCGGCGACGCTCGATCAGTCGTCCGCGCCGTGGAGGCGCCGACGCACCGACAACAGTTCAACCTCGGGACGGGTGGCGACCAGGCGCTCACACGAGTCGAGCACCTCGCGTACGTGGGCCGCCGTCGCGGCCACCACCGCGACGCCGATCTCCGCCCGCCCGTGCAGGTCGAGCGCCCCCACCTCCGCGGCGGAGACCTCGACGCGGCGCAACGCCGCCACGATCGGCCGGACGTAGGACCTCTTAGCCTTCAATGACCGGGAGTCGCCCGGCAGCAGAAGGTCGAATACCACGGTTCCGGTGAACATCGTCCCGGAGACTACGGACGAACCCGGACATGATCAAGGGGTTTACGCCTCGTGGCGTAAACCCCTTGATCGGTGTCCCTACCGGGTCAGACGCGCGCCTTCTCCCGCATCTCGAAGGTCTCGATCACGTCGCCGACCTGGACGTTGTTGTAACCGGCCAGGGTCAGACCACACTCGAAGCCCTCACGTACCTCGGTCGCGTCGTCCTTGAACCGCTTGAGCGAGCCGATGGTGAGGTTGTCCGCCACCACCGCGCCGTCGCGCAGCAGCCGGGCCTTGGCGTTGCGCCGGAGCAGACCCGACCGGACGATGCAGCCGGAGATGTTGCCGACCTTGGACGAACGGAACACCTCGCGGACCTCCGCGGTGCCCAGCTCGACCTCCTCGTACTCCGGCTTGAGTAGGCCCTTGAGCGCCGCCTCGATCTCCTCGATGGCCTGGTAGATAACGGTGTAGTACCGAATCTCCACGCCCTCGCGGTCGGCCATCTCGCGGACCTTGTTGGCGGCCCGCACGTTGAAGCCGATGATCGTGACCGCCTCCGACGAGGCGCTCGCGAGCATGACGTCGCTCTCGGTGATCGACCCGACGCCCCGGTGGATGATCCGTAGCTGGACCTCCTCGGGGATGTCGAGGTTGAACAGGGCGTCCTCGAGCGCTTCCACGGAACCGGAGACGTCGCCCTTGAGCACCAGGTTGAGCGAGGTCTTCTCGCCCGCCTTGAGCTGCTCCATGAGCGTCTCGAGGGTGGCCCGGCCACGGGAGTTGGCGAACGCCGCCGCCCGCCGCCGCGCCTGCCGCTGCTCGGCGATCTGCCGCACGGTGCGGTCGTCCTCGGCGGCCAGGAACGTGTCGCCCGCCCCTGGTACCGCGGTCAGACCCAGCACCAGCACCGGACGAGACGGACCCGCCTCGGCGACCTGGTTGCCGTTCTCGTCGAGCATCGCCCGAACCCGGCCGTGCGCTCCGCCGGCGACGATCGAGTCGCCCGCCCGCAGGGTGCCCTTCTGCACCAGCACCGTCGCGACCGCGCCTCGGCCCTTGTCCAGGTGCGCCTCGATCGCGACACCCTGCGCCGGGCCGTCCGTCGGAGCAGTCAACTCCAGCGACGCGTCCGCGGTCAGCAGGACCGCCTCGAGCAGGCTGTCGATCCCGGTGCCCGGCTTGGCCGCCACGTTGACGAACATGGTGTCGCCACCGTACTCCTCGGCGACCAGTCCGTACTCGGTCAGCTGCTGGCGGACCTTGTCCGGGTTGGCGTCCGGCTTGTCGATCTTGTTGACCGCCACCACGATCGGCACATCAGCCGCCTTGGCGTGGTTCAGCGCCTCGATCGTCTGCGGCATCACCCCGTCGTCGGCCGCGACGACCAGGATCACGATGTCGGTGACCTGGGCGCCACGGGCACGCATGGCGGTGAACGCCTCGTGACCGGGGGTGTCGATGAAGGTGATCGCCCGGTCCTGGTCGTCGTGCGGGACGTGGACCTGGTAAGCGCCGATGTGCTGGGTGATGCCACCCGCCTCGCCGGCCACCACGTTCGCCTTCCGGATCGCGTCCAGAAGCTTCGTCTTACCGTGGTCGACGTGACCCATGACGGTCACCACCGGCGGCCGGCTGACCAGCCGGTCCTCCGCCACCTCGGCGTCCAGGTCGATGTTGAACTGCGCGAGCAGCTCGCGGTCCTCGTCCTCCGGGCTGACGATCTGGACAACGAAGCCCAGGTGTTCACCCAGCAGCAGCAGGGTGTCGTCGGAGCAGGACTGGGTCGCGGTCACCATCTCGCCCAGGTTGAACATCTCCTGGACCAGCGAACCCGGATTGGCGTTGATCTTGTCGGCGAAATCCGACAGCGAGGCGCCTCGGGACAACCGGACGGTCTGACCCTGTCCCCGGGGCGCACCCGAGGACATCGTCGGGGCCGACAGGTTGTCGAACTCCTGTCTGCGCTGCTTCTTCGACTTCCGACCGCGGGTCGGCCGGCCACCGGGACGCCCGAAGGCACCCGCGGCACCGCCACCACGACCACGGCCACCGCCACCGGGACGGCCGCCGCCGGGGCCGCCGCGGAAACCGCCGCCGCCACCACCGGGGCCGCCGCGGTAGCCACCGCCGCCGCCACCACCGCCACCGCCGCCGGGGCCGCCGCGGTAGCCACCGCCGCCGCCACCACCGCCGCCGCGGTAGCCACCACCGCCGCCGCCACCGCCACCGGGGCGGCCGGCGCCGGCTCCGGGACGGCCGGAACCGGGACCGCCGGGGCGGCCTGGCCGCTGACTCGGCATGGACGCCGGGCTCGGCCGCGGCGGCATGGACGCCGGGCTCGGCCGCGGCGGCATGGACGCCGGGCTGGGCCGCGGACCACCCGCACCGGCGGCCGGGGGACGCTGCTGGCCGCCCTGGATGCCAAACGGGTTGTTACCGGCGCCACGCGCCGGCGGACGACCGCCGGACCGGGGACCGGGGCCCGGAGTGGGCCCGCCGGAACGTCCGGCGGCCGGAGAGCCGGGCCGGGGCGGCATCGCGCCGGGACCGGGGCGGGGACCCGGGCGCGGACCACCCTCGGTGGGCGGTTCCCGCCGGACATTGTCCCGCTGCTGCTGCCGGGCAGCCTGCGCGGCCTTGACCGCGGCCTCCTGCTCGGCCTTCAGTGCGGCGGCACGCGCCTCGGCGGCCGCCACCTCGATGTCGTGGGCGCTCGCCGGCTTGGCCGCCGGTGTCGCGGACTGCGGCGGACCCGGAACCGGCCCCTTGGGCTTCGGGCCGGGCGTCGGGGCACCCGGCCGCCGCGGCGGCATGGGCTTGGCCGTGACGCGGGGTCCGCCCGGGGGCGGCGCCGGGGTCGGGGTCCGGGGAGGGGTCGGAGTCGGGGTCGGGGTCGGCGGGGTCGCCGCCGGCGGAGCCGCCGGCGCGGGCGAGCCGGTGTTGTTGACGAACGCGTTACGAAGCCGTCGGGCGACCGGCGCCTCGACCGTGCTGGACGCGGACTTCACGAACTCGCCCATCTCCTTGAGCTTGGCGAGAACGGTCTTGCTTTCGACCCCGAGCTCCTTGGCGAGCTCGTGTACGCGGGCCTTGCCTGCCACTGCACTCCTCATTCCGAGGTCGTGCGGGCAGCACCCACAGCGACCTCACTCGTGCACTTGAAGCCTGGTCATTTCTGCGACTTCATCGTGTGCTCATGTCGGTCGTCCTACCTTGCTAGCGACCCGCGTCCGGTCGGGTTGACCGGACGTCGTGGTTGGCGCATCGAGATGCGTCGCGAGCTCACCGTGGTCGGGAACCCCGGTGACGCGCAGCGCCCGCCCGAAAGCACGACGCCGCACCGCCTGCGCGAAGCAGGCCGGATCTGGGTGCACATGTGCCCCCCGACCCGGCAACCTGCGGGACGGGTCGGGACGAAGGCTGTGACCAGCCCCATCACCCACCGCGACAACCCGCAGCAGTTCCTTGGTTGACGCCCGAGACCGGCAACCCACACAGGTGCGCTCCGGCAGCGCGCGTCGTACCACTGGGAAAGTCTACCCCTAGCCCCCGGAGATCGCGCGGCCCGGCTCCGGGACGTGATCGGCTTCGGCATTGCCCGCCGGGCGGGCCGGCTCGGCGTCGGAGCGGATGTCGATCCGCCAACCGGTCAATCGGGCGGCAAGTCGAGCATTCTGCCCTTCCCGTCCGATAGCCAGCGAAAGCTGGAAATCCGGCACCGTCACCCGGGCGGTACGGGAAGCCAGGTCGACCACCTCCACCCGGAGGGCCTTGGCCGGCGAGAGTGCGTTACCGACGAAGGCAGCCGGATCCTCCGACCAGTCGATAATGTCGATCTTTTCCCCGTGCAGCTCGCCCATGACCGCCCGCACCCGCTGACCCATCGGCCCGATACAGGCACCCTTGGCGTTCACCCCCGCCGCGGTGGAGCGGACAGCGATCTTCGTACGGTGACCTGCCTCCCGGGCGATCGCGGTGATCTCCACCGTGCCGTCGGCGATCTCCGGCACCTCGAGGGCAAAGAGCTTCTTCACCAACGCCGGGTGTGAGCGGGACAGGGTCACCTGCGGACCCCGTACGCCCTTGGCCACGTGCACCACGACGCAGCGCACCCGCTCGCCGTGTGCGTACTGCTCACCGGGGACCTGCTCGGACTGGGGCAGCACCCCTTCCAGCTTGCCAAGGTCCACACTGACGATGCCCTTCTCGGCACGCGCCTCGTGCGCCTGGACCACCCCGGTCACCAGGTCCCCATCACGACCCACGTACTCACCGAAGTGCACCTCGTCGGTGGCCTCCCGCAGCCGCTGAAGAATCACCTGCTTGGCGGTCATCGCCGCGATCCGACCGAAGTCGTGCGGCGTGTCGTCCCACTCCCGCACCACACCGCCGTCGGGCTCCACCTCCTGGGCGAAAACCAGGGCCGCGCCCGTCTTACGGTCGATCTCCACCCGTGCGTGCGGCTGAGCACCCTCGGTGTGCCGGTACGCCGTCAGCAACGCGGTCTCAATCGCCGCGAGGATCGTGTCGAACGGGATTTCCCGCTCACGCTCCAGTGCGCGCAGCGCCGCGAGGTCGATGTTCACCTCTCCTCGCCCTCCACATCATCGTCGTCGTCGAAATCGCCGGCCTCGTCGGCGCCGTCAGCACCATCTGTCTCGCCCGGGCGAGTGAACTCGACCTGCACCCGTCCTGGGCCCAACTCGGCGTAGCTCCACCCCGCCCGACCGGCGTCGGTCTCCAACACCACCTGCTCATCGTCCGCCTCGACCACCCGGCCGGTGAGCTGGCGGTCACCCGCGTCCGGCCCACCCCGCACCGTGACCCGGACCAGTCGGCCGGCGTTGCGCCGCCAGTGCCGGGGGAGGGTGAGTGGGCGGGACACACCCGGCGAGCTGACCTCGAGCTGATACTCCCCGGCGACGATGTCCCCGCGCGCCTCCTCGGCCGCGTCCAGGGCGGCGGAGACAGCCCGTGAGACATCGGCGACGGCGTCCAGGTCGATGCCGCCGTCGGCGTCAACAATCACCTGCACCACGTGGCGTCGACCTGCCCGGGAGATCGACAGCTCCTCCAGGTCGTATCCGGCCTCGCCGACGACCGGTTCCACAACCTCGTGCAGCCGGGCCCGCCGGCTAGCGAGGTCACCGCCGCGGCTGACCCGACCGGCGCTGCGCTGGCCACCCGTACGCCGCGGTCGACCCGTCGGCCCGGTGGGCCTGGTGGCCCGGCCACGCTGGCTCATCTAGCGCCCCTATCTGCTGTTGGCGGCGCCCGGTCGGTCGCCATAGCTACACGCCACCGGGGCGGACGCACCGGTGGTTGCGCAGAGCGTAACGCGCCGCCCGCCAGTCGGATGGGCCGGCGCACCGACTCCGGTGCGCTCGGGGGGTGGCCAACATGGTGTTGACTTGGACGGTGATGGGCAAAATGACGCAGCGGAACATGCTTCCACACGGAACAATGGGATATTCCCGACGAAAGGCGCTACGAGTGGGTGCTCTCCTGACCCTCGGTAGCACCGTGCCGTCGCTCACCGGCTGTGATCCGTTCGACCGAGATCCGCCCCCGCCCGACCCACTCGCCCCCATGGTGGACGAGGCATTCGCACTCGCCGCGGCCTACCAGGACGCCGTCACGACGCACCCCGTGCTGGCCGGCCGGCTGACGCCGATCACCGAGGCGCACGCCGCGCACGCGGCGGAGCTGGCCCGGGTCACCGAGGTAGCCCTACCGTCGACAACCCCGACCACCAGTACCGCCGCCGACTCCGACACGACGCTCACCGCGCTACGTGAACGCGAGCGGGCGGCCGGCGAGTCGGCCGTCCAGGCCTGCCTGGCCGCCCCGGCCGAACGGGCCGCCCTGCTCGCCAGCATCGCCGCCGCCCGTGCCAGCCACCTGGAGGCGTTGCAGTGACCACGCCCACCCCCGGAACCGGCGCGCACTCCGCCCACACCGCAGCCCTGACCGCCGAATACGCCGCCATCTGGGCCTACGGCCCGATCGGGGTACGCCTGAACGGTCCCGCGCAGGAGGCGGCCCGTGACGCCGAGGCGGCGCACCGGCGTCGTCGGGACGAGCTCGTGCTGCACCTCACCGACGCCGGCAACAGCCTCCCGGCCGACCAGGCCGGCTACACCCTGCCGTTCCCCGTAACCGACCAGCCGAGCGCCCTCCGGCTCGCCGTTGACATCGAGGAACGTACGGCGGCATTCTGGCGGGCGGCGGTGGCCGCCACCGACGGTACCGAGCGGGAACGCGCGCTCGCGGCGCTGGTCGACTGCGCGGTGCGGGCCACCCGCTGGCGGCGAACCGCCGAGATCACCCCCCTGACCGTGCCCTTCCCCGGAAGGACCGCCTGACCGATCGGCATGGGGCCACCGACAGCGGGGCCGGAGCATCGACCCGGGGAGCAGCCGGCAGGATGTTCTCCATGTCCATTCTTGGTTCCCTGACCCGCCGAGTCGGTCACCACCCCTGGTTCAGCGCCGCCGCCCGGCTCCTCGTCCCCGTTGACCGTGCGGTTGGGCGGCTCACCCGCGGGCGGGTGGTCGCCCTCGGACTGCTCCCATCATTGATCATCACTACGACCGGCCGTCGTTCCGGCAAACCCCGCAGCAACCCCCTGCTGTACGTGCCGGACGGGGACGGCTACGTGGTCGTCGGATCGAACTGGGGACAGACCCACCAGCCTGCCTGGGCGTTGAACCTGCTCGCCGCCCCCAACGCCGAGGTGGACATCAAGGGACGCCGGTTTCCGGTACGCGCCGACGCCGCCGAGGGCGCCGAGCGGGACCGACTCTGGCAGTTGCTGGTGACCGAGTGGCCGCCCTACCGGGCCTACGTGCAGCGGGCCGGCGACCGCGAAATCCACATTTTCCGGCTGGTACCCGTCGCTGGGTAGCCGGAACTCTCCCTACAGCCCGCCCTGGACGCCGATCAGGGTGCCGATGCCGTAGGTCGCGGCGGCGGCGAGGCCGCCCAGCAACAGCTGACGTAGGCCCGCCGACCACCAGGGCCGGCTGGTGAACCGAGCGACGATCGCGCCGGCCAGGAAGAGGCCGAAGCCGCCGACGCCGAGGGCCAGCCAGAGGCTGGTGCTGCCGAGCAGGTAGGGCAGCAGGGGTACCAGGGCGCCGACGGAGAAGCAGACAAACGACGAGATCGCTGCCGCCCACGGGCTCGGCTGGTCGTCCGGATCGACGCCCAGCTCCTCCCGGACGTGCACCCGCAGCGCCTCCTCGGGGTTGCGCCGCACCACCTCCGCGACCTGCGTCGCGAGCTCCCGGGGCAGGCCGCGGGCCACCCAGGTGTCCGCCAGTTCGCGCGCCTCGACCTCGGGATGCCGCTCTAGCTCCCGCCGCTCCTTGGCCACCTCCGCAGCGACCTGTTCATTGGCCGACCGGACGCTGGTGTACTCCCCCAACCCCATGGAGATGGCCCCGGCGACCAGGCCGGCGGTGCCGGTGAGGACCACGGCGTGCGCCGACGCCCCGCCACCACCCACCCCCGCGATCAGGGCGATGTTGGTGACCAGTCCGTCCATCGCCCCAAAGACCGCGGGGCGCAGCCAGCCGCCAGAAACATCCGCATGGTGTGCCTCCCGCAACGCCGCCGGGGTCTCGGTCATGGCAGGGTTAGGATCTCGTAGCCGTCGTCGGTCACCAGGATCGTGTGCTCGAACTGGGCGGTCCACTTCCGGTCCTTGGTCACCACGGTCCAGCCGTCATCCCACATGTCGTACTGGTAGGTGCCGAGGGTGATCATCGGCTCGATGGTGAAGGTCATGCCGGGCTCCATCACGTCGGTGGGCCGAGGGCTGTCGTAGTGCGGCACATAGAGCCCGCTGTGAAAAGCCTCGCCGATGCCGTGCCCGGTGAAGTCGCGCACCACCCCGTAGCCGAAGCGCTTCGCGTACGATTCGATCACCCGACCGATCACATTGATCTGCCGACCGGGGGCGACCGCCCGAATGCCCCGCATCGTCGCCTTGTGGGTCCGCTCGACCAGCAACCGGACCTCTTCGCTCACCTCACCCACACAGAAGGTGGCATTGGTGTCGCCGTGCACCCCGTCGAGGAAGGCGGTGACATCAACGTTGATGATGTCACTGTCTTGGAGCACCGTCGAGTCGGGGATACCGTGGCAGATCACCTCGTTCAGGCTGGTGCAGCAGGACTTGGGGAACCCCCGGTAACCCAGCGTCGACGGGTAGGCACCGTGGTCGCAGAGGAACTCGTGCACCACCTTGTCGATCTCGTCGGTGGAGACACCCGGCTTGCAGTGCTCGCCCGCGAGCACGATGGCCCGCGCCGCCAACCGCCCGGCGGCCCGCATCCGCTCGATGGTCTCCGGAGTCTGCACGTGTGAGCCACGCCACTGCTTGGGCTGCTTCTTGCCCACGTACTCGGGTCGGGGAATGTGGGCGGGCACCTGCCGCCAGGGAGAGAGCGTGCCGGGGGTCAACGGCGCACGGACGGTCATGGCGCAAGCCTATCGCCGCGACCTCGACGCTGCTTGGCGCCCATCGCGCCCCCGGGCCACCCCAGGCGGAACCGCACCCCTGAAATGGTTTGCCCCACTACCGGCCGCGGCCGCATCCTGGGTGCAGTGGCCAGGCCCGATCCGGACGGGCCCGCGCCGGGCGCTCGGCAACGCCCGGCTCGCGGCGGCGCGGAATCCGACCTCTCTCTCACGTACGGTGATCCGCCGTACCCGACGGGTTCCGCGCCGCCGCTCCCCTCAGCCGGGCCGTGATCTCACCTGCCGGCCCCGGCGCACCGAACCAGTAGCCCTGCCCGGTGTCACACCGCAGCACCCGCAGCCGCTCGGCCTGCACCCCGGTCTCCACCGCCTCGGCGGTGACCAACAGACCAAGCGCCCGCGCCAGCCGCACCAGGGCGTCCACGATCTGCTCGTCCCGATGGCTGGTCGCCGTCTCTGTTACGCCCTCGCGCAGCCCCTCCACGAACGGACCCGCCAACTTCAGGCACCGGATCGGCAACCGGCGCAGGTACGCCAGATTCGAGTAGCCGGTGCCGAAGTCGTCGATTGCCAGCCCCACCCCCAGCCCGGCGAGCCGATGCAACGCCCGCAGCGGTTCCCCCGCGGTGCCCATCACAGCGCTCTCGGTCAGCTCCAGCTGCAGGAGCTCGGCGGGAAGCCCACTGTCGGTCAGCGCCCCCGCCACCATGTCCACGATGGCGGGATGCTCCACCTGACGCGCGGCGAGGTTCACGCTGACGACCAGGCGAGCCTCCGGAAACTCGCGCCGCCAGGCATCGGCGTCCCGGCACGCCTGGCGCAGCACCCACTCGCCGAGTTGGACGATCAGCCCGGTCTCCTCGGCCAGCCCGATGAACTGAGCCGGGCCGAGCAAGCCCAGCTTGGGATGCTGCCACCGGACGAGGGCCTCCACGGCCCGCATCGAGCCGTCCAGCAGGGAGACGATCGGCTGGTAGTCCAGCACGAACTCATCCCGCTCCAACGCCGTCGGCAGCCCGGCGGCCAGCGTGGACCGGGCGATCTCACGCGCGCTTCGCTCCCGATCCCAGACCGCCCACCGGCCGCGCCCCTCGGCCTTGGCCCAGTACAGCGTGGTGTCGGCCGCCTTCATCAGCTCCGACGGGTCGGTCGTGTTCACCGGGCACTCGACGATGCCGACGCTCGCCGAGACCATGAGCTGGTGATCACCGATCCGAATCGGTGCGGCGACGGCCGCGAGCGCGGCCTCCGCGACGCTCACCACGTCGTCGAGGGACTCCCCGTCGTCAACCAGGATGACGAACTCGTCGCCCCCCATCCGTGCCACCAGGTGCCCGGACCCGGCGACGCAGTCCGACAGCCGGTCGGCGATCTCCACGAGCAGCTGGTCGCCCAGGTCGTGACCGAGGCTGTCGTTGACCGCCTTGAACCCGTCCAGATCCAGGAAGCAGACCCCGACCGGGCGGCCAGCGCCAGCATTGTCAAAGACCACTCCGAGGGTCTCGAAGAAGAGGGTCCGGTTGGGCAGGCCGGTGAGTGGGTCGTGCAGTGCCTGAAACCGGAGGCGCTGCTGGAGCTCGTACCGATCGGTGATGTCCTCCACCACCGCGACGGTGAACCGGGGATGACCGTCGTCGTGCCGGACCAACGACACCGCCAGGTCGGTCCAGACGGCAGAACCGTCCTTGCGGTAGTACCGCTTCTCGACCCGGACGGAGTCCCGCTTGCCATCGACGAGTTGCTGGTAGAGCTCCCACATACCGGCCGCGTCGTCCGGGTGGAACAGCGACGACACATTCCGCTGCCGCAGCTCCTCGATCGTGTAGCCGAGCATGTCGGCGAACACCTGGTTGACGTCGATGATCTGACCATCCACCAACCCGATGCCGATCCCGATGGCGGCACCCGAGAAGACCGCGCGGAACCGGGCCTCGCTGTCCCGCAACGCCTGCTCCACCTCGTCCCGCGCCTGCCAGGCCGAGCGGGCGATCCGCTCCTGCTGGGCGAAGGTACGGTCCCGCAGCGCCCGGGCGAATCCGGCTGCCATCGCGCCCTGCAACGCCGCGACGCGGGTAGCCACCTCACCTGTACCGACCAGGTCGGGCAGCACCCGGGCGAGGAAGCGGTCACCGAGTGCCCGTACCGACCAGTCGAGCACCCCCGGCTCGGTCAGGTGCGCCTCGGCCAGCGCCCGGCCGACCTGGGCCGCGGGGTGGGACGAGAACGGCTCGGCGCGCAGCGCCTGGGCCAGCCGAACGGTGTGCCGGTGCAACAGCCGCTGGGTCTCCTCGGCGCTCAACGGGACGAAGCCGAGCCGGCGTACGGCGCGGGCCCACTCGGCCGCGTACCCCTGGGCGCCGGCCTGGCTGCGGTCGCGCCCTCCCGACTCCAGGACAACGGCCACCGCGATCAGCCCACCGATTGGTCGTGTCGGGCGACGCCGCCGAAAGCACCGAACTGCTCCGGATTGTCGTCTACGTCGGAGGCAGAGTCCGGCCGCCACAACGGCATGTGGACCACCCCCGGCTCCAGCAGGGTCCAGCCCCCGAAGAAGCCGGTGATCTCGGCGCGGGAACGCAGGGTGATCTCGGTGTCGGTACGCGCCGACAACCGCTGGGCATCGAGCATCTCCCGCGGCTGGTCCTCGAATGTGGAGTGTGAGATCACCAGGTAACTACCGGGCGCGGCGGCGGCCCGGAGCGTGGCGAGGAGGTCTCCGGGGCGATCGTCGTCGCCGACGAAGTGCACCACCCCGGCGAGCAGGATGCCCACCGGCCGGTCGAAGTCCAGCAGGTTCAGCGCCCGGGCCTCGGCCAGAATGTGCCCGGGATCACGCAGGTCGGCCTGGATGACCCCGGTCCAGTCGTTACCCGCCAGCAGCTCCCGGCTGTGCGCCACCGCGACCGGGTCAATGTCGACGTAGACGATCCGGGCCTTCGAGTTGACCGCCTGGGCCACCTCGTGCACGTTGCCGACGGTCGGGATGCCGGAGCCGATGTCGAGGAACTGGTCGATGCCGGCATCCAGCAGCACCCGGACCGCGCGGCGGAGGAACTCGCGGCCGGCGCGCATGGTGCCGGCGAGGTTCGGCGTCATGCTGGCGATCTGCTCGGCGAGCTGCCGATCGATCTCGAAGTTGTGGGCCCCGCCGAGAAAGTAGTCATACACCCGGGCCGCGCTCGGGCGGGAAAGGTCGATCTCGGCGGGAAGTCCGTCCGGCTTCTGCACAGTGCTGCACCCCAAGTCGTCGCCGCGGTGCGGGAGGGAACCGGTGTCGAGGCGCGTACGGACACGCGGAGGCCACCGGCCGACCCGCGGATCATTAGGTGCACATAACTGTAGGCGTGCGTCATTCCCAACGGGAGGGTGCGGGCGGGCCACCGGTCACCCCACGGACTCCAACAGCAGCGAGATGCCCTGGCCCACGCCGACGCACATGGTGGCCAGCGCCCGCCGGCCGCCCCGGCGACGCAACTCCAGGGCGGCGGTCAGCGCCAGCCGGGCCCCACTCGCGCCGAGCGGATGCCCCAACGCGATCGCGCCCCCGTTGGGATTGACATGCTCGGCGTCCTCCGGCAGGCCCAGTTCCCGCAAGACGGCCACCGCCTGCGCGGCGAACGCCTCGTTCAGCTCGACCACGTCCAGATCGCCCACCCCCAGACCGTGCCGGTCGAGGAGCCGGCGGGTGGCCGGCACCGGGCCGACGCCCATCACCCGTGGCGACACACCGGCCGCGGCGGAGCCGACGACCCGGGCCAACGGGGTCAGGTCGTACCGCGTGAGTGCTGCCTCGGACGCCACCAGCAGCGCCACCGCGCCGTCGTTGACGCCGGAAGAGTTGCCGGCGGTGATCGTGCCCCCCACCCGGAACGGGGTGGGCAGCGCGGCCAGCTTCGCCAGCGACGTCTCCCGCGGATGCTCGTCGACCTCGACCACCGTCGTCCCCCGCCGGCCGGCGGGAGCGGGCACCGGCACGATCTCCTCGGCGAACCGGCCGTCGGCCTGCGCCTGCGCCACGCGCTGCTGGGAGCGGTACGCGAACTCGTCCTGCGTGGCACGCGCGACGCCGTACTCGGCAGCGACGTTCTCCGCGGTCTCCGGCATCGAGTCGATGCCCCACCCCTGCTCCAGCACCGGGTTGACCAGCCGCCAGCCGATGGTGGTGTCGTAGACCTCCGCGTTGCGGGAGAACGCGGTCTCAGCCTTGGGTAACACGAACGGCGCCCGGCTCATGCTCTCCACCCCGCCGGCCACCACCAGGTCGGCCTCACCGGCGACGATGGAGCGGGCGGCGATGGCGAGGGCGTCCAGGCCGGAGCCGCAGAGCCGGTTGACCGTGCTCCCGGGCACCTGCTCGGGCAGCCCGCCGAGCAGCGCCGCCATCCGGGCCACGTTGCGGTTGTCCTCACCGGCCTGGTTCGCGCAGCCGAGGATCACGTCGTCGGTACGGGCCCAGTCCACCGTCGGGTGCCGGGCGAGCAGCTCCCGGATCACATGCGCGGCCAGGTCATCGGGGCGGACGCCGGCGAGCGCCCCGGCATACCTCCCGATCGGAGTACGGACACCAGCCACCAGATATGCCACGGTCATCGCGAGTCCTTCGGGGTGGGAAGGTCGGGGGTGGAGCGGGCCCGGATCCCGGGCGACGCTCCGCGTCAGAATATCGACGCTCGGACCGGCCGGGGTCGGCGGTGCGTGGCCTGAGCCACCAGGTGGGGAGCGTCACCTGTCCGCTGCTCCCGAAACAGCGCAGTGCGGTGTAGCGTCAACCGGCAATGACCAACGTCTGGAATCTCACCGTGCGCTTGTACGTCGACCTTCGACGACAGGCCAGCGGTGTCTGTCCGGCGCGGCCGCAGCTCTGACGCCGCCCCGCACCTTTCTTTTTCTCCAGACTTGGACCATTCATGCGCAAGATCCCCTTTTCCGTGCAGATCCTGCTCGGCCTCGCCCTCGGCGTGGCCCTCGGCTACCTCGCCCGGGCCGCTGAGCTGAGCTGGCTGGCCAGCAGCCTCGACACCGTCGGTGGCCTCTTCGTCCAGCTCCTCAAACTGGCCGTGCCACCCCTGGTCTTCACCGCCATCGTGGTCAGCGTGGTCAGTCTGCGGGGCGTGGCCAACGCCGCCCGGCTGGCGCTGCGAACGCTGCTCTGGTTCGGTGCCACCGCGCTCATCGCGGTCACCGTCGGCATCGGCCTCGGGCTCCTCACCGATCCCGGCCGCGGGGTCACCCTGGACACGGCCGACGCCACCGCCCCGACCAAGACCGGCGCCTGGACCGACTTCCTCTCCGGCATCGTGCCGACCAACCCGGTCGGCGCGTTCGTCGAGGGCAACGTCCTCCAGATCGTCTTCCTCGCCCTCGTCATCGGCGCGGCGGCCCTGCTGGTCGGCCCGCCCGCCGAGCCGTTCGTCGAGCTCAACCGGGCCCTACTGGAAATCGTCCAGAAGGCGCTGTGGTGGGTGATCCGGCTCGCCCCGATCGGGACCCTGGGTCTGATCGGCAAGGCCGTCGCCACGTACGGCTGGGACCTGCTGGCCCCACTGGCCCGCTTCACCACCGCCGTCTACGTCGGCTGCGCGATCGTGCTGTTCGTGGTCTACCCGCTGCTGCTGCTCGGCGCCGGCCGACTCAACCCGCTGCGCTTCTTCGCTGGTGCCGGACCAGCGATCCAACTGGCCTTCGTCTCCCGTTCCTCGGTCGGCACCATGCCGGTGACCCAGCGCGCGGTCGAACGGCTGGGAGTCCCCCGCGAGTACGCCTCGTTCGCGGTCCCGTTCGGTGCCACCACGAAGATGGACGGCTGCGCGGCGATCTACCCGGCCCTGGCCGCGATCTTCGTGGCGCAGGTCTTCGGGGTGGAGCTGGGCGTCACCGACTACCTGCTGATCGCCTTCGTCTCCGTGGTCGGGTCGGCGGCGACCGCCGGCCTCACCGGCGCGATCGTCATGCTCACGCTGACGCTGAGCACGCTCGGCCTGCCGCTGGCCGGCGCGGGCCTGCTGCTGGCCATCGACCCCATCCTGG
Organism: Salinispora tropica CNB-440; assembly: GCF_000016425.1. Taxonomy (GTDB): domain Bacteria; phylum Actinomycetota; class Actinomycetes; order Mycobacteriales; family Micromonosporaceae; genus Micromonospora; species Micromonospora tropica. The sequence continues at coordinate 1,526,669 of NC_009380.1, read as the reverse complement.
ACATGGTCCGCACCGCGACCAACGTCGCCGGGCAGGCCCTCGTGCCGACGATCGTGGCGGCCCGGGAGGGCACCCTCGACCGGACCGCGTACGACTCGGCCGGCCGACGGAGCCTGGTTGACGATGAGCCGGTCGAGCGCGACTCTCGGCCCGGCCAGCGCGAGGAGCCGACCTTGGCCCCCGCCTGAGTGGATCGCCCATCCGGCCCCGCCCCGGTGCTGGGGCGGGGCCGGCATCGGTCCCGACCGACTCGGCCGGCAGCCCGCGCCCCGCACCAGGGCTAGCCCGTCAGCCGGCCAGGTGGGACCACTGCGCCGCCAGCTCACACCAGCGGCCCTGGGCGGCCACCCGGCCGTCGCGCAACACCAGGACGTGGTCGGCGCGGAGCAACGCCGCCCGTTTCGAGGTCGACCCCAGCACGGTGACACCGTGCTGTCGCAGCGCCGCCCAGAGCGCCAGCTCCGTGGTGACATCCAGCGCGGAGGAGACATCGTCGGCGACCAGCAGCTCGCTCCGCGGGGCGAGGGCACGGGCCAGCGCGAGACGCTGAAGCTGCCCGCCGGAGAGCCGGGTGCCCTTGTGCCCGATAGCCAGCCCGAGACCGGCCCCGGAGGCCGCCAGGTCAGGCTCGAGCTGGGCGGTCGACACGGCCGCGTCGGCGCCCACCGGATGGTCGAGGGTGATGTTGTCGGCGACCGTCCCGGAGAGCACCCGGGGCTGCTGACCGACGTAGCCGACCTGGTGCGGGCGGAGAAACAGCTCCGGCTCGGTCACCGGTACGCCGTTCCACATCAGCCGACCTGTGTACGGAACGATCCCGGCGAGGGCCCGTAGCAGCGACGACTTGCCTGACCCGACCGGACCAACCACCAGGACGAGCTGGCCGCGTTCCAGCGTCAGGTCGACATCGCGGACCGCTGCCACCCCGTCCGAGTGGCGGACCCCGAAGCCGGCCAGTTCGAGCCGATGCAGGGGGTGCCGGGCCGGCGCCGACGGCGCCGGAGCGGTCCCGGCGGCCGGATCGACTCCCGGCAGCGCCGCCGAGTACGCCGGCGCCCCGGTCATCGCCACCGTCCGCTGGGTCCACACCCGCGCCGACGGGACCTGGGACAGCAACGACGCCGCGGTCCAGGCGATCCAGCGTGCCGTGACGAGAGTGGAGACGGCGACCAGGGTCGCGCCGGCCGACAGCACACCGGCCAGGAACAGCCCCCACGCGCCGATCGGTAGCAGCCCGCTGACCAACGACGGCGTGGAGCGGGACCACACCTGGGTGGAGATCTCCCGCCGCTGGCGCTGGCTGCGGGTGGCGTCCAGGTCGGCGAGGTGGTCGAGCACCGGCCCGGTCGCGCCGGCCAACTTCACCGTCCGCGCGGCGGAGAGCCCGGAGACCAGCGCGGTCGCGTACGCGGCCCGCGCCGTCACCGTCGCCCGTGCGCTGCGCTCCAGGGCCGGACCGAACGAGGTGGCCACCAACGCGGACGCCACCATCGTCCCGACGAAGAAGAGCCCGGGTACGACGCTGCCGGAGATCACGGTCATCGTCACCAGCAGGGCCAGGCCGACGAACTGGTCCAGCGCGTTGTCGGCCAGCTCCACGACCCGTTCGGTGTCACCGCCCTGGGCGACCACCTCGGCGGGGGTGTAGCCACCGACCCGCCGCGGCCCGGTCTGCCCGTGCACCAGCCGGAGGTTGATCCGCAGCATCTGCCGTACCCACCAGCCCTGGAACCACAATGTTGAGTACCAGTGGAAGGGGAGCATGGCCAGCAGCCCGGCCGCGATGCCCAGCGCCGGTAGCCACGGCTCCCTGACACCGTCGACCACGTCCGCCCAGAGCCACGGCAGCACCGGGCCGGCCAGGCCGACCAACACCAGCACGATGAAGGGCACGAGCGCCGCCAGGCCGTACCGCGGGTCGTTGCGGAGCAGCCGCCAGATTTCCCGCAGCGTTCGGCCGAGCGAGGCCACCGGCGGCGGCGAGGCGCCCCCGGTCGGTGTCGAGGCGCCCCCGGTCGGTGGCAGAGCGCCCTCGGCCGGCGGTCGGCACTCCTCGGCCACCATCGGTGGCCGGACGTCCACGGCGACCGGCGACGTGGGCTTCGCTGGGGCCGCCGCCGGTCCGAGGTCGGGCCTGGCGTCCGGCTCCGGGCCGTCCAG